>JAZNSV010000200.1:0-19116 GCA_045591485.1 Bacteroidales bacterium | reverse complement strand
TGCCTGCAACCTCATCAATCACCGTCCAAGAAAAAGATTCGGCTTCAGATCTCCTTATGAAATGTTTTTGCTATATTTGCACCAGCAATCAGGTCAACAATTTACTCCCTTGGTGTTGCGTTTATAACTTGAATTCAGCTTTGCCGGCTTGGGCAGAGCAAAAAAAAACAGGGCGGCAGACTTGAAAGTCTGCCGCCCCGCAGGTTGGTTCTTTATCGCCACAGAAAGGGCGCATAAATTGCATTTTATTTCTGCTTGGCAGCACTCATGGCGGGAGCATTGCCCACGATGATGTCCTGATATTCGCGCAGGCCGGTGCCGGCGGGAATCAGGTGGCCGACGATAACGTTCTCCTTCATGCCCTGCAGCGTGTCGCACTTGGCATTGATGGCGGCGTCGGTGAGCACCTTGGTGGTCTCCTGGAACGAAGCAGCCGAGATGAACGACTTGGTCTGCAGCGAGGCGCGGGTGATACCCTGAAGTATCTGCTTGCAGGTGGCCGGACGGGCGTCGCGCACGCTGACGAGCTTCTTGTCCTGACGGCGCAGGGCAGAGTTCTCGTCGCGCAGCTCGCGGGCGGTGACAATCTGACCAACCGAAAGCGTGGTGCTGTCGCCGGCATCCTCGACAACCTTCATGCCGAAGATGTTGTCATTGACGTCGTTGAAGTCGAGTCGGTTGACGAGGTCGCCTTCGAGGAAGCGGGTGTCGCCCGGGTCTTCGATTTCGACCTTGCGCATCATCTGACGAACGATGACTTCGAAGTGCTTGTCGTTGATCTTCACACCCTGCAGACGATAGACCTCCTGAACCTCGTTGACGATGTATTCCTGCACCTTCATGGGTCCCTTGATGGCGAGGATGTCGCTCGGGGTGATGGCGCCGTCGGAGAGCGGTGTGCCAGCCTTGACATAGTCGCTGTCCTGAGCCAGAATCTGCTTCGAGGTGGGGATAAGGTAGGAGCGCTGTTCGCCGGTCTTCGAGGTGATGGTGACTTCGCGGTTGCCGCGTTTGAGGCGTTTGGCGATGGAGACGATACCATCGATTTCGGCCACAATGGCGGGGTCGGATGGGTTGCGGGCCTCGAAGAGCTCGGTGACGCGGGGCAGACCGCCCGTGATATCGCCGGCCTTGCCGAACGAACGCGGAATCTTGACCATGATGTCGCCGGCCTTCAGGTCCTGACCCTGCTCGACGCCGATATGGGCACCGACCGGGAGGTCGTAGACCTTGAGGATATTGCCCTCGCTGTCGACAATGTTGAGGGTCGGATTCTTGGTGCGCTGACGGCTCTCGATGACGACCTTGTCCTGCAGACCGGTCTGGGCATCGCTTTCGACACGGAAGGTGACGTTCTCGATGACATTCTCGAAGCTGACCTTACCGGCCACATCAGAGATGATGACGGCATTGTAAGGATCCCACTCGGCAATGAGGTCGCCCTTGGCAAGCAGGTCGCCCGAAGCTTTGTAGAGCTTGGCGCCATAGGGCAGGAGCGACGAGAAGAGGGTGACTTCGGTTTTGGTGTCGACAATGCGCATCTCAGCCGAACGGCCCATGACGATATGGTAGCTGTCGCCTTCGTTGTCGGTATAGGGTATGGAGCGGAGCTCGTCGATGACGAGGCGACCGTCGTATTTGGCCTGCAGGCTCGAGGTGGTACCGATGTTGCCACCGGCCACACCGCCGACGTGGAAGGTACGCAGGGTGAGCTGTGTACCAGGCTCACCGATGGCCTGTGCGGCAATGACGCCGACGGCCTCGCCCTTCTGCACCATCTTGCCAGTGGCAAGGTTGCGGCCGTAGCACTTGGCGCAGACACCGTGCTTCGACTCGCAGGTGAGTACGGAACGAATCTCGACCTCCTCGATTGGCGACTCCTCGATCTTCTTGCAGATCTCTTCGGTGAGCTCTTCGCCCGCACGGGCAATGAGTTCGCCGGTCTGAGGATGATAGATATCGTGGACCGAGGTGCGGCCAAGAATCTTCTCGCCGAGGCTCTGCACGATATCCTCACCCTTCTTGAGGGCGGTGGTGGGCAGGCCGCGGAGGGTGCCGCAGTCTTCCTCGTTGATGATGACGTCGTGGGCCACGTCGACCAAACGACGGGTGAGGTAACCGGCATCTGCCGTCTTCAGAGCGGTATCGGCCAGACCCTTACGGGCACCGTGGGTCGAGATGAAGTACTCGAGCACCGAGAGGCCTTCCTTGAAGTTGGACACAATGGGGTTCTCAATAATCTCGTTGCCGGAGCTGCCTGCCTTCTGAGGCTTGGCCATCAGGCCACGCATGCCGGAAAGCTGACGAATCTGCTCCTTGCTACCACGAGCACCAGAGTCGTACATCATGAAGATGGGGTTGAAGCCCTGGTTGTCGGCCTTCAGCTGCTTCATGAGGGTCTCGGTGAGCTGGTTGTTGGTGTTGGTCCAAATATCGATGACGTGGTTGTAACGTTCGTTGTTTGTGATAAGACCCATGGCATACTGGGCCATAACCTCTTCGACCTCCTCATTGGCCTTCTCGATGAGGCTTTCCTTCTCTGCGGGAATGATGACATCGCCCAGGTTGAAGGAGAGACCACCACGGAATGCCTGACGGTAGCCCATATTCTTGATGTCGTCGAGAAAGGTGGCGGTGACGGCGTTGCCGCACTCGGTGAAGATGTCGCCGATGATGTCGCGCAGCGACTTCTTGCCCATCACCTGGTTGATGTAGCCATACTGGTCGGGAACCACCTGGTTGAAAATGACACGGCCGACAGTGGTACGCAGACGGTTGGTCTTGATGTAGTGGCCGTTGGCATCGGTAATAACGTTGCCTTCGCGATCGCGCTTGACTTCGTATTCGGTGCGGCTATGAACAGCGACTTCGGCCGGAGTGGCGCAGTCGATGTCGGTGAGCACCTTGCCGTCCTTGTCTTTGATGACCTCAGAGAAGGTGCGGTCGGTCTTGATGTAGCTATATTCGTCGTGGCCCTCGGGAACGGGGAGCTGAACGCTGATGCAGGCGTTAAGGTCGACGCGCTTCTCGTTGTAGGCGATGATGACCTCTTCGGCCGAATAGAAACGCTGGCCCTCGCCATGGACAACTTCGTCGGCAGTGGTGCGACGCGGTTTGGTCATATAATACAGACCCAGCACCATGTCCTGCGAAGGAACGGTGATAGGAGCACCGTTGGCAGGGTTGAGAATGTTGTGGGTGGAGAGCATCAGCAGCTGAGCCTCGAGGATAGCGGCATTGCCCATAGGCACGTGCACAGCCATCTGGTCACCGTCGAAGTCGGCGTTGAAGCCGGTACAGACAAGCGGATGCAGACGGATTGCCTTACCCTCGACAAGACGGGGCTGGAAGGCCTGGATACCCAGACGGTGAAGCGTTGGTGCACGGTTGAGCAGAATGGGGTGTCCCTTAAGGATATTCTCGAGGATCTCCCACACTACAGGTTCCTTGCGGTCAACGATACGCTTGGCGCTCTTGACGGTCTTGACCAGACCACGCTCAAGGAGCTTGCGGATGACATACGGTTTGAAGAGCTCGGCAGCCATGTCCTTAGGCAGACCGCACTCGTGCATGCGCAGCTCGGGACCGACCACAATGACCGAACGGCCAGAATAGTCGACACGCTTACCGAGCAGGTTCTGACGGAAGCGGCCCTGCTTGCCCTTGAGGGCATCGGAGAGCGACTTAAGGGCGCGGTTGGACTCCGACTTGACGCTGGAGACCTTGCGGCTGTTGTCGAACAGCGAGTCGACAGCCTCCTGAAGCATGCGCTTCTCGTTGCGCATAATCACCTCAGGAGCCTTAATCTCGACAAGGCGTTTCAGGCGGTTGTTGCGGATTATGACGCGGCGATAGAGCTCGTTGATGTCGGATGTGGCAAAACGACCGCCATCCAGCGGAACGAGGGGACGCAGGTCGGGCGGAATGACGGGGATGATGTTCATGATCATCCACTCGGGACGGTTGTCCATGCCACGGGCCTGCATGGCACGCTGCGATTCGCGGAACGACTCAATGACATTGAGGCGTTTGAGGGCGTCCTGCTTGCGGGCCACAGCGGTCTCGCGGGAAGCTTTGGCGCGAAGCTCGTAGCTCAACTTGTCGAGGTCGAGCTCGGCAAGCAACGTGTAGAGAGCTTCGGCACCCATGCCGGCGATGAACTTGTTGGGGTCGCTGTCGGGCAACTGAGCGTTGTCGGCAGGCAGGTTGTCCTGAATGTAATAGTATTCCTCCTCGGTCAGAAGATCGAGCTTCTGAACAGGCATTTCGTTCAGCATAGCCTTGCCGGGCTGCAGAACGATGTATTTCTCGTAATAGATAACCTGATCCAGCTTCTTGGAAGGAATATTGAGCAGGGTACCTATCTTGTTGGGGAGCGAACGGAAGAACCAGATATGGGCAATAGGCACAACCAGTTCAATATGGCCCATACGCTCACGACGCACTTTCTTCTCTGTCACCTCTACGCCGCAGCGGTCGCAGACGATGCCCTTATAGCGAATACGTTTGTACTTGCCGCAATGGCACTCCCAGTCACGTGTAGGACCGAAGATGCGCTCGCAAAACAGACCGTCGCGTTCAGGCTTGTAGGTGCGGTAGTTGATGGTTTCCGGCTTCGTAACCTCACCATAAGAGCGGCGCTTTATCGATTCGGGCGACGCCAGACTGACGGTGATGGAATTGAAATCGGTCTTTAACTGTGATTCTTGTTTAAAAGCCATGTTTCTATACTTAACTGTTGAAACCTATTAATCGAATGTAACCTCAAGGCCAAGACCACGGAGCTCGTGGACGAGGACATTGAACGACTCGGGGATGCCAGGCACCGGCATATTGTCGCCTTTGACGATGGCCTCGTACGCCTTGGCACGACCCATAACGTCGTCGGATTTGACGGTGAGGACCTCCTGCAGAACGTGCGACGCACCATAAGCCTCGAGAGCCCAGACCTCCATCTCACCAAAACGCTGACCGCCGAAGTTGGCTTTACCGCCAAGGGGCTGCTGGGTGATGAGGGAGTACGGTCCGATGGAACGGGCGTGCATCTTGTCGTCAATCATGTGGTGCAGCTTCAGGTAATAGATGTAACCCACGGTGGCAGGCTGGTCGAAACGCTCGCCGGTCTCGCCGTCATAGAGGTAGGTACGTCCATTTTCCGGCAGTCCGGCCTCACGCATGTAGCCGTTGATCTGCTCCAAGGTGGCACCATCGAAGATGGGGGTCTTGAAGCGCTTGTTGAGCTTCTTGCCAGCCCATCCGAGAACGGTCTCGTATATCTGACCAAGGTTCATACGCGAAGGCACGCCGAGGGGGTTCAGCACGATATCGACGGGAGTACCGTCGGCCAGGAATGGCATATCTTCAGCACGGACAATCTTAGACACAATACCCTTGTTACCGTGGCGACCGGCCATCTTGTCACCGATGCGCAGCTTACGCTTCATGGCAATATATACCTTGGCCATCTGGACAATGCCGCTGGGCAGGTCGTCGCCGACAGTGAGGGCGAACTTGTTGCGTGTAAAGCGACCGGAAATCTCGCGGAACTTGATATTATAATTGTTCAGGAGCTCTTTGATAAGGGCGTTGGTCTCTTTATCGGTGGTCCACTTGTTGGGGCTGACCTCGGTATAATCAATGGTTTTGAGCGTCTTGGCGGTGAACTTGACCTTCTTCGGTATAAGCTCCTCGCGATGGTTGGTGTAGACACCATTGGAGACTTTGCCATTAAGGATGACGAGAAGCTGGGAGATAAGTTTCTCCTTCAACTCGTCGCACTCGAAGCGATACTCTTCCTCGGGTTTGGCCAGGAGTTCTTTCTCCTTGGCGCGGGCCTTGCGGTCGCGAATAACGCGGGCAAAGAGTTTCTTGTCGATAACAACGCCGTGCATCGAAGGCGGAACCTTCAGCGAAGCGTCCTTCACATCGCCAGCCTTGTCGCCGAAGATAGCGCGGAGCAACTTCTCTTCCGGGGTGGGATCGGACTCACCCTTGGGCGTAATCTTGCCAATAAGGATATCGCCCTCCTTAACCTCGGCACCGATACGGATGATACCGTTCTCGTCAAGGTCTTTGGTCGAATCGCTACCCACATTGGGAATATCGCGGGTGAGCTCCTCATTGCCGCGCTTGGTCTCACGGACCTCAAGCGTGAACTCCTCGACATGGACCGAAGTGAATATATCCTCACGTACAACGCGCTCGGAAATCACAACGGCATCCTCGAAGTTATAGCCCTTCCACGGCATGAAAGCGACCATCATGTTGCGGCCGAGGGCAAGCTCGCCACCCTGTGTGGCATAACCCTCGCACAACACCTGGCCCTTCTTGACCTTGTCGCCTTTCTTGACGATGGGGCGCAGATTTATGGCGGTAGAATGGTTTGTACGCTGATACTTGGTCAGACGATACTCCTTGACGTCGTCGTCAAACGACACAAGACGCTCCTTCTCGGTGCGGTTGTGGCGGATGACAATCTTCGTGGAGTCGACATATTCGACAACACCGTCGCCCTCTGCATTGAGCAGGACGCGGCTGTCGTGGGCTACAGCCTCCTCGATACCCGTTCCGACAATAGGAATCTCCGGGTTGAGCAGGGGCACAGCCTGACGCATCATGTTCGATCCCATCAGGGCACGGTTGGCATCGTCGTGCTCAAGGAACGGGATAAGCGATGCAGCGATAGATGCGATCTGGTTGGATGCGATATCCATGAGGTCGATCTCTTCGGGGGCAACGATAGGGAAGTCGGCCTGACGGCGAGCCTTGACGCGGCTTGCCGTGATGTGACCCTCCTCGTCCTGAGGCGTGGTAGCCTGAGCCACGGTCTTGTTCTCCTCGGCCTCGGCCGAAAGGTACACAGGGTCTTCATTGAGCTGCACCTGACCGTTGACAACACGCTGGTAGGGAGTCTCGATAAAGCCCAGGTCGTTGATTTTTGCATACACACAGAGCGACGAGATAAGACCGATATTAGGTCCTTCAGGAGTCTCAATGGTGCAAAGACGACCATAGTGGGTATAGTGGACGTCGCGGACCTCGAAGCCTGCACGCTCACGCGACAGACCGCCGGGACCGAGAGCCGATATACGGCGCTTGTGGGTCAGCTCGGCCAGCGGGTTGGTCTGGTCCATGAACTGGCTCAGCTGGTTGGTTCCGAAGAACGAATTGATTACCGAAGACAAAGTCTTGGCATTGATAAGCTCGGTCGGGGTGAACACCTCATTGTCGCGGACATTCATTCGCTCACGGATAGTGCGCGACATGCGTGCGAGACCGACACCAAACTGGTTCGAGAGCTGCTCGCCGACGGTGCGGATACGACGGTTCGACAAGTGGTCGATATCGTCGTCCTCGGCCTTCTGGTTAATCAGCTCGACCAGATATTTTATGATGGAAGTGATGTCCTCTTTCGTCAGCACACGGACGTTGTCGGGAACATCAAGATTGAGTTTCGTATTGATTCTGTAGCGTCCGACATCGCCCAAGTCATAGCGCTTCTCCGAGAAGAAGAGCTTTTCAATGATGCTGCGGGCGGTTTCCTCGTCGGGCGGTTCGGCGTTGCGAAGCTGGCGGTAGATGTACTCGCAAGCCTCTTTGGCGTTGTTGGCCGTATCTTTCTTCAGTGTGTTGTAGATAACCGAGTAGTCAATGCCATCTTTGTCCTCTGTCTTGATGAGGATAGACTTGATGTCAAGCTCGAGGATCTGGTTGATATGTTCCTCCGTGAGCTCGGTATCGCGTTCGATTACCACCTCGGTACGTTCCATGGAGACGACCTCGCCGGTATCTTCATCGACAAAATCTTCGGTCCATGCCTCGACAACACGAGCGGCAAGCTGCTTGCCGACAACCTTCTTCAGGTTGTTCTTAGTCACCCTGACTTCCTCTGCCAGCTGGAAGATGTCCAGGATATCCTTATCCGACTCGTATCCGATAGCACGCAGAAGGGTGGTGATGGGGAGCTTCTTCTTGCGGTCGATATAAGCGTACATGACGTTATTGATATCGGTCGTGAACTCCATCCAAGAGCCCTTGAACGGGATGATACGGGCAGAATAAAGCTGGGTACCGTTGGAATGGAACTGAGTGCCAAAAAACACACCGGGCGACCTATGCAGCTGCGACACCACGACGCGCTCGGCACCATTGATGACGAAAGTGCCTTTGGGGGTCATATACGGTATCATGCCCAGATAGACATGCTGCTCCAAAGTCTGGAAATCCTCGTTTTCGGGATCCTTGCAACTCAGTTTCATCTTGGCCTTCAGCGGCACACTGTAGGTGAGGCCGCGCTCGATGCACTCCTCGATAGTGTAGCGGGGAGGATCGATATAATAGTCCAAGAATTCTAATTCGAAATTATTTCGCGCATCGGTGATGGGGAAATTCTCCTTGAAAACCTTATAGAGACCCTCTTCCAGACGGTTGTCTGGATTGGTCTCAATTTGGAAGAAGTCTCTGAAAGACTTGACCTGAATATCGAGAAAATCCGGGTAATCAAATTTGCGTACCGACGCGAAATTTACTACGGTGGGTTCTTTTTTTGCCAAGGGACTTAACAATTAATCTTTTTCTATAACTTATCACAAGTGATGGAAGTGTACCCACGATGGGGTTGAGCAGATATGCTGACGGAAAACCAAATTCCACAGCAACAAGGAATAGGCACTCCGGACAAACCGGAGGCCCTATTCCTCGTGGAATGCAGATAGGAGTTAACCCTATTTGAGCTCGACTTCGGCACCAGCCTCTTCGAGGGCTTTCTTCAGGCTCTCAGCCTCGTCCTTCGAAACGCCTTCCTTAACGGGCTTGGGGGCGTTGTCGACCAGTTCCTTCGACTCCTTCAGACCGAGCGAAGCCATATCCTTGACGGCCTTCACAACGGCGAGTTTCTTGGTCTGATCGGGAACACCTTTCAGGATAACGTCGAACGAGGTCTTCTCCTCGGCAGCGGCGGCGGCACCACCGGCGGCGGGGGCGGCGACTGCAACAGCAGCGGCGGCGGGTTCAATGCCGTACTCCTCTTTCAGGACGTCAGCGAGTTCTTTAACTTCCTTAACGGTAAGGTTAACCAGTTCTTCAGCGATAGCTTTAATGTCTGCCATGACTTTATTGTTTTTAATTGTTTTTTACTTTGTTTGATTTGTTTGTTTTTGGCCATTCATAGGCTGGCCGGACCTGATTGATTTTTTTGCACGGGGGCTTAGGCCTCGCGCTCCTCCAAAGTTTTCAGCACACCGGTAATGGTATTGCCTGCCGACTGCAGCTGCGACATAACGTTCTTGATCGGCGACTGCAGCAGAGCGACGACGTCGGCGATGAGCTCGTTCTTGGACTTGATGTTGACAAGTTCCTCGAGATGCTCGTGGCCAATGTAGAAGCACTCTTCGACATAGGCGCCTTTGAGAATGGGCTTGGTGGCGTTCTTCTCAGCGGCACGGAAGTCTTTTATGAGCTTGGCAGGGGCATTGTTGGTGTTGGAAAGCATTATGGCGGTTTCGCCCTTGATCACCGGGAACAGCTCGCTATAGTCAAAACCAGACTTTTCGAGTGCCTTGACGAGAAGGGTGTTCTTGACGACTTCCAACTTCACCTCTTTGCGGAAGGCGGCACGACGCAGCTTGCTGGTCTGCACCGAATTCAAGCCTCCGATATCGGCGATGTACAGATTCGGATAGGCCTTGATCTCCTCGCACAGAGAGTCAATGTGTTGGTCCTTCAGATCTTTTCTCATAATCTTTCTTTAATAATTTAGACGTTTACAGGGTAGCGGCTTTGGTATCGACTTTGACGCCGGGGCTCATCGTGCTGCTGATGGCGATGCTCTTCACGTAGGTGCCCTTGGCGGCACTGGGTTTGAGCTTCATAATCATCTGGAGCACCTCGCGTGCGTTCTCAACGATCTTCTGGTCGTCGAACGAGCACTTGGCGACGGCGGTATGGATGATACCGAACTTGTCGACCTTAAAGTCGATCTTACCGGCTTTGGCTTCCTGTACAGCCTTGCCGACTTCCATGGTAACGGTGCCGGTCTTGGGGTTCGGCATCAGGCCGCGGGGGCCGAGGATGCGACCGAGAGCGCCGATCTTGGGCATGCAGCTGGGCATGGTGATGATGACGTCGACATCGGTCCAACCTTTTTTGATTTTGTCGATATACTCGTCCAAGCCGTAGTAATCGGCACCTGCAGCTTTGGCTTCCTCCTCCTTGTCGGGGGTGCAAAGCACGAGGACGCGGACCACTTTGCCAGTGCCGTGAGGCAGCGTCACGCTGCCGCGCACCATCTGGTTAGCCTTTCGGGGGTCGACACCCAGACGCACATCGATATCAACCGAAGCATCGAACTTGGTGAAGGTAATATTCTTCACGATGCTCACGGCCTCTTCGAGCGAGTAGACTTTGCTGCCGTCAAATTTGGCGATAGCCTCTTTCTGTTTCTTTGTTAATTTTGCCATGTTGGTTCGTTTTTGTGGTCACCGCACAGCTCTTGTCGTCTGTGCTACCACGATTGATAAATTCTGTTTACTTCTTCAGGGGATTCTCGCCGGTGACGGTGATACCCATGCTGCGTGCTGTGCCAGCCACCATGCTCATAGCGCTTTCGATAGTGAAGCAGTTGAGGTCGGGCATTTTGGCTTCGGCAATCTGACGCACCTGCTCCCAGGTGACCGAGGCGACCTTGACGCGGTTGGGCTCGCCGGAGCCCTTCTGTGCCTTGGACATCTCTTTCAGCTGGACGGCGACAGGAGGAGTTTTCAGTACAAAGTCAAAGGACTTGTCCGTGTACACAGTGATAATCACAGGCACGATCTTGCCGGCCTGGTCCTGGGTACGGGCGTTGAACTGCTTGCAGAACTCCATAATGTTCACACCCTTGGCACCGAGAGCCGGTCCCACAGGGGGTGCGGGGTTGGCAGCACCGCCTTTGATTTGCAATTTAATCAATCCTGCAACTTCTTTTGCCATTGATTTAAATTTTAATAGGGTTAGTTGAGATTGGGTTACTGTTCTTTCTCCACTTGCGAGAAGTTAAGCTCGAGCGGGGTCTTGCGACCGAAGATTTTGACCGTAACTTTCAATTTCTTCTTTTCCTCGTTGATCTCTTCGACCACGCCCACAAAACTGTTGAACGGGCCGTCAATCACCTTGACATTCTCACCAACGATGTAGCGGTCCATCATGTCAGTGCCTTCCACATGTTCGTCCATCTTGCCCAGGATACGGTTGATTTCGGCCTGGCGCATGGGGATGGGTTTACCCTCGCGTTCGCGAAGGAAGTCAAGTACATTGGGAAGATTCTGAATAACGGGAATGATTTCGTCGCGCAGGTCAGCCTCGATAATCACATAGCCCGGGAAGAAGTTGCGCTCTTTGACGACCTTCTTGCCGTTGCGTATGGCGACCACCTGCTCGGTAGGAATCAAAACCGTGGGCACATCGTCGCTCCAGCCGCGCTTGGCCATTTCGCTTTCGATGTACTCCTTAGCTTTCTTTTCCTTGCCGCTGATTGCTCTGACGACATACCATTTCTTTTCCTGCTGCTCCATTGTTTGAGTTAAAAAAAGGACAGTGAAATATTAATCACCTACCGCATTGAAGGGCGAATGGCTGTAGTCAGGAGTCTCAAAAAAGATTGGGAAGCAAGACTCCTGTCGGTCAACCGTCCGTTTTATCCCACAATTTGGTAGATAAATCCAAGTATACCTCTCCATCCCCACGGCTGGACACCGAAGATGACATCCATCAGGAGGACGATGAAGGCGATGACGATAGCAGCCACAGCGACCACAACGGCGCTGCTCTGCAGCTCTTTGAACGTGGGCCACGACACTTTGTGCACCAATTCGTCGTAGCTCGACTTCACATATTCACCAAACTTTGACATTGTCTTTGTTTACTAAACTAGTTTGTTAATCTTTTTCTGGCAGGGGCAGAGAGAATCGAACTCCCAACCACGGTTTTGGAGACCGCCATTATACCATTTAACTATGCCCCTGTAAAGATGGCGTCCGCGCCTGCGGGCGCCATCCGTATAATCATTGCTCGGATTATTCGAGGATCTTGGTCACCTGACCGGAGCCAACGGTGCGGCCACCCTCGCGGATAGCGAAGCGCAGGTTCTCGTTCAGAGCGATGTCGGCGATGAGCTCGACGGTGATCGTCAGGTTGTCGCCAGGCATGACCATCTCGCGGCCCTCGGGCAGGCTGATGGTACCAGTCACGTCAGTGGTACGGAAGTAGAACTGCGGACGATAGTTGTTGTGGAACGGGGTGTGACGACCGCCTTCCTCTTTCTTGAGGATATAGACAGCAGCCTCGAATTTGTGGTGAGGTTTCACCGAGCCGGGCTTGGCGATAACCATACCACGACGGATCTCGTTCTTGTCGATACCGCGGAGCAGCAGACCAACGTTGTCGCCGGCCTCACCCTCGTCGAGGATCTTGCGGAACATCTCGACGCCGGTGACGGTGCTCTTCAGTTTCTCGGCACCCATACCGATGATGTCGACGGGGTCGCCAGTGTGGATGACGCCGGTCTCAATACGACCAGTGGCGACGGTGCCGCGGCCGGTGATCGAGAACACGTCCTCGATGGGCATCAGGAAGTCTTTATCTTTCTGACGGACGGGCTCGGGGATCCAGTTGTCAACAGCCTCCATGAGGTCCTCGACGTTCTTGACGCCGCTGGGTTCGCCGTTGAGGGCGGCCAGAGCGGAACCGCGGATTATGGGGATGTTGTCGCCATCGAAGTCGTAGGAGCTGAGGAGCTCGCGGACTTCCATCTCGACGAGGTCGAGCAGCTCGGGATCGTCAACAAGGTCGCACTTGTTGAGGAAGACGACGAGCTGGGGCACGCCAACCTGACGGGCGAGCAGGATGTGCTCACGGGTCTGGGGCATGGGACCGTCGGTAGCGGCCACAACGAGGATAGCACCGTCCATCTGGGCAGCACCGGTAACCATGTTCTTCACATAGTCAGCGTGGCCAGGGCAGTCGACGTGAGCGTAGTGACGCTTCTCGGTCTGATACTCGACGTGAGCGGTGTTAATGGTGATACCACGCTCTTTCTCTTCAGGAGCGGAGTCGATGGAGTCGAAGGATTTCACTTCAGAGAGACCTTTCTCAGCCAGAACCTTGGTGATAGCGGCGGTGAGGGTGGTCTTACCGTGGTCAACGTGGCCGATGGTACCGATGTTGACGTGCGGTTTAGAGCGATCGAATTTTTCTTTTGCCATTTTTAATACGTATTAAATGTTAACAATAATATTAATTCACGTTCAAAGAGGGCGTGCGCAATGCTTTCGTCCTCTGTTTTCTTGTTCTTCTATCTGCCTTTTCGGCAAAAAAAGAGAGCCACAGACGAGAGTCGGACTCGTGACCTCTTCCTTACCAAGGAAGCGCTCTACCACTGAGCTACTGCGGCTTGCTTTTACTCACTCTCTCTTTTTATGAGTACCTGTTTCTTTTTTTTGTGCGGGGCATTGGGTTTTTCCTGTTTCCCGCTTTGGAGCGGAAGACGGGGCTCGAACCCGCCACCTATAGCTTGGAAGGCTATCGCTCTACCAAATGAGCTACTTCCGCATTCAGAAGTTGGGCTTCTCGTGGGGGAGGGTGGACTCGAACCACCGAACTCTTCCGAGGACAGATTTACAGTCTGTTGCAATTGCCGCTATGCGACTCCCCCATATTCTCCATCCGATGTTGTCTGCTTTGGAGAATCGAGCCGATGAAGGGACTCGAACCCCCGACAGGCTGATTACAAATCAGCTACTCTACCAACTGAGTTACATCGGCTTCTCTCAATCTTTCAAACTACTCTCCGTTTCCGTTGTTTGAGGTTGCAAAAATACTACTTTTTTCGATACTCGCAAAGTTTTTTTTCATTTTATTTGCAAATTTCCGCACAAAGTATTGATTTTCAACATTATTTTTTTATATTTTTTTTGCCTCTCCCCCACTCTTTCCTTATGCAAAACGCGCTTCGGGATGCAAAAAAGGGTGTTTTTCGACATTTTTTCAACAGCGAAAGCCGCCTTTTGCAGGCGACTTTCGCTTAATATGCTAATCCTTAAAACGTTACTTCAAAATCAGCTTTCTCACCGCCACACCGCGACGGTCGGTCACACGGACGAAATAGGTGCCGCGAGCCATAGATGCAACATTCACTCTATGAGACTCTGACACGTTTTCGGCACGGTAGATTTCGCGGCCGTTGATGTCGACGATGCACACCGTTGCGCCATTCTCTATTCCGCCCACGGTCACCTCGCTGGATGCGGGGTTGGGACAAAGGGCTATGCTGCCCATTGCGGCCAGCGCAATGCCGGTGGTGTCGGTGGGTTCGGTGCCATGGCCGGTGGTGTCGGGCTCCGAGGCCCGGCCTTCGACCGCCAGGCTGTCGAGACCGAAGTAGGTGCGTGCGTCGCCGGTGGTGTCGAGCACCGTGAGGCGGAAGGCCACATGTGTCATGGCCGAGCCTATGGTGGCGCGGGCCACGTCGAAGCTGAAACCGCCCCAGTTCTCGATGGCGTCGGTGGTGTCAATCACGGGCATGAAGGTCGAAGCGTCATTGGCGTCGCTCATCACGCCTGCCTGCAGGCGCACGCTGTGGTCGCCTTCGGCCTCTTCCACGTCGCCGTGGTAGAAATAGGCATGGAAGCTGACGTTGATGCTGGAGTCGCCCACTTCGATGGCCGGGCTGGCGAAGAGCACCTCGCGTCCGTCGGAGTACATATAGCCATACATATAATATTCGCCGCTGTAGGCCGAGTAGTTGGAGTGGTAGGGGTGCGGGTAGGTGCCGTACTGGCTGGTGTAGGGTATGGTGAGGGTCCAGCAGGGAGCCTCGTCGCTGCCCTGCATCTGCTCGAAGTCTTCCACGTAGGGCAGGCCCACGGTGCCGCACTCGGTGCGGAACGTGGCGCTGACGGGGATACCCGACTCGCCGTTGGGGCAGATGGAGCTCACCTGGACCTCATAGGCTGTGGAGTGCTGCAGGCCGCCGATGGTGGCCTGGGGCTGCGACACGGTGATGCTGTTGCCGTTGGCAGTGACCTGCCACTGGTTTTCGCCGCCGCCGGCTGTCCAGCCAATGGTGAGCGACGTCTCGGTGGCACCGACGAGCACCAGGCTGTCGACCTGCGGGCAGGGGGCCATGCGCAGCTCTATGTTGTCTATCGCACCGGCGGGTGCCTGGCCCTGCGAGTTGTCGTTGACCCACATGAAGACAAGGTTGTATGTGCCTGCGCTTTCTACGTCGAAGTGGTTGACGGAGTGCTGCCAAGCGGTATCGCCGTTGAGTTTGCCGCCGGCCACGTCGATCCATCCTTCGGGGCTCTGCTGCCAGTAGCTGGTGCTGAGGTGGGCCGGGCTGCCGTTGGGCAGGAGGTCGGCTGTGAAGACATAGTCGACCGGGGCCAGCCAGCCGCGCACGTAGTCGCTGTTCAGCTCGCCTTTGCATTTCCAGTCGAATGTGAGTTGGTATTCGCCCTCGGCAAGCACCATGGTGCGGAAGGCGTAGCTGGCCGTCGGATGGCTGCCGACGGTATAGCCGGGATTGGCGCCGCCGTCGGCGCTGACATAGAGTGCGTAGTTGCCCGAACCGTCGAGGCGGTTGTCCACAAACCAGCCGTTGTGTCCGTTGACGCAGTACCAGCCGCGGTCGTCGGTGGCCTCAAAGCCGGTGGCATAGGGCAGTGCTGCAACGGGCTGCTGCAGGGTGAGCAGGCTGACGCTTGCGGCCGACGAGGTGTCGCTGGTGGCGGTGCACACGGCGCTGACGCCTATAGTGTAGCTCACTGCAGGCTGCAGGCCGGTGACGGTGAAGGCTGTGGTGTCGACGCTGTAGACGGTGTCGTCCACGCTGTCGAGCCATGCGGCCTCTCCGCCCATTGATGTCCAGCTGATGGCGGCCCAGGTCTGGCCGACACTGTCGACCGTGAGGTCGGCCACCTGCGGACAGCTGAGCTGCTCGAAGACGATGTTGTCAATGGCGGCGGCGGGCAGGTTGGTGCCGCTGACGTCGTTGCGCCACACTACGACCATCTGGTAGATGCCGGCGCTGTCGACAGTGATTTGTTTCTGGAAGTGCTGCCACTGGTCGCTGCCGGCCAGGGCGTTGCTGATGCTCATCCATCCGTCGGGCACCTGTGCGGTGTCGAGGTGGAAGGGCAGCTGTGTGACGCCGTCGTCGAACACGGCATCTTCGGGTGCGAGCACCACGCGCATCCAATCCCATTTGATGTTCGAGACGGATATCTCGCCCATGCAGCGCCAGTCGAAGCTGACGATGTACTGGCCTTCGGCGATGTCGAAGCTGCGGACGGCGTAGCTCACCCTTGCGGCGGCGCCCGAAGCGGCATAGCCGTTGGTCAGGCCGCCGTCGGCGCTGATATAGAGGCTGCGCAAGCTGTCGGCTGCGGCGGCGGTGTCTATAACCCAGGCGGCGCCGGGGTGGCCATAGGTGGCCCAGAGGGTGTCCTCGTCCTGCTCGAAACCGGTGTAGTAGGGCATGTCGGTGTAGGCCGGGGCGGTGGTGCGGAAGGTGGCGGAAATGTGGGTTGTGGTGTCGCCGTCGTAGCAGATGCCCCAGAGGCTGAGGTCGTAGCGGCGGGCGGGCTTGAGGCCGTAGACGGTGCCGCTCATGGCGTTGTCGATCTCGGCGTCGACGGTGTCGCTGCCGCTGATGCAGCGTATGCCGTAGTGGTCCAGGCTGGTGGGGTCGGCTATGGTGAGCGAGACGTTGTCGTCGCCCACGCCGTCGATGGCGATGCTCTGCGGACGGTCGCAGGCCTGGCGCTGGGCCACGGCGATATCGTCGACGTAGGTCTGCATGCCGCCGTTGTAGCGGAAGGCTATGCGGCCCTCGAGGTCGGCCTCGACGGGCACCTCGAAGTACTGCCAGCTGTTGAGCTCGCCGCCACCGGCGAAGTGTGCGGTGTCTACGACGACAAACGACGAAGCCAGGGTGTCGTCGGTCAGCACGCCCACCTCGAGCACGGTGTCGGCGGCCAGGGTGCCGTTGCCGTAGCGTGCACGGAAGGTGAGGGTGAGCTGGTTGAGGGGCGACTCGAAGCGCGGCAATGCCACGATGGGGCGTGCGCCGCCACCGGTCATAAAGTAGATGGCGTTGTTTTCGCCGGTCTTCATCACGCGCGGATAGGCGGGACCCCACGAAGAATATTTGTCGAGGGCCACCCAGCAGTCGAGGTCGAAGGTGCGGCTGTTGGAGCTGGGCACGCTTACGGTGTCGAAGTTGTAGGTCCAGGGCAGCACCTCGTCCGACATCAGGCCGCAGTCGGTCGTCAGCCTGACGGTGCTCATGCGCGAGGTGTCGCCGGCAGCGCAGAGGGCGCATATGCCAATGGTGTACTGCATATTGCCGCTGAGGCCGCCAAAGGTGTAGCTGGGCTCAGGCCACTGGTCGGTCCATTCGCCGTCGCGATAGATGATCCACTGCGTCTCGTCGCCGCCGGCGGTCCATGTCACCACAGCGCTGTCGGGGCTGGTGCCCGCCACGGTCAGGGCCGTGGGCTTCTGGCAGGTAGGAGCGGCGCCGTAGGTCAGCTCCATCTTGGGCAGGAAGCGGAAGCGGTCGCCATAGTCGAAGCTGGTGGGCACCGAGTATTCGTAGTCGTACTCGTCGTCCTCATCTTCCGGCATGTCGACGCGGTTGGCGCTCACATATTGCGACCCGGCAACCTGCGCACCCACAAAGCTGTAGGTGGCATAGTTGCTGCCAGCCTGCATCACGATGTCTATCAGCAGGTTGCCGCCTTGGTAATTGTAGGGCTCTACGAATGGCAGTTCAATCTCTGTGCTTGTGGTGCCGAGGCTGCCGGTGTAGACCACCTGGGCGTCGGAAGCGTCGAGGAACATGAATGTCGTCAGCGAGGCCTGGGCGATTTCTTTCACGCGCACCTCGGCCTGCGCATTGATGGCCGTGGCGGGAGCCGACACCAGAAAGAATTTGATGCCGAGAATGTCCTGGCCGTCAATCACACCGAGCGAGTCAGCGTGGTAGATGATTTGTGTGTGCTGAGGGCCGCTGGAAGACTCGTTGGCGTAGAACGGCACTCTGGTGCTCGGAGTCGGAGCACCGCCGTCGGCCACCACAAGGGTCTGCGTCAGCTGCGCACACAGCGTTGCCGGAAGCAGCACCAGAGCCGTCAGCAGCAGGGTTTTCAGTGTTTTTGTCATGTTTTGTTGTTTTAGTTATTTGTTTATCGAATTAATACTCAGTGCCTATAAACGAAACGCTTAGCGCGTTTGCCGATGCAAAGATACTATTTTTCCCCATATCGCCAAATAATTTTGTCATTTTGTCGGGTCCGCGGATCCCAGGAAGTGCTTTCTGCCGATTTTGACCCCTGCAAACACTCTTTTCGGCACACAAAACAAGCCTCAACTGACTGTCATTCCGCTATTTAGCGCCTTTCAATCCATCTAACTCACATTAAATCAATATCATAGTATACTCCCCTTCACCCGTTGTACGATACATCAACGATATATGTACGATATTTGTACGTCTGGCAATCGTACAACGAACGTACAAGTATCGTACATGTATCGTACAACGGCACTACCGGACAGGTGGAAAAACAGACTTTGAACAGGCCAAAAAAGTGTATAAAACGGAATGGGAAAAGCATTCAAAATAATTTTTTTGACATTTTTAATATTTTCTGTCAACATATGGAAATTTTGTGTATCTTTGCAAGACGCATTGCCGCCACAGAAAGCGGCAATACGCTATATATCAGTCAATAGCAATACAAACACAAATAATAATACAAGATTTCTATGAGGAAACAACCATCACTACTGGCGCTGCTGGCAGCGATGCTGCTGCCTTTATGCGCCGGAGCACAGGAAGAGCTGACCGTATGCGATGGTACAGCCACGAGCAGCTACATCCCGGTCTGGGGTCTGTGGCTCGACAACAACACGCATTCGCAGTCGATCTATCCAGAGTCGATGCTCAGCGAACTGACAGGCAGCAACATCGAGCAGCTGACGTGGTATCTAAGCCAAGCACCGTCGTCGGCATGGCCGTCGACGTTCACCATCAGACTGATGACCACCACCGCCAGTGCATACACATCGGCCACG
>JAZNSV010000199.1:0-4541 GCA_045591485.1 Bacteroidales bacterium | reverse complement strand
GGAATCATGTAGCGGACCTGGACCTTGACGCAGCGGTTGAGCTTGGCGTTGAGGCCGCGGGTGCTGCTGTCCTTCACTTCGCCGATGGGCGAGGCGAGGGCGTTGATGACAAAGTCGACGCCGGTCTTGCCGAACTTGTTGTTGCCCTTCAGCCACTGGATGGCGGTCTTGGCACGGTTGAACGCGAGGGTGTTGTTGCGTTCGAAGCCGACCTTGAGGGCGTCCTGGCCGGTGTAGTTGTCCTGACTGGTGGCGAGGCCTTCGGCATGGACATCGAGGATGCGGCCGTTGCGGAAGATGTTCTGCAGGGTGGCTACCGCGCTCGGATCGGCATATTGCTGGATGTAGCCGTCGTTGCCTTCGAGGGCGGCATAGACATCGGCAAAGCTGAAGAGGTCGGAGTCATCGGCTACGGGCATGTTTTCCTTCACAACACTGAGGCCACGGTGGGCGTTGAGGCCGAAGGACTGGGTGTCCTTGTAGTTGTCGGCTTGGCTCAGGCTCTGGCCCTTGGTTTCATCGTCGATGCGGTAGTACCAGGTGCGGTTGCCGTCGTAGATGGGGGCGTAGTAGTAGTCCATCTTGTCCTTGAAGTCCTTCATAGCGGCTGCATCCATGCTGAGTGACAAGGGGGCGTCGGCCAATTCGTAACCTAAGGCGAGGCCTTCGGCATCGGCGATGAAGCTGGCGTTGCGGGTGGGGTTGTCCTCGGTCTTCAGACCAGCCAGGGAGCTACCCTTGGACAGACGGGAACGGACGGCGGAGTTGTCGGCGAACTTCTTCTGGGTGAACAGACCGCCGGCCAGGTAGTGGATGGCGTTGACGGGGGCATCGGCCACAATGGGGGCATCGTTGCGGCCCGAATAGTTGTTGGGGAAGAAGATGTAGAAAGTGAAGGTGCCGTACTGGTCGCACTCTTTCTGTTGGTTGAGGTAGATGTTGATGGTCTTGTCGTATTCGAAGGCTTCGATGCGGCAACGTTCCCATCCGCGCTTCTTGAAGTAGTAGGTGACACCGACATTGAAGCCGAGGTTGCTGTCGAACCAGTTGCTGTCGGTATCAATCTTCTTGGTGACAATATCATCAAAATTGGTCTGGTAGAAGAGGCCGTGGAAACGGAAGTCGAGCGACCAGCTCTTCTTGCGGTTGAAGAAGCGGCTGTACTGGAATTCGAGGTGGCCGCTCCATTCGTTGAGCTGTGGGCCTCCGGTGTCGAAGTGGTGGGTGGCACCGATACCGGCAGACACGATGAACTGGTTCATCAGGCGGTCGGAGTCAAGACCTTCGTAGCCCTTGAAAAGGCGGCTGAGGTTGAACATGGCGTTGATGCTGAAGTCCCACCACTTGATTTTGGTCTTCCAATAGTCGAGGCCACGGTCGTCCTTCATGGCTTCACCGTACTTGTAGGGGGTATCCTGCATGGTGTAGCTCTTGGAGTTGGACAGGCCGAACTGTACCTTGGCACCGATGCCGGGGGTGAACCACTTACCGGCTCCGACGTAGAAGTCGGGGGTGATGCGGTGGGAGAACTTGCCGATGCCGGCATAGTCGCCGAAAAAGGCGTGGGCACCCACGTTGCCGAACACGAACCAGTTGTCCCAGAAACGGTTGGTCACGACACGGTACACGTCGTCGGTAGGCTGGGAGAGGTCGCTGCCTCCTACGGCCATACGGGTGGTGTCGGATTGTACTAACTGGTATTCTTCTCCTTCAATCATGATTTGTGCCTGGATGCTGAGGGTGGTCAGCAGCAACAGGACAAGGGTTAATAGTTTCTTCATATTTCTTTGTTGTTTAAGTCTTTATTCTTTTGGGGGAGATAAATGGAGTTAAAGGGAGATAGTTGCTACACTCCTTGTGGAGATAAAGGCCAATACATCAGTGAATGTATACATAAACAAGACTATTGGCCTTTTATCTCCTTTATCTCCTTTATCTCCTTTTATCTCCTTTTATCTCCTTTTATCTCCTCTAACTCCTTTAACTCCTTCATAAAAATCATCCCTCTTTCCCGTATCCGTATCCGTATCCGTACTTGCGGCCGTAGCCGTAGTACTTGCCATACTTGCCGTACTTGCCATAGCCATAGTAGTAGCCGTGCTTGCGCTTGGTCATGTCGATACCATTGACTAACGTACAGATGTTCGGCAGTTTCTTCTGATCGTGCAATTCGTTGATCAATGTGTAGTCGGCCTTGTGGGTATAGTCGGCACGACAGACATAGATGCTGACATCGGCGGTGCGGGCGATGAGCTGGGTGTCGCTCACCATGCCGATGGGGGCAGTGTCGAGCACTACGTAGTCGAACTGTTCTTTCAGGGTAGAAATCATTCGGTCGAGTGATTCGCGGGCCACCAACTCGGTGGGGTTGGGGGGCACGGGACCACCCGGCAATACAAACAACCGGTCGGAATAGGTGGTTGGTTGTACCAGGTCGAGCAGGTTGTATTCTTCGGGATCTGCCAGATACTGACTTACACCGTTTTCTTTGCGGGAGATGCTCAAGGCTTTGTTCAGACCGGGCTTGCGGATGTCGAGGCCAACGAGCACCACTCTCTTGTTCAGCAGGGTGAGGCTCAGAGCCAGATTGACGGCAACAAAGGTTTTTCCTTCACCGGCAGTGGTGGACGTGATAAGGATGACCTGCTGGTTCTTCTGCATCATGTAGAGTACGTTGGTACGGATGGTGCGGAAGACTTCGTCCATCAGGTTGTTCTTGTTTTCCTGTACTACCATAGCGCCCTGATTGGAGCCCTCGTTCAGAGGAATGTCGCCGATGATGGGCAAGGTGGTAATCTTTTCCACATCGATGCGGCCTTCTATCTTGTACTTGAACACTTCGTAGAGATAGATGATACAGATGGGGAGTACCAGACCGATGATGAATGCTACGAGGTAGAACATTTGTTTCTTGGGGGAAACGGGTGCAAAGTCGGCTTGTGCTTCGTCCACCGGACGGGCATTGTTGGCGGTAGAGGCCAGGGTGATGGCGTTCTCTTCACGCTTCTGCAACAGCATGAGGTAGAGGTTGGCCTTGATTTCCTGCTGGCGCGACATGCTGACGAGCTGGCGTTCGTGGCCGGGGGCATTGGAAATCTTGCCGTAGTATTTGCTGGCCTGGCGTTCGATTTCGGCTTGGGTGATGAGCAAACCACGGCGCACACTGGCGATGGTAGTGAGGACATTGCTGTGCATCAGGCGGATGCTGGCATCGAGGTTCACTACGGCGGGGTTGCTCTCGGACGAGGCGCGAAGCAGGCGCTTGCGCTCGATGAGCATTTCATTGTAGCGATTGATGACTTCGCTCAGGCCTCGGTCGCTCAGGCCCACATCGGCAGGAAGTACCTCGAAGGCATTGTCGGGATTGTTGGCATGAGTTTCGAGGTATTGTACCAAGCGGAGCTGGGTGGCATTGTCGGCACGTTTCTTTTCGTATTCGGAGTTTTCACTCAAAGCCAACTGGGCGTCACTATGAAGGTCGGTAAGGCCCGACTGGCGCTTGAAGTCTTCCAGTTCCTGTTCGGTGGTGCCCAGTTCGGTATTGATAATCTGGATACGTTCGTCGATGAACTCGGCGGTCTTGGTGGCCACTTCGTTCTTGTCTTCGTTGGCTTCGCGGTTGTAGATTTCGATGAGCTTGTTAATGAAGTCCTCGCCTCGGCGGACGTTGGTGGACTTCAATGAAATCTGGGCGATGGTGGTGCTCTTCGAAGTGGGCTCGATGATGAGGTTGCCGCTGTAGATGTTGCCCATGATGCGAGGCGAACGGATGACGGCCTTTACCTCAGTGGAATGCTGGGCAGGAATGCTGTCAGAATCCGAGAAACTGAAAGTACCATGAGGGGTGGTGATGAGGGCCGGCAGCTGGTCAAAGCTCTTGGAGAAGGTTTCTTCGCCTATCTCGATGGAGGCATCGAGCTTATTGCCGGGCTTCAGATGCATCTTGACGGTGGCTGCACCCCGGAGGTTGTATGCTTCCTGTGGGGTTATCCATACGCGGACGGGGGAGCTGTGATAGACTTCCACATCACTGAAACGGCCTTCGGCATAGTAGCTGATGTAGTGGTCGAGGTCTTCGACTACCTTCTTGATGAGGGTGCGCGACTGGAGGATTTCCATTTCGTTGTCGAAGATACTGGTGGAGGTGACGAAACCGAGTTCTTCCAAGTCGCTCAGACTGTTCGATTGGGAACTTTTCTCACTGTCCTTGATAAGAACCGAGGCGGTGATGTTATACACGGGTGGAGTATAGCGCAGATAGAGCCAAGTGGCTGCAAGGCATAACACCAAACTGGCGGCTATCCAGGGCCAGTGTATCAGGTAGCGGTATAGGATTTCCTTGAAATCGGTCTTCTTTTTCTTTTCTTCCCAAAACAGGTCGTCGTATAATTCTTCGCTCATATTTTTCTTGGTTAGTCCCCTTCAATTGTTTATATCATACAAATATAGAGCTTTATTTTGATAATTTCATTTTTATAACAAAAAAATATGGATGTTTACGGTACGTAACGTTGAATTTCTTGTATTTCTTTCCAAAGTCC
>JAZNSV010000198.1:0-47798 GCA_045591485.1 Bacteroidales bacterium | reverse complement strand
CACTCATTTATAGGTTGCCAATTCCACCGCGACATCCCACGAAACAATCTCATTATTTTCACTGGACACATTCATGTAACCGTAGGACATGAACATGAGACATACTAAGAAGTAATCAAGTTTTTCATTTTGTAATAGTTTTTACGTTTTTACTGGACTGTTTATGTATGTATTTCTTTAGCATCCAACGAAACAGACGTGGCAGGTGGTCTATCCCGTCGCGTATGGTAGCGAGGTCTTGTTTCAACTGCTCATTTTCTTTCCATGCAGCAGCTTTTTCCTCACCACTTACTTTAATACGTAGTTCTTCCAACTCGGCGTCCTGTTTCTTTTTCTTCTCTGTCCGTTTCTGTTCCTCCCGATACCGGATTGATTGTGGGTTCCATGGGGAGGTGTCGATAACGAAGTGTGTACCACACTGGGCACATTTGACAGTTTTCTTTGAGCCATCGCCATCGTGGATTTTATATCGTTTACCGCAATATGGGCATATTATTTCTCTGTCGAGCGTTATGCTTTTTCCCATGCGACGCTGCACATTGTTGTAGAGATTATACAAAGCCACTTCCAACACACCATCTTTTTCCGCCTGTCCTTCATTTTCGCATATCAGGTAGGCTTCATACAGCGAGAGGAACGTCTTAAGGCTTCTGTCAACACCATTACTCAGCGCTTCTTTTGTCGCGACAAACGACTGGCTGAGTTCCGACGCCTGGGGCTTCAGGTGCTCGCGATACGTCATCAGAAGGTTCTCCATATAGGCGATATTGCGCATCGTGTCTGACAGCGTGGAGGACCGTTTTTCAAAGGCTTTTTTGATCGTTTTGTTTCTCTTGTCTTCCGATTCCCATAGTTGTATGACCTCGTCGGTAAACACATCGCTGCCTTGAAGTCCAGTATTGCCGCTATGGACACCTCCTCGCACCACATTGACCATTTGGTTAGTTACCTGATAGGTATTCCAATCCAGATAGCCGAGGGTGCGTTCCTGTCTTCTGACGTTCGTTCTGTATCCATCAAGGATGAGTTGGCCGAAACCGACATATATGGTACAAAGGTCGGTGTATGCCTCTACCATCCAATCTAAATGTTGGGGTCGGATGCCATGGAGGTGAATCACTTGGTGACATATCTCATGTGCCAGAGTGGCGATGACAGCCTTCCAGTTGCCTGTCATATTGTCGGACACCTCTATGGAGATTTTTCTGTCAGGAGTATACCCAGGGACAGTTCTGCCAGCGGTATTTGCGTCAAGCGTGACGAACCGGGCATCGGCCTTGTAGTCTCCCATGCCGACAAATTCCAGCATGCGTTGGCATTCTTCGTTCATTTCCTGAGGGGTCACCCGGCCGAAATCGTCGTCGTGTCGGTGCGACTCTACGTATATTCTATAGTTGCGCTTGGGGAGTCTGTTCTCCAAATCGCAGAGATAGCTCAATATCTCTTTGGGTGAAAGGTAACGTTCTTGTGCCATAATTGTATTGTTTAATTGTTTCATCTATATAGACGAAATTATGCATGATTTCTCCCACTTAATGAGAATTATTTTTCAAACTATCGAATATTTTTTGCTTTTCGATTTCATGCTGCTTGTAATATTTGTACATAGACCAGACAAGCAAACCTGTCCCTATGATAGATGGTCTGTGAAATGCTAGGAGGACTATTGCCATGACGAAAACAGCGACTATCATCAAGTCTATGTAGTCGGACGATTTCATTGTCAATTTCATCTCTTTCCTCATTTTCAGGGAAGTGGCAAGCGCGGGAATGAATAACGTAAGACCAAGTGTAATGGAAATAAGAGTGTAATTAATCCCGCTTCGGTACATGCTTGATCCAAATAATAACCCTAATAATATCAACCCTAGTACGAAAAACACAGCCTCAATAACCATCATTTTGATTGATTCTTTGTAGCGGAGCATCTTTGAGTTTAATTTCCTAAGCATCAATAAATAGGAAATAGATGAAAGTGCAAATATAAGAACTCCAAGTAGTCCGATATACCATGCAGAGGGGAATGACAGTACTGTCATCACAACCCCTGCAAGCATTAGCCATTTGAGAGTCTTGATTTCACGGATATTGTCCTTGATTTCTTCAATAGGGTTCATTGTGCCAAACTATTTGATGTTGCGTAATCGTTTAATGAACTCGTATGCATCTTTAATGTTACGGAAATGTGCAGCAGCATCTTGTTTGACGCTCTCCGTGTCCTTCGCAAATCTGTCCGGATGCCAGCGTTTAGCCATCTCTCTATATGCTTCCTTTACTTCTCTGTCTGTCGCATTGGGTGTCAAATTGAGTTTTGCGTATTGTTCGTTGATTTTTTCCGTGGAAAATCCCGAGACTCCAATCTCTGTATTGCCTTCACTATGCGGGTTCTCGCTTTTTTCATAAGAAAATGTTCCCTCTGGAATGTCTCCGCCACCGAGAAGACCCCGAACAAGGTTAATGAAACCCCAAATGATAGCACCGAATGCAATAAAATAAGTTCCTCCGCCAGCTGCATTTTGATAGGATACGTATGTTATAACCAAACCGACAACGAGCCAGATGAGTCCGCTGACGGCTGTCCTGTTTGAGACATTTCTCCCGACGTACTGCACGGTCTGTTCGTCTTGGCTAAGTGATTGGAAATCAAAGTCCACTACTGTACCCCACAGGCCGTTCAGCGAGGCTTCTGT
The DNA here is from genome assembly GCA_045591485.1 of Bacteroidales bacterium. GTDB lineage: Bacteria > Bacteroidota > Bacteroidia > Bacteroidales > P3 > Colimorpha. The sequence goes on along the minus strand of JAZNSV010000198.1, from coordinate 45,108 downwards.
GACGGGGGTGTCATGTGGAAGGTTTTCTTGTAGCATTTTTGTCGCTGAACGCGGACCATAATCCTTTCCATTCAGTTTGTAATAGAACAGGTATGTTCCACCTTTAAGTCTCAAACTTCCGAGGTCTTCGTTTTTGTGTTCGGCTTCTTCTGCGTAATTGCTAAAATCAAAGCTCCCTGCCGTTTTCCATTTCTCACCGTCAATGTCATCTGTCACGGGTGTTTTTTCATGAAGATCAAAACTGAGCATTTCTTCTGCAGAGTATGGTCCCATGGCTACGTCGTCCACTAAAAAATAATATTCTTTTTTCATAAAAAAAAGAGCGTTTGGTGATGTTTTACATCGATTTATATAAATGTTCTTATCAGGAGCATGATGATAAGTCCAATGATTCCTATAACAACTCCCGCCCAGTACGAGTGACCGCTTTCTTCATTAATTATGGGTTTCTCCCGATGGATTTGCAACGAATCCCTTTTTCTGTCAGCGGCTTGGCGGTATTCTTCCTGCTGCCAATTAGCAGTTTCTTTGTGGCTGCCGCTCGCATTGAACAGAGACTTGGAGCTCTTCGTGTCTGTGTTTGAATCAGTCATGACAATGGAAAAAGAGGTGGTGTTGTTTCCTCCTTGCGGATTACGTTTCACCAGGCGCAGCTCATCAAACATTAACATACTGTCGACATCTATCGTCGCCTCTACAATGGCTTGAAGATGCTTGTTGTTATCAATGACTGTCGCCACCTCGGTCATCCGGTCTTCAGGCAGGCTCCCTTCGAGAAACGAGGCCAATTCTTCGTCTGTTATCTTTTTCATCTCATTCATTGTTTCATATTTATTATAGGTCATCTTCAACCAATCCGTAAACGATAGCTCCGATGATAAAACTGCCTAGTATGACATACCAGGGTAATCCATCGCGTATGCCGTAAATTAGTGAGCCGATGCACCATCCTTTTGCTAAAAAACTGATAATTTTCATAATGTTCTTCTTTTTGAATGTTCGTCAGTAAAGACGTTTTCGGATGGCATTTCTCCCACTCGTTTTTTTTCTAATGTCCCATTTCTTTCATGTAGGTTTCCTTTAGTTGTTTCTTAGCACGTTCGTGGGTGCGATAGTACGACGACATGCTCTCGCCCATCTTGGCTGCGGTCTCGTCGTGGTCGAGGTTTTCGAGGTAATGATGACGTATGAGGTCACGGTAACGTTCATTTTTCATCATGCCGACAATCTTCTCAAAATCCTCACGGCTGATATCAACAGCCATGGATTCTGGTTTTTCATCACCGTGAAGGTCTTCGTATGTTCCGAAACAGTAAACCAATCGGCGTTTTTTGTATTTGGAGATACAATAATGAACAGAAACGACTTTCATCCACCAGGGGAGCCTGCATTGAAACTGATAATCCTGCAACCGCGATGTGTCTTTGGGCGGTCTCGGCACCATAACGTGTGCATAGATATCATCCGTAAGCTCTACTTCGTCGTTACAGTCAGGATGGTAAATAAAAAACAACTTCTTGAAAAGAAGGTGGTACATGCCATACCAGAATTGGTCGGTTTCTTTTTCAAGGCGCCGTAACAAACAGGAGACCAACGTACGGTCGTCCATGTGTTCAATGAGCGGATAGGGTATTGGTAGTGTTCTCATTTTCAAAAAATAATAAAAAAGCCGTGAACTTTGTTTGCTCTGATGGAGGCTCTGGTAAACCCTTACTGCAACAAGAAAGCTCACGGTGTCCGTGAGCGTTTCCCCTTTCTTTAGCAGTAAGTTTTTGAAAGAAATTTACCAGATTTCCATCAGCAAAAGAAAAGCGAATACGCTTCAATATGTCTATATTATTCTGTTGTCTTTATGCCATATATTGATGTTTTAGTTTCACGATGCAAATTTACGCATTATTTTTTAATCTGCAAAATATTTTTAGGTGAACATCAGTAAGTGTGGCTCTAAATAATTATATTTCACTTTTCTATGCATGTTTGTGGTGGACTATTTTTTGGTTGTTTTGTTAGAAATCGTGATGTGACAAGATGTAAAGTGATCACCGAGAGACCGCCGAAGGATCGTCGAGAGGTCCCGGGCTGATTGTGATGGAAATGAGTTGTTTGTGTGTTAGTATCGGTATAATTACTATCCGGTTGATTTTCAGTACATTGCTTTGCTTGTAAAGAAGGCACAAAGAACCCGCGAAGAAGAATCGAAGAATGGTCTACAAGGACTTGCCTCGTCAAGCTCGGCAGGCACACCACGTGCCCCGCATCGAGCAGATCAAGATTCCGAAGGACTTCATCGGTGCCGTCATCGGCTGCTGTGGCTGCGAACACCGCTGCAATTAATCAAATGCAGTGAGCAAGGGTGGCGAGGTCATCCAGAAGATACAGGCCGAGACCTGCCAAAGGCCATGAGCACCGCTGAATAAAATCAAATGCAGCGAATAACACCATCATCAATATCGAAGAGGAAGGCGAGTTGTCGGCTGAGCCGACGCCACGGCACGGCATTGTCGACGTTGCCTCGTCGAACAAGGACGACATCGCTGCCGCCCTCAAGTGGATCAAGGACATCTGCACCGTTCCCGAGGTGGGCGATGTGTTCGACGCCGGAGTTGCGGAAGTCGAGCGCAGAGCAAACTTGTTTGCTTTGCCGAGATGAAGCAATGTAACCGAAGGTAAGGTCGTCAGCATCGTCGAGTTGCTCACTATAGTGTTTTATTCAAAATGTGTTCGCAGCCTTTGGCACGGCGCCTTCATGGAGTTGCTCACTTCAATGGTTTTATTCAGCGATGTTCGCAGGCACGCCACCTGCCTGGCAAGGAAGGCTTGATGCACATCAGCGAGTACGAGTGGGGTCACCCCGAGACCCTCGAGGGTGTCATCCACGTGGGCGACGAGTTGCTCACTTCAATTAATTTAATTCAAAGGTGTTCGCCGGCATACCACCAGGTGAAGGTCATCGCCTTGCCTCATCAAGCTCGGCAGCCATAGCACGACGAGAAGAACGGCAAGATCAAGCTCAGCCGCAAGGCCCTGCTGCCCAAGCCCGAAGGCTATGTGGAGGAGAAACCCGCCCGTGGCCCGCGCCGCGAAGGTGGCGACCGTGGTCCCCGCAAGGACGGTGACCATGGTGGTCATGGCCGTCGTGAAGGCGGCAATGGTGGCGAGCGCCGCTCCAGCGGCAACGGCGAAGGTCGCCGTCGCTAATCAGAAGTGCAAACCAACACAATAGACAAGGGCATCCTGCGAGATGCCCTTTTTTTTATAGTTACAATGGGTTCGTAAAATTGATTTTGCCGTATTCAAAAAATTGTGTAATTTTGTAGTAAATATAGAATAGGCAGCACCGAACTATCGTTGAACCATCGCCGAAGGATCTTTTGCATCACAAAATGCAATTGGGAGTTAGGCAGAATGCGTGAATGTATAAACGCGTTAATATGTATGTTACAAAGTGGAATTCCTCGATTTATGATAATATCCTCCTGTGAAACCGGCGTTTGCTTATTCGGTTAAGCAAAAAATAAATAAATTTGCTTTGTGTATTAAGCAAATATTTGTATATTGCGATTGGAAAATCGGACAATATTATGCTTAAAAGGGTTTCTTCTTATGTAAATTGTTCGATGTGAATCGTCCTGTGGACTGTGCAATTATATACTAAATATGCACAATGAAAACTACATCTTATTGTGAAAGTTCAAAAGAGTGATTATTAAAATATGCATTTTTTTTAAAGAAATGTATAATATAATCGACAATTTTCGTATCTTTGCATTTTGAAAGTATCAACAATATTATATATGGAAACGTTGAAAATAATTTATAATGAGCTTCTTATGTCAGTGAATACGAAGTTCGTTCGTTATTTATATAACCAGCTCCCCTGGGATGACCCGCTGCTGTTGATACTCGGTGCACGTGGAGTGGGGAAAACAACGATGATGCTTCAGCACATTGTTTTGCAAAAAGAACAGGCCACATCGCTTTATGTGACAGCCGACAACCCCTATTTCAGCACACATACACTATTTGACACAGCAAAGGAGTTCTGCCAAATGGGAGGTCGGCATCTGTATATTGACGAGATACACAAGTATCCTGGTTGGGCACGTGAATTGAAGATGATATACGATGTCTACCATACTGAGCTAAAGGTGACTGTCTCGGGCTCGTCAATGATCGACATAATACACGGTATTGAGGTGGACCTCAGTCGTAGAGCTTTGCCGTTTAAACTGGAAGGTCTGTCATTCCGCGAGTATTTGAACATGTCGCACAATGCAAATTTGTCGCCAGTTTCATTGGAGGATATACTTCAAGGTCGTGTGGTGTGGCCCAGAGAGATAGGTCGTCCATTACCATTGTTCGATGAGTATTTGCGACGTGGATATTATCCATTCTACAATAGCAACCATTATCTGCAAAGGTTCGACAGTGTTGTCTCACAGACGTTAGAGGTGGACATTCCGCATCAGGCAAACCTCACGGTTTCCACTGCCCGAAAACTGAAGAAGCTGATGTCGGTGATTGCCCAAAGTACCCCGTTCAAACCCAATTATGCCAATCTTGGACGCACGCTTGAGATGAATCGTGCTACGGTGTCCGACATCATGGTGTACATAGAGCGGTCTGGGCTCTTGCGCCTGCTGAGAGAAGACGATGACATTATGGACCAATTCTCTAAAGTCGAGAAGGTTTATCTTTCCAACACCAATCTATGCTATGCTCTCTGTGACAACATTCCGGACAAAGGTATGCTGCGAGAGACATTCTTTTTCTCACAGATGGCGGTAACCCATAAGGTGGCGGCCTCGCCGGTCTCGGACTTCATCGTGGATGGCTATACATTCGAGGTGGGTGGTCGTAACAAAAAGAGGAAACAAATCGTAGATGTAGATAATGCTTTTGTGGTCAAAGATGATACAGAGTATGTATATCAAAACATCATTCCGCTATGGATGTTTGGCCTGAACTATTAATTATTTAACCTCTTTTTCTACAATTTGAAAACTCTTCGTAATAATGCGAAAAACATAGTTGCGAATTGTTCGCAACTATAAAACACCAACAATATGCGTTGGTGAATAACCAAGAAGGCTATTTCCGGATAAACTGCTCGTCTGTCTCGGGCTGGTCGGCGGGGATGTAACGGTCGACGGACATGTGGAGGTCGTACTTCTCGCGGAGGGCGGCGATGGTGGCCATCATAGGGGTGGCGTGGTGGCGGTCGATGGCGTCCTGGCTGGCCCAGCTGTCGATGAGCAGGATGGTCTCGGGGTCGTCGAGCGACTGGTAATACTCGTAGCGCAGGTTGCCCTCTTCGGCGCGGATGGCGTCGACGGTGCCGCCGACCGTCATCTCCTCGGCAAACTTCAGGGCGTTGCCGTCAACGCCGGTATACTTGATGTTTACTGTTATCGGCATCTTTTGCTCCTTTATTGTGATGAACTCTTTCAGCTTCTCGTTGAACATTTCCGCCTGCTCCATGTGGATGAAATGGCCGCAGGTCGTCAGCTCGGTGTAGTCGAGATCGGTGTAGAGTGCCTGCATCTTTTGCTTGTTGTCGGCTTCCAATCCGCTGTTCTGCGTGCAGATGACCATTACGGGAATAGAGAGCCGACGGTTTGTCCACCATTTCTTATCCACGAGGTTCTGCATGGTGCTGGAAGCCACATATTGAGGGGTCTCGGGCATCACCGACATTGCGTAGTCAGTCACCCATTGTGGTGTGTCCCTCCCTGCCAATGACGAGACGAAGCCCTTGATAACCTTGCGACAGTCGGAACCGTCGAAGGAGTGCCCAAACTGCTCGACAGCCTTCACATAATCTGGCGTTTCCGTACCATCATAGAAGCAATAGACCCCGTCGACATCCACCAAGGCACCTCCGTGGGCGGTGGTCATCAGCGTATGACGGCACACGGGAGTTCCAAGGCTGTGACCAACAAAGACCGCATCCTTGATTCCGTTGGCATCCAGTACACCATCAATGGCTCTGGTGAAGAAGTCGAAGGTGTAGTCTGTCACCGGCTTGTCGCTCATTCCATAGCCGGGGAGGTCGATGAACAGGAGCTGCACATCTTCGTCGCGGAAAGACTCGAACTGCTTCTCCCAAGTGTTCATGTCGCACCCGAACCCATGGACAAAGCAAAGAGTCTTGCCCTCAGTGTTGTCGGTTTTGTTCCATATCTTGTAGTGTATCTTGACCCCGTCGATGGTGGTGTACATCGGCTTGACATCATCAAGTGTCTTTGGCTGGTGGCTACAACCAACCAACAGCATGGTGAGCAGCAATATAATAATGTTCCTGTTCATGTTGTTTGTTTAAGAAATCTCCGTGTGTTGTATGGACAGAGGCATGCCCTTCTGCGAGAGGTAGAACATGTAGAGGATGGCGGGCTTCGCACCCCGGTTCTCGCCGTGGTGGACGGTGCCGACCATCTCGACCACCGCCTCGCCTTCGTGGATGGTCTTCTCGGTGCCGTCATGTGCCACGATGGTCAGCTCGCCCTGCGTCAGCACGCCGAAGTTCATCACCTCGTGGTGGTGCCAGCCCAGCTTGCAACCTGCGGGGAACACATACTTCATGGCCACCAGCTCGGGTCGTCCCTGCAGGTAGTCCGGCAGCTCCACCCCGTCCCAGCTCTGGCTGGTGCGAAAGAGCTCGGTGGTTACAACGGCTTCCATATCCAAGTTGGCATTCATGCTGCGGGGCGCTGTCTCTTCTTGTAGCGGGCGTCGGCGGAGATGAAGAGGCCGACAATGGGGATGAAGAGGTAGATATAGCCTTCGATGCACTCGATGGCGAGCATGGTTACGGCCTCGAAGACCACCAGGAAGCAGAATGCAGAGAAGAGGCAACGGTGGAAGAGGTGCGTGCGGCGTGTGTCGACGACCAATTTTACGATGACCATAATAAAGACCACCAGATGATAGGCAATCATACTCCAGATGCCGAGGATTGGCGCAAGGTCGTCGGCGATGCCGGCGGCGGAGGCGCCGAGAAGCATGACGGCGATAATCCAGTTCCACTCGCGCCAGTGTTTTTCCTGCAGCCCCATGCGGTCGCTTTGGTGGGCAATGACATGGAGCAGGATGCTGAACATGGTGTAGACCGTGAAACTCAGCAGCGCCACACCAAGCAGCGACCAGCCGACACCAACCACCTGCCGCTGGCAGAACCAGCCCACACACACCTCCTGGCGTCCCAAGTCTTCGTCTGTATAGAGCGGCAGGTCGCCGGAGAAGCAGTAGTAGTAGGTGGCCGCCACGGCAAACCACCACAGCCCGTAGAGCAGCGGATAGAGGCTGCGGCGGTCTGTCTTGGAGATGTATCTGTACAGGATGCGCATGGCAACAGCCAGCACAAGCAGCAGTATCGGTATGGCTATGGGATGCAGCCCCAAAGGATTGCCATGGTGCAGACCCAGCAACGCCGGGATATTGCTCATCGGCGCGTTGGCATTGATGTATTCGGACAGAGTTGTGAAGAACATTGTTTGTTGCGGTTTTAAAACGGCTGCAAAAATACTACTTTTTTATCAACCCACCAAATATATTTAATTATTGCGGCACAGACTGACATCTATGCCGCAATAATTTAGCGCACGCCTGTCGAGAAGCAGGCTACTTGAACAGTGCGTCTATCTGCTCGCGGTAGGCAGCCTCGACGTTGCGTCGTATGAGTTTCTGCGTGGGTGTGAGCATCTTGTTGGCCTCGGTCCATGCATCGGCCACGAGGGCGAAGCGCTTCACCTGCTCGGTGACGCCCAGCTCGGCGTTGTACTTGTCGACCACCTTCTGGTAGCGGGCCACGACCGTCTTGTCGGCTATCATCTCCTGCGGCGTCGAGGCCTGCACCCCGTGGCGGCGGCACCAGTCGCGGAGCATGTCGAAGTCGGGCGCGATGAGCGCGGCGGCAAACTTCTGCTCGGCGCCTACCACCATCATGTCCATTACGAAGGGCGACTGCTTCATCTTTTCCTCTATCACCTCGGGGTTGATGTATTTGCCCATCGAGGTCTTGAACATGCTCTTGGTGCGTCCGGTGATGAAGAGGTAGCCGTCGGGGTCGAAGTAGCCGGTGTCGCCTGTGTGGAACCAGCCGTCGGCGTCTATGGCCTGGGCGGTGAGTTCGGGCTGGTTGTAGTAGCCTTTCATCACGTTGCCGCCGCGACACTGTATCTCGCCCGTATGCTCGTCGATGCGCACTTCTATCTCGCGCATGGCGAAGCCCACAGAGCCAATCTTGCGACCCTTCTTGTTGCTGTTTGTCACCGCTATCAGCGGCGAGCACTCGGTGAGCCCGTAGCCCTCATAGAGGTCGAGCCCCACGCAGGAGAAGAAGCGCGTCAGTCGCGGCTGTATGGTGGCGCCGCCGCTGACAAGCATATACAGCTCGCCGCCCATGCTCTCGCGGATGCTCTTGTAGACAAGCTTGTCGGCCACAGACTTCTGCATCTTGTACCACAGGCTGAGCTTGCTCTCGTCGAGGTCGTAGCGGAAAGCAAGGTCGATGGCCCAGTCGAATATCTTCTTCTGCATGCCGGTCATCTTCTCGCCCTTGCGGTAGATTTTGTCGTAGACTTTCTCTATGAACCTCGGCACGCAGGCCATCATGTTGGGGCTTATTTCCTTGCAGTTGTCGGCCACCTTGGCTATGCTCTCGGCATAGGCAATCTCGAAGCAGAGCCACTGGTACAGGTAGCCCATCATGCGCTCATAGATGTGGCACATCGGCAGCCAGCTGAGGGCCTTGGTCCACGTCTTGCCGGGGCTTTCCTTGATTTCCTGCACGTTCATAATCAGACCGCGGTGGGTCAGCATAGCCCCTTTGGGGGTGCCGGTGGTGCCGCTGGTGTAGATCATGGTGCACACATCGTCTATGGTCAGCGCGTCTTTCGTTTGCTGCAGCCGCAGCGGCGCATCGGGGTGCTCGACCAGATAGCGGCGGCCCACCTCATAGATGTCGTCGAGGCTCTTGACGCCTTCCACAGGCACGATGGTGCAGAGGTTTTCCAACTGCGGCAGCTGCTCGCGTATGTTGCTTATTTTCTTGTAGAGGGCCGGCGTCTCGACCACCAGCAGGCGCACCTGCGCGTCGCGCAGGATGTAGAGGTAGTCCTCTTCGCTGATGGTGGGATAGATGGGCAGCAGCACGGCGCCCGTCTGCTGCACACCGAAGTCCACGTAGTTCCACTCCGGGCGGCCGGCGCTGATGAGGCCTATGTTCTCGCCTTTCTTCACACCGAGGTGCATCAGGGCGTAGCTGATGAGGTTTGCCTTTTCGATGTATTCGTCGATATAGTGGCTCTTCCACTGGCCGTCTTCCTTGTACTTGAACACAGGGCGCTCGGGGTGGAGCGCCTTGCGCCATTCGAGCAGGTCGAACAATCGGGTTGGTTCTTGCATAGTGTTTTTCGGTTTAATGTTGGTTTATGTTCAGAATTTCACGATGTCGATGAGGCGCACTCCGTCGAGCCAGACGGCTATGCAGCCCACGGCGCCGAGGTCGCCGGCCTCGTTCCAGTCGGCTATAGGCTGCAGGGTGCGGGCGTCGACGACCTCGAAGTATTCGGGCTCGAAGCGCAGGCCGTCGGGGCAGTCGTTGACTTCGTGATACGAGGCGAGGGTGTCAAGCACCCACTCCTTGACGTCGTCCACCTCTTCGTATTCGGCCATCTCGGCAGCCTGCTCAAGGGTGGCGTTGATGGCCGGTGCCATAGCCCTCGCGGCGGGCGAGAGGCGCATATTGCGGCTGCTGAGAGCCAGGCCGTCGGCGGCTCGCACAATGGGGCACGGCACCAGCTCTATCGGGTACTTTATCTGCTCCAGCAGGGCGCGGATGACGGCAATCTGCTGGTAGTCTTTCTCGCCGAAGTAGGCGCGGCGCGGCTGCGACAGGTCGAACAGGCGGCGCACCACAACGGCCACACCGCTGAAGTGGCCCGGGCGGCGAGGTCCCTCCATCACCTCCTCGACGGGACCGAAATGGTAGACCTCCTTGGGTTCGCCGTTCGGGTACATCTCGTCCACCGTCGGCGTAAAGGCGTAGAGCTCCTTGGCCTTGGCCTCGCTCCCCATCCGCGACACAAGGCCGTTGATCAGGTCGAGGTCGGCCTCGATGGTGCGGGGATATTTCTCAAGGTCTTCTTTGTTGTTGAACTGAATGGGGTTGACGAAGAGGCTGACGACGACCACGTCGTTCTCCTTCAGTGCGCGCTCGATGAGCGAGAGGTGTCCTTCGTGCAATGCGCCCATGGTGGGCACGAGGCCTATCTCAAGGCCTTTCTCTTTGGCTTGTGCCACGGCCTGCTGCAGGTCGGCGGCTTTCAGTATCTGTTTCATGATTTTCAATCTTTGATTTCTTCGTATGGGGTGAAACCCTCGTCGTCGGTGTCGTCGTCGGTGCGGTGCCGGTCGAGCTCTTTGCGCTCCATGTATTTGTTGGGCAGCTCAAGCAGGTAGTTGACGCCCGTCAGCACCAGGCTGAAGAGCAGCGCCGAGCCGAAGCTGCGCACCTCGAAGCCGCTGACAATCTCCGACGCGAGGAGTATGATTATTGCGTTGATAACGAAAAGGAACAATCCGAGGGTGATGGCCGTCACCGGCAGCGTGACCACCACCAGCACCGGACGCAACAGGTTGTCGAGCAGCGAGATGACCACCGCCGTGAGCAGCACGCTCCAAAGCGACCCCACCTCGACGCCGGGCAGCAGCCACGCCGCCACCATCACAGCCACGCTCAGCAGCAGTATGCGCGTCAGGCAGCCGCCTCGGCCGCTGTAGAATTCGAGACCCATGCTCATAGGTCTACCTCCCCCTTGCCTTGACGCACCAACTCGATGCCGTCGGTGCAGTCTATCACCGTCGAGGGGTCGGCCTCGGCCACGCCGCCGTCGATCACCATGGCCACCTGGCCGCCGAAGCGGTCGTGTATGAGCTCGGGGTCGGTGTAGTTCTCCACCTCGTCGTCGCCTTCGAGCGGCCGCACCGAGGTGCAGATGAGCGGCATGCCGACCTCTTCGATGATGGCTCGCGTGATGTCGTTCTCCGGCACACGCACGCCGATGGTCTTGCCGCCGTTCTGATAGTTGCGCGGCACGCTTCCGGCCGCCTCCATGATGAAGGTGAAAGGCCCCGGCAGGCAGCGCTTGAGCAGGGCAAAGGTGTCGCGGTCCATGGCCCGCACATACTCCGACACCTGGCTCAGGCTCGAGCACAGCATCGAGTATTTGGCCTGTTTTATCTTGAACCCTTTGAGGCGCGCAATCGCCTCGACGGCCTTCTTGTGCTCCATCGAGCAGGCGAAAGCATAGAGCGTGTCGGTGGGCACAATGACCACCTCGCCGTCGCGCAAGGCGTCGGCCACTCGTCTGACTTCGCGCACGTTAGGGTTCCCGTTGTACAATTTCAGTAGCATATCTCGTTCTCCCTTTCGGGGTGCAAAGGTACGACTTTTTTCTGACAGCGGAAATTTTTTTTCGCCGATTTTTCAAAGGGGGCGACACGCGGCGCACCGCATCGCTGCGAAAGCGGCCAAAACAGCCTCTTCATAAAACACTATAAATCAACACACAGCCAGCACCTCTTCAGCCGTTGTACGATACATGTACGATATATGTACGATACTTGTACGATTGGCAATCGTACAAGTACCGTACATATATCGTACATGTATCGTACAACGGCTGAAGAAAAGCAGACTTTTTTGCGATGCAGATGGCCATGTTTTTTATCGCATCGGCAACCACCAATGGGGCTCGTACCGGCGGAGATTGAAGCGGGAAAAACGCCTCACATTTGCGGCAACCTGTGCCACGGAAAGCGGTCTGTGTGTGGGGAAACAAGGCGCACCAGCGGAGCCGGACGCAAAAAGTGACAAAAATACTTTATTTTTGTGCAATATTAAACGCAAAGCGCCGTTACTTAAAGCACTATGAAGACAAGAAACATCATACTGCTCATGGCACTGCTGATGCTGGGCGGCGCCGCCGAGGCACAGAAGGTGCGCTTTGGCAAATATTTCACAGGGGGCACTTTGCGCCTCGACTGCTCGCGCGAAGGCTCTGCCGAAGGCGACACCGTATGGGTGAGCCGCTGGATAGACCGCGAGTCGGACTGGCACGGCTCGCGCACACAGACGATAGACCCGTTCGACAACGGCGACTACCGCGTCGAGATGCGCGACGCCAAGAGTGGCCGCGTCATCTACAGCCGCGGCTACAGCAACCTCTTCCGCGAGTACAAAGACACGCCCAAGGGCCGCACAGTGAAGGCTCGCTTCGAAGAGACCCTGCTTCTGCCCATGCCGAAACGCGCAGTCAAGATAGCCTTTATGCGCCGCGACGAGCAGATGCACCTTGTAGACCAGACGGTGCTGCCCTTCGACCCGTCGACCGACAAGCTCGAATACAGCATGCGCCAGGGAGAACGCAGCGACCTTGAGATACACGGCGACCCGGCCAAGAAAGTCGACGTGGTCATCGTGGCACAAGGCTATGACGACGAAAGCGTTCAGAAACTCCGCATCGACTACTACCGCATGAAGGAAATCCTTTTCGGCAAGGAGCCCTTCGCCAAACACCGGCAAGACTTCAACGTATACGGCATCAAGGGCGACGCCGAGGCCGAGTACGGCACCTTCGGCGCCGACCGCTACCTGATGACATTCAGCATCTGGCGACTGCACGACCTCATCGGCATGACCCCCTGCGACCACATCATCATCATGGTCAACAACCCGACCTACGGCGGCGGAGCCATATACAACTTCTACGCCGTCAGCTCGCTGCACACCATGGCCGAGTATGTGCTGCCCCACGAGTTCGGCCACTCATTCGGCGGCTTGGCCGACGAGTATGTAGACGAAGAGCTCTCCTACTCGAACCTGCACCGCACCGCCCACGAGCCCTTGGAGCCCAACATCACCAACCTCACCGACTTCGACAGCAAATGGAAGTCGCTCCTGCCGCAGGGCACCCCCGTCCCCACCCCGGAAAACCCCAACGCGCCGCGCACCGAATGCGGCCCGCTGGGTGTGTTCGAAGGTGCCGGCTACTCGGCCACCGGCGTCTACCGCCCCGCACAACACTGCATGATGCGCGACTACGCACCATTCTGCCCCGTGTGCATGAAGCGCCTTGAGGAAATATTCAGCCTCTACACCCGATGAACACACGCCTGACGATAATTGCCGCCGTAGCAGCCATCGTCATCTCGGCCCTCGGCACCACAGGCTGCCAACGCGAGACCTTCGCCGACGAAGGCTCCGTCAGCCTCAGCTTCTCGGCCGACACGGTGAGTTTCGACACCGTCTTCACCACCCTCGGCACCGCCACACGCCAGGTGCGTGTCTACAACCGCTCGGGCAGCGACGTCGAGCTCTCCTCCGTCACCCTCGCTGGCGGGCGCAGCAGCCGCTTCCGTCTCAACGTCGACGGCGACACCTCGCTTGTGGCTCGACGCGTGGTCATCCAGGACGGCGACAGCATCTTCATCTTCGTACAGGCATGCATCGACCCCGACGGCGGCACCACCCCCTTCCTTGTCGAAGACGCCATCGTCTTCGGCAACGGACAGCGCCTGCCGCTGACTGCCTGGGGCCGCAACGCCGTCTACCACAAGCGCTCGCCACAAGACACCACTTGGTACACCCCCATCGACTGCGCAACATGGGACCACACGCGCCCGCACGTAATCCTCTGCTCCGCAGCCATACTCGATGGCAACACCCTCAGTCTGCAAGCAGGCGACGAGCTCCACTTCGGCCCCGACGCCATGCTCATAGTCGACAGCAACGCCTCGCTCATAGCCAACGGCACAGCCGAGCAACCAGTGCTCTTCACCGCCATGCGCCACGAGGAGTGGTACCGCAACCTGCCGGGCCAATGGCAGATGCTGTGGTTCTACAACTGCAGCCGCGGCAACGTCATCGACCACGCCATAATAGAGAACGGCACCGACGGCATCCGCGCCTACCCCGAGGCGCAGGTGGCCGTAAGCAACACCGTGATACGCAATATGAGCGACGCCGCCATCGTGGGGCAGAACGCCACCATAGACGCCGACAATATGCTCGTCTACGACTGCTACACCTCACTCGCCCTCATAGGCGGAGGCGCCTACACCTTCAGCCGCAGCACCATGGCCGACTACTGGACCTACCGCGGCAAAACCCGCGACACCGCCAGCGTCATCATCTCCAACTACTACCCCACCTCGCCCACCGACTACTACGGCGCCGACATGCGCCAGGCCGCATTCCAAGACTGCATAGTCTATGGCAGCCACCGCTCAGAAGTCAGCATCGGCCAGATGCCGGGTCTGCAGATGAACTACAGCTTCGACCACTGCCTCGTCCGCGGCGGCGAATGGGACGAAGACCCACTCTTCGAAGACGTGCAGGAAGACGACTACCGCCTACAGGACGGCTCGCCAGCCGCCGGCATAGGCTACAATTTCGACTCTGAATAAAAAAAATTTTGCCGGTTTGCAAACATTTTGTAACTTTGCATCATGAATGGCAACATATAAAACCATCTGATCATGCTGGGCATTAATACAGAACGAGAACCTGTCAAAGGAACATTTGCAGAGCGTATCTTAATGATAGTCTGTGCAATGATGGCTGGTGGACAAAAAGGCGCCACAGCAGAGAATGAGAAACCGAAGTTCTCTGTCGAATGGAAATAAATGCCAACAACAAACTGACCATTACCCATCTGAACGATGTTTCACAACTCGCCGATTTCAATTGCGGAATCGACGAGATGGATGTTTTTATCCATAACGACATGCATCTGAGCTTGCAAAACCACTATTGCAATGCCTATATCGTTCATATCGGCGACACGCCGGTTGCCATGTTCGCGCTTGGATTCGACTCGCTCACCCTCGACGCCGACTCCGTTCAAGAAATGCGCCTCGGTCAATCTGCCAACAAGCCCGATGTGTCGCAGAACTACTGTGAAACCTTTTTCTCGAAACTGCATTATCCGGCCCTTGAGATTTCATATATAGCCATCGACAAAAAATACAGAAACATGGGCATCGGCTCCACACTCGTCGACGAAATTGCACGCATGGCCCTCAACCAGGACATGGCGGGCTGCATGTTTCTGACAGTGGAAGCCTACAAACGCCATGATTACTCGGCAGTCGGATTCTACAACAAATGCCGCTTCGAACCATGCGAACTGCCCAACCCGAACAAGACAACACTGCGCATGTTCAGGGCACTGTATCCTCAACCATAACACACCATAAAGAAAAATGTACGAATACTTCAAAGGCGAGCTCGCCTCGCTCGAACCCACACAGGCCGTCGTAGACTGCGGCGGAGTAGGCTACCTGCTCGAAATCAGTCTCAACACCTACGAAGCCCTGCGCCGCGCCGACCCCAAGAGCGTGCGCCTCTACGCCCACCACGTGGTGCGCGAAGACGCACAGCAGCTCTTCGGCTTCACCGACATCAGCGAACGGGAGATGTTCCGCCTGCTCATCGCCATCAACGGCGTCGGATGCCAGACGGCCCGCATGATGCTCAGCTCTCTCACCGTCGACGAACTGCGCACCGCCATAGCCACACAAGACGTAAAGAAGGTGCAACGCGTCAAGGGCATCGGCGCCAAGACCGCCCAGCGCATAGTGCTCGAACTGGCCGACAAAATCGGCGCCGCCCCGCAGGCCGCCATCGCAGGCATCGCCGTGCAGAACCAAGCCCGCGACGAGGCCATGACAGCCCTCGTCATGCTCGGCTTCGCCAAACCCGCCGTCGAAAAACTCCTCATGTCGACCGACTGGGCCGGCATGACCGTCGAAGACATCATCAAAGAAGGCCTCAAACGACTCTGACAGGAAAGAAATCGGTCGTGATGCCCTCGACATGCGGTCGAGATCTCTTCTACCGTTGTACATATATCGTACAAGTATCGTACAACGGCAGAAGAGATGCATACCGAGGTGCTGGGTTAGAGCAACTTACACCAGCCGCTTTTACCTTAGTTTCAGCAGGGTGGCTGGCTTTCTTTTTTTTCTGATTGATATTTTTTTTCGCCACATAAAGAAAAATGTGTATCTTTGCACACAAGAAGAACGACAAGAAAACTCATATGAAAGGACAAAAAACCATGTAGCACAAACATTAACAATTAAATACTAAATAGCGTTTTCACTTTTGAAGCGAGTCCGGAACCTAGGAAATTTCAGACTACAATGCTACAAAAAAGCGAAACGTTCGCGGGTATACCGTGAGCTTTTCTTGTTAGCATTGTAGGTGATTCCTAGGACCTCGGACTTTGACAAAAAAGTTCGCGGTTTTTTTATATTGGAATCAAACAATGAATTATTAAACGGGGAATTCCGAAAACCCATAAACAGAGTAGGACAAATCAATAATCAACAAAGATGAAAACAAAGAGTATTATTGCAATTACCTTGGCTGCCATATTGTTTGGCGGAATGGCAACATCGTGCAAAAGCAGCAAAACAACGACATCTGACGATGGTCCCAGCAGGATTAAACGAGAGAAATCAGATGCTCAGAAATACTATGAGGCCGCACC
Organism: Bacteroidales bacterium; assembly: GCA_045591485.1. Lineage (GTDB taxonomy): Bacteria > Bacteroidota > Bacteroidia > Bacteroidales > P3 > Colimorpha. Next base: position 28,546 of record JAZNSV010000198.1, on the reverse strand, counting down.
GACATTCCGTGGATGGGGAACGTATACGCACCAATTCGAAGAGGATGCAATAGCCATTGCCTCGGCTGAAGCAAGACGAATGGCAGCAGGAAATCTTGAAGAGTGGATCAGAGCGTCAATAGACGAATCGGGCGATCAATACCGAATGAAAAACAAAACCGAGGCAGCAAAGAAAATAGTCGGATCGTTGAGCGGGCAAATTGACCAAATAGTAAAAGGCTATGTTGTAGTCAAGACAGACGTTTACGAGAACACAAAAGACAACTCGCTGACAGCTTATGTTTGTGTTGAGTTTCAGGAAGACCTGATAAAACTTTCGAAACGCATTGCCAAAATGACGGAAGAAAGCCTGTCAGAGGAGGACAAAATGATGATGGACTTCAAATACGAAGAATATCAGAAAATGCTGGAACAAAGGATGAAAGAGTATAAAGAACGACGTGCAGAAAGATAACGCAATGATTCACCATTTCAGCCCCAAAGCCATTGCAATCACAATTGTGATTGCAATGGCATACTCACTCAACGCTCAGGTCAGATGCGACGAATGTGGAAAAATCCGCCGCAATTCTGATTATTATTGGGCAGAAAGTCCGGGTAAACCATACGAAACATTCGATGAGGCAAGGAAGGCGGCCCTGAACGTCTTGGTGGGGAATATTTCTCAACAAATCATTGCCACAGCCAAAGATACGACATACATGAAGCGAACTGCTGCTGGTATTGAAGCGACCAAAGAATATGAAAGAACCCTGCAAAGCTACTCTAATGTTTTTATGGAAGATCTGACAGTTATTGAACTGTCGCCAGAACCAGAGTGCCATGTGTTTGTATATGTGGAGAAGAACAAGGTAAGAAGCATATTCGAGGAACGGAAGAATCAGGTTACAGACTTTATCCAGAGTGGCAAGTATGCCGAACAGGATTTGCAAATCGACGACGCTCTGAGGTTCTATTATTGGGCTTTGATGCTCGCCAATACGGTGCCAGAGAATATTCCGGTACGTATCGGTGACCGCACCGGCAACGCTATGGCACTGCTGCCGGCCAAAATACGCTCGGTACTCAGTGCCATAAAGTGCACCACGGTTTCATCCGAGGAAAACGACTATGGAGAGAACATAGTCATGCTTCAGTTTGAGTATAACGGCAACAAGGTGGCATCACTGCGATACAAATACTTCAACGGGCAGAGTTTTGCCGGACCAGTGATAGCCAAGGACGGGCGTGGCGAGGCTGTAATTCTTGACACTCCGCCAGATGGCAAGATGAAAATAAACTATGAATATCGGTTCCAGGACGAGGCAAAGCAACTTATGCCTGATGTTTTCTCGAACATAAAACCGATAATTATCAATGAATCGCAACAGGAATGCGCTTTGAAAAACGAGAAACGCAAAAAAAAGGAAAAACCGGCTCCTGTCGGTATACCTGAGATAAAGGCGGAAGAGGTGAAAAGTGTCACACCACTGACTCGTACCAAAGCGACTTCGACCAAGGGATATGCCGATGCCATGGCAGGGATTGAGACCGCTATAACCAAACAGAATCCATCATTGGCGAAAAAATACATGTCCGACGACTGCTACAAATTGTTCGAGAGGCTACTGACCAAATCCGGCAAACTTGCATTATCGAAACAAAAAGACAAAGAACTGGAGTATATTGAAGCCAACGGTGAGGTATTGGCCCGCTATATGTACGTGACGCTCAAGGTCAATGGTGGCAAAACGTTTATGGACAAACTTGTCTTCCGCTTTTCGCCGACAGACGGAAAAATTCATTCGTTTGCATTTGGATTGACTGAAAAGGCTGAAAACGACATCTTCGATGCTGCAAAAAACTGGAGCAACATATCTCGATACACAATTCTGGGGTTCATGGAAGACTACCAGACCGCATTCGTATTGAAACGGATGGACTACATTGAGAGCATCTTCTCCGACGATGCGCTCATAGTGATTGGGCATGTACTGCAACCGCAACAGAAAAAACAAGCCGACAAAATAGGAGGTAAACTGGATAGTGACCAGAAGGTAGAATACAACACATTGACCAAACAAGAATATCTAAAAAACCTTCGTCAACTATTTGCCAGTAACAGTTATGTCCACCTCAGCTTCGAGGACAATACAACAAAAACCCTAAACACCGGTGGCGTACTTCCTGATGGTGCCGCATTCGGTATACAAATCAAGCAGATGTATAACTCGAGCAGATATTCGGACAGAGGATATCTGACCTTGATGCTTAACATGCAGGGAGAACACCCAATGATAATGGTGCGCTATTGGCAACCAGACAAGGAGCCGATGGTGGATATGGGCAAATTCTTTGACAAAGCTAACTTTAAATGGTAAAACATGAAGAAACTGTTAATATTTATTGCATTTCTTGCACTGCCCATAAGCAATGTATTTGCACAATCAGACGATGACTATCAGTTGATATGGGAGGCGAACTCGCTTAAAGAGTACAGCGAAGGAGCCGCGATTGGTTCTGTCACAGCCGGTTTTCTGGAATGGCCGACAGACGATAACGGCGAAATAACAGCTTTGGTTCGCATCAGGATTGAGAATATGGCCATTGAAGATGCGCAAGACCTGAAAGCCCGCGTATCGACTGGATTGGCGCAACTAAAGAAACAAGAATTCCATGGTGATTTGGATGTACCCGAACTTTGGCTCTATGTTTCGCCCGAATCATTTTCTGTGGACTTGTTTGGAGATGGATACAAAAGCCGTCCATACGACATTGAACGTAAGTTGGAGTCGCGTCATATTTATTCTTTGACCTTGCATTGCGTGAAGCAGATTGCAGTATCCTTGGCGACCATTCCTCAAGAGATAAACATATATATCGACGGCAAAAGGGTGGTCGACAACAAAGCCCGCTTGACGAGCGGGCGCCACAAAGTGTCATTCACCCGTAATGGGTCAGATATGCACCGTGACACGACAATCACCGTCAGCGAACAGAATTACAACTTTAGGTTCGACCTCAGAGAGCGTTATTCCATCCATGTCACCAGCGACCCTTCCGGTGCTGATGTATATGTGCGCGTACGCGACAAAGACGAGTATTTCGGACCTACGCCAACCGATGTATCATTGCCTGAAGGGAGTTACCGAATGGTTACAAAATACGGATTCGCCATGGCCGACACCACACTTCTTAACGTCTCCCCAAACAATCGTAGTGTCAACATAACACTTGAACAAAAAAAACGTATTGAACTTCATGCCGTTTACCAAGGTCGCCGCACGGCAGCGAACATCCATATACGCCGTATAGACGGTCGATATGTGCCCGACCAGAACGAGACGTCGGGAGCACGCCAGTCGTTCAGCCTAAACTTGCCTTACGGTCGCTACGAAGTAAGTATGTCCAACGACAAAAACACAGCCACAAGGGTTATCGGTGTCAGGGAGAACAGCAGCAACACCTATGAATTCAACATCAAGCCGCCGAAAAAAAAGCTGGTATGGCCGTGGGAGCGCGACTTCGACCAACGCATTGTCGGCATATCGATTGGCTATGCATTCAGGCAGATAGTAGCATCTGATGACGCGCACAACAAGTTAAGCTTCGACCAAGCATGGGGTATGATAGACGGCCATATCGGCGGTATCCGGGCAGGTATCCATCTGCAACCGTGCTTTGACTGGGGCCTTGGTTTTTATTCGGGTGTCTTCTTTGATTACTATTATTCCTCCAGTCCGCAAGACGAACAGACATATTCCGACAACGGCCCAATGGAAGACTGGTTTTCATCCTATTCAACCAAGGCGATAAGCGTTCCTCTGCACATTTATTACCGTCTGCCTTTTTCCGAAGAATTCGCATTCTCATTCCATGGGGGACTGGATATAGACTATATGTTTGGAACTGAATACAAGGACAATGCGTCTCAGGCCATGACCTACACCCCAGAACATGGCGACGGTTTGGCATTGAAGCGTTTCAACTTCGGCTACAGTGTCGGAGTTGGAATACAGTACGATTGGGCTATGCTTGAATTCTCATGGAAATACGGGTTGACCAATCATGAAATAACAGATTATGTTATTGGTGCAACAGCCACCAAATGGGAGGGTTTCAACATTAGTTTTTCAATACTTATAGAATAAATACTATGAAAAAGCACACACATTATTTCCTGGCATTGACAGTAGCCATAACAGTACTATGTACCACCAATGCCCATGCACAGTCATACCTTGGCGATGTGAAGTACAATCAAACCGAGGGCATCGGACTAAGTTTTGGGTACACAAACCAACAGTACAAAATAACCTATGGCAATCAGCATTTTTTCAGCAATGGCATTTGGGGGGACAACAAGAGGCTGCACGGCCTTGATATGGGTCTGATCGCCCAGGGCACAATAGACTATGGTATAGGCATCTATATAGGTCTGGACATGGAGTTATATTTTTCGAGCAACACTCCATCACAAACATACGGCGCCGGAACTATAGAAGAAGTATTTGACTCTTACACAGAGTTGACATTTGAGATTCCTTTGCACATCCAGTTTAAACAACCCTTAAGCGACATTTTTGCAATCGGGGCACATACAGGACCAGGAATGACATTGTCTTGCATGGCATTGTTTGAGGACACCAGAGGATACTATTCCGACTACGACGCAATAGGCGACGGTGTCAATGTATTCAACCTGACGTGGGATTTTGCCGTATTCATGGAATTAGAAAACGTCCGCCTCGATGCAATGTGGTCTACGGGCCTCATAAATGTAACAAATGGAGGTTGGGACGCTGATAAAGTAACCAGGAACAAGTTCTCGCTCGGCATATCTATACTGTTCGGCGAAGATTAGTTGATGGTTTTATAATTCTCATAGAGATGATGAAGAGAACAACTATTGCATTTATTTTCGTGGTTTGCCCGTTCCTGATGTATGCACAGGGTGGGTATGAAGAGTGGAAACGGCAAAGAGAGGCCGCATACGAAAATTACAAGCAGCAGAAGACAGACGAATTCGAAGCGTTCCGCCGCAAGGCCAACGAGGACTATGCCAACTTCCTCAAACAGCGATGGGAGGATATGCAGGCTTTTACGGGCAAAAAAGCCCCCAAAGAGCCCAAACCGCCACGTCCAGAAATCGCCCCAATATCCAAAATCCCCACATCGGATCCAATACCGGCAGTGCCGATGCCTCTACCCGCGGTGCCCCCACCCATAGTGCTACCCAACATCCCAGACGTGGAACTGCCTCAAAAAAAGACTCTGCACACCTCGCTGTTTTATGGCACCCCCCTAAGTTTCGACTACAATGCAGATATAGAGCAACTCAAAGTGTCAAAACCGATGAACGGCGGGCTGGGCGACGCATGGCTCGAACTCTCCAAGCGCGAAACCGATGCTCTCGTTCACGACTGCATCGCGGTGGCTCGCCAAATGAAGCTGCCTGACTGGGGATTCCTGGCCCTCGTGCGCTGTGTCGCCATCGAACTGCTCGGCAACAAAAACGGCGGAAACGGGAAACACCTCGTGGAACAACTGGACTCTTGTGAAACCGACGAGTCTGTACTTCTCGAGGCGTATATCCTCAGCCAGTCCGGCTTCCGAACGCGGTTCGCATTAGGAAGCGAAACGGGACGCCTGAAACTACTGGTGACCATCGCCGAGGACGTCTTCGACATGACATACTTCGTAATAGATGGCGAAAAATACTACCTTGTCGGCGACAAAGAAGGCTCCTACCGCATCGCCCCAGGCGTCTTCGACGGTTCGAAATCCATGTCCCTGCAGCTGAAAGAAACACCGCAGATCGGCAACCGCACCGTAGCCACCAATCGCAACTACAACGGCAAGCGTTATCCAAAACCACGCTACGAGAGTGTTCCTGTCAACAGGTCGCTGGTAGACTTCTACAACGACTATCCGTTTTTCCCAATAAAATATTGGGGCTTGTTTAGCCGTGCTTCGCTCTCCGACGGACTGAAAAGCAAGCTTTACCCCGATCTGAAACGTGCCATCGAAGGAAAAAACAAGCCAGAAGCAGCCGATATCATCATAGACTTTGTACAACAGGCATTCGAGTATGCCACCGACAACGAGCAATTCGGTCGCGAACGTCCGCTATTTGGCGACGAAACATTCTACTACCCTTACAGCGACTGCGAGGATCGCGCCATCCTCTACAGTATCCTTGTACGCGACCTTCTGGGGCTCGATGTGCTGCTGCTCCACTTCCCCGGACACATGGGCACCGCCGTACACTTTGAACAAGATGTTGCGGGCGACCACCTGACTTTTAAGGGACGCAAATTCATCATATGCGACCCCACATATATCGGCGCCACAATCGGCATGTGTATGCCTCAATTTAAGAAAGAAGGCGTGGAAATAGAGATGCTTCCTGTATTCTGATGGAACACCCTATAAACAGCATGCCCCGCAGGGTACAGGAGAGTCTCTCCTAAACGGACTGCGGGGCATTCCTTTTTTTGAAATAAAAGTCACTCGATGGCTGCGGCTATCTCGGCGGCAAGGGCAGCGAGCTCGTCGGAACTCATTGCGACATGATGCGAGAAACTGAGATCGCCAGGTTTGTTGAGCGGCACGAGGTGGATGTGGGCATGCGGCACATCGATGCCCACCACGGCTTCGCCGACCTTGATGCAGGGGCACACCTTCTTGAGGCCACGAGCAACGCGACGGGCAAAGAGATGGAGCTCGGTGAAGAGTTCGTCGTCGAGGTCGAAGATATAATCGACTTCCTGCTTGGGAATGCAGAGGACATGGCCCTTGGCAATGGGGTTGACATCGAGGAATGCCAGACAATGGTCGGTCTCGGCCACACGATAGCAGGGTATCTCGCCTGCAACAATCTTGCTGAATATGCTTGCCATAACAAGTAAGGGTTTAGCGTTCAATCTTGGTGAGTTCGAAGGTCATCTTGCCAGCAGGCACATTGACCTCGACAACATCGCCGACCTTATGGCCGAGGAATGCGGAAGCAAAGGGCGAGGTGATACTGATCTTGCCCTGTTTGAGATTGGCTTCGCTTTCGGGCACAATGGTGTAGCGCTGCGTCATGTTGTTCTTTGTGTTGCGGATGGTGATGATGGAGAGCAGGAGCACCTTGGAAGTGTCGATTTTGCTCTCGTCGAGCAAACGAGCGTTAGCCACGAGATCTTGCAGTTTGGAGATTCGGGCTTCGAGGTGGCCCTGAGCCTCCTTGGCGGCATCATATTCGGCATTCTCAGAGAGGTCGCCTTTATCACGAGCCTCAGCAATGGCTGCCGAAGCAGCAGGACGCTCGACAGCAATGAGGTGGCGAAGCTCGTCTTTGAGTTTCTGCAAACCCTCTTCGCTATAATACTTTATTTCTGACATGATGTTGTAGGTGTTTTTTTACGATGTTCAAAAATTAGGAAAGGCTTCGATGGCAAAGCCTTTCCCAATCGATGGTTATTTGTCTGTCTTGAGTTTTAGAACCGGAAGGAAGCGCCAACCGAGTGAGTGCCTTTGAGGGGCGAAGCCGTACGGTAGGAGTAGTCGATGGTGATACCGGTTTTAGAATCCTCTTTCTTGGACAGCGGAATGTCGACTGAAGCACCGGCACAGATACCATTGTTGGCCGTAGCTGCGTCATTCCACAGGCCGGGCTGGAACACATAGCCACAACGAAGTTGGACCATGTTGAGCAGTCCATATTCAAGACCAAGAGTATAGTTGTCTCGCAAGAAAGCGTTGGATGTGAAGGCAGCTGCCACAGTGAGGCGCTGGTTCCACTTCTCGAAGAGGAAGTCGTAGGACAAACCAATATTGAGGCAGGTAGGCAGCTCCATCTCAGCAGCACGCGTCTCAACGGTGAAGCTGTTGCCAGCATCATTGACCATGGTCAACGAATGGCCAGGACCGCCAAAGCTCATGGACGGGCCCCAGTTCTTGAGGGAGAGACCGAACTTGAGTTCGTCGTTCTCACCTGTTACATACTGGATACCGGCATCGATGGCAAAACCGGAGCCAGAGATATCGGCAGTGGACTCAGTGGCCAGTTTGAACACAACACCACCATGAATGGTGTTGGTGAAACTGTGAGCATAAGCCACATTGATGTTCATATAGCTCGGGGAGAAGGTGCCATTCAGCCCGGGATCGGGGCTGTCGTACGTGGTAACGGGCAAATCACCGAAACCGAGCGACATAACGTAAACGCCAATGACACCCGACTCAAATACCCGGATACCAAGGCCGAAGGTGTTAATTGTGGCACCGCTGCTCAGACCATTCTTGCCACCATAAAGCATGGTGCTCGAATAGGCCAACTCAACATTGTTGACAAAAGCAAGACCGGCGACATTGCCGAACATGGCATCGAGGCCACGCACGTTGGCAATATTTACACCACCCCAACCGGTACTCCGAGTCCAAGGATTGATGAGCAGCTCGGAGCAGCCAGCTGTACCACGACGCTCGTCGTTGCCAGCCATTGCAGACTGGACTGACAAGGTCGTCAGAATCACAACTACAGCAAATATTTTAAATATTCTTTTCATCTCTGTGATATTTTTGATGGTTTCTTACACAATTAGAACTGATATGAGTTGAGGTCGACGGGACGCATAGTGCCGAACCACTTAATAACCTTCTCGCCAATGCCAGGCACCGAGACATGGATGAGATACATACCACCAGCAATCGGAATACCGGTGTGGTTATGCAGATCCCAATCAAGTGTTGTTGTGTTGGCGGTGGTAGGTCCGAGCGTGCGCACCAAGGTACCATCAACGGTGTAAATCCTTACATAAGCACCTTCCTGCTTGCCATTATCATTGATACCGGTAGGCAGATTGATGATGCGGACCTTGGTTTCGAGCTGGCTGGAAGTCTCATACTTGGAATAGCTGTAGTAGGGATTAGGCACAATGTTAATCATGTCGAGGAGCGAGTCGACATAACTCTTGCGGGCATTTGATGCCGTTGCGAGGTTCTCGATGACAGCATCGTTAGCCGAGATGCGGAACTGGTAGGCAGGCAAGCTGCGGTTAATACTGCCGACACCGGCCTGAGATGCCGTGGTCCCATTGGGACCCATATTAGTGCCATAAGGCGTACGGATGTCAATGTCGATGGTAACATCGCAAGGAATACCGTTGGATGCGCTTTCACGGTTCAATTCGGCGTTACGGCCAGGATAGTAGAACGCATGTCGGGCACTGACAAGAGGCATATTGACCCAAGCCACAGAGGAATAGAGTAACGCCAGAGAGTCACGCTGAGGATAAACCGACTCATTTTCGCTCACGATAACACCATTGCAGAACTTAGGCATATTCGATCTATTAAGCTTGTAGTTCATAAGGCGATCGGAAGAGCTAAGCATCTGGGCAGCCCAGCGACCGGCATCATAGGAAGGTGTGCGGAAGTGGACAATGCTGTTCGAACTGTTTTTCAAATCGGCGAAAGGCTGATTGCAAGCATTCATGACATATATAAAGTGACGACCACCGAAGATGTAGTTATCAGAGCCATAAATGGTCTCGCTGACTGGATTCCAAAGCATATCGCGACCGTTATACTGGATGTAACGAGAATCCTCACCGAACATGATGTTAAGGCGTTCGCCAGTAACAGTGTTTATTGCATAGCCAGGGAACCAACCCATACCATACTCAGAGATGTAAGCGGGGTTGTTAGGATCGTTGACATCAGGCGTGATAGTGTCACCACAGCTACGGCCAAGCTTGTCGACCGACTGATGCTTGCGCATACTGAACTTACGGGCATTACCTTCTGCCTGAGTATAGTCGTCGCACATTTCAATGACCGGGCAGCGCGTCCACTTGGATGTATCGGCAGTGAAGACGATACGAACACTTGGCAGCTGCGACATGTCATTATAGTTAATGGCACGGTTGTGGAAGTTGGTCATAAGGTTACGCTGTACAGTATACCTGTTGATAGACGAACGTCCGATATTCTCCAAGCTATCGAGGACAGACTCTTCAGGCATGAAGTACGAGAAGTTGAAGCCAGGATGGAAGGGCATGGTCGAAACGAGGCCATACGGAGCCCAAAGGCCATTGATAACACCTTCGTAAATCTGATCTTTATCGAAAGCCTGGGTGACAGGATTGCCCATACGCGGCTGATAGGCTTTAAAGTAGTCCTCGTCGAGGTAAGTGTCATATATATTGTAAGGAGTCGAACCAGACATGAACGAGCTGAAGTTCTGCAGAGCGAACTGGGAGCCAGAACGAATCCAGTTCATCGGCATGGCAGCATCGTTGTCGGGAATACCGGTGAGCCACATGTTGTTCTGGTCGGCGAATGTCATAGTGGAGTTAAGCAGAGCACCATTCTTGGCAAACCCCTCATAGTAAGCACCACCATAAGCAGCGACATCTGTCAAATCGGTTGCAGGATAGTCCGGGTTGACAAGAGTAATCGCGATGCCAAGGTCAAGGAATAGCTGCTCATTTCTACGAGCGATGGAGAAATCGGACCACACAGTGTCTTGATAAGTCTCGACAATCTCACCAGTTACGGGATCGGTAGAGGTGTGGGTAATGAGATGTCCACCATCAGCGTTAACAACACACCAACGGGTGTCGCCGCTGATAGTATTATCACTGGAGTTGGTGTTCTTAAAGAGAATGTTATAGTTGCCTTCCTTGATCATAAGAGGATCAATAACTCGGACGTTGACAGGGCCATAGTTCTCTGCATACTGAGGATTGGCAATAATGCAGGGATTATCCATGTGCGAGTTGTCTGCAGAAGAAGTGACTGACGACACAAAGACTCCGGGTGCTTTAGCGGGCTGGCCAGCAGCACCCATGAGCTCTTGAATCGAACTATTGGTCAGACGGAGAATCGAGCCGCCATTACCGTATCCTTCAAGACGGACAATATTGGGGCACATACCAAACTCGGACTGGGCAAGTTTGCCGCCGTCTTCTACAACAGGATCGTGAGGAATTGCGGTAATCGGTGTAATGCTGCCACCACGCTCGTTCTTACGACCGGCGAGGTAGGGCTCTTTCTGACCATCGAGATAAGCTGCCTCAGTCTGCGAATACTCTTTGTAGCGGTTCTGAGCATAAGCAACAGCAATAAAGTAGTACTCGCGATTGTTCACAAGATTGGTATTGACACCGGTGGCGAACTGGTCGGTAGTGATACGGAAAACGTGTTGAATACCACGGTTGGCGCCATCAACCATAATTTCTCCAGAAAGAAGACCAGTGGCCGAGTTGGTGGTAAAGTTAACCAAGGTTCCAATGGGAAGCGAAGGATTGGTGTTCTCAACAAGCTGATCCTCGTCATTCAGAATAAGCGAATCGTAATAGTTTTCAATATCGCACTGAGCAACAAGACGAGCTTTGGTGACATCGCGGATATCGGCGATAGAAACCGTGGCATCCTTCAGCTGATAAATCTGATAGCCTTCGAACTTGTAGCTACGCTGATCATCAGTGTAGACATAAGTGCTGTCGCCAATAACATAGGAACGAACAATAGCGGGATCAACCTCAGAATACTTCTCTCCATAGTTATTGGACTTAGGATCGTCGTAATGGAGATAAAGGATAATCTCATTCTTAAGTTCCTGGCAGGTAATAGTAGGAGCATCGGGGCCATCGAGGACCTTGAAGCAGTTCTCGAACAGAGCCTGGCACACGTCATCAATTTCGCGCAGCATCTCAACAGACGACCAAGCGCTACCGGAAGAAGCCTGAGCAAAAGGAATACCAACGGTGATATAGTTCAAAGCACCGGGTTCAAGGGTGAAGGGACCAGCCGACTGCATGAAACGACGGTCTTGAGGAGTATTACCCGTTGAGACCTCATTCCAATCATTCGGGTTCGTCTCAGGAATATTGCCATCAGTTCCCCAATGCCAGGGATCGCTGTCGTACGGGAACATGAAGTCGCAATCCAAATCAGTAACATTAGAACCGCTAATAGCATTTCCACCGTACTTCATTCTCTGACCGTTTTTCCAGAAACCTCTCAAATAATTGTAATAGTCGTTAGCCTTGCTGGGTTCACCGTTAATTTCGTTGGAGCTGTTGTCGTAGTACACAAAACGGCGCATACCGAAACGCTCATCGTCGATAATGTTGTTACCGAAGTTCACGCCGTTAATAGCGCAGTTTCCAACGACATCGCCCTGATGGAAGTACCAGCTATTGTAGTCAATATTAAAGAAAAGGTCTGCATCGTCAGTGATGGCAATTGTATCATAACTACCATCGGCACGACGATATTTGGCCAAAAGGCTCTTCAACTGCTCGCTACCATAGGTCTGAATGTACGGGATATCAATCTTAGGATTATCTCTTCCGTCAGGATCCATATAAGGTCCCTGGAAGAAGTCGATACCAACTGCGGGAGGAATGCCAGAATAGCTACCCGATCCGGGGCCATCGGCCTCATCACCATTGTAGCAATAGCCAAGACCACGGCGGACATCGCATCCGACATAGTCGTCCTGAGCATAACCAAGATCGGGGTCAACCCACTGGCTGAAGTAGGTCTCCTGAAGACGATAGGTCGAACGGTTGATAATCTCGTACGAATAGAACGTCATGTTGTTGATTTCGTCATTCGTCGAGAAGGCAAATGCCTGTGCGCGGATTTCGAGACCGATAGGAGAGCCTTTGGATTCGGTATGAGTATTACCCATATCGTTGAAGACCCACCAAATAGTCTGGTCACCCTTCAGAACCTGGTCGGACAGAATACCACCAGTAACAATACCTGCGGTCGTTTCGCTTGTCGGGAGAGAAACGTAGTTCTGACCGGGATTATTTGCCTTTATAGTACGAGGGCAGAGCTCATTATCGAAATCGTAGTAAGGATAGTCGCCGCCTTCGGGATTGTAAACTCCATTACCATCGGCATCGAAAAAAGGAGCCAGATACTGGGTCAGGTCATCACCATCACCCGTTGCAGGCCATGTACGGATAACCTCGGGAATCGACGACACGTCACCAACAACCGTGACAACATTATTATCTTCATATTCAAACTTAGCCATGTGCTCCTGAACCTCAGCCTTGGTGATAATCCAATGCTTGTCATATTTATTACATGTCTCGGTTTCAATAGAAGCAGTGCCGTTAATCTTCAGCGGGCCCGGCCAGAAGTCATCACCATCCTGACCAAAACGGAGTGCTGCAAGTCGAAGCTGTTTGTTGACATCGGTACCGCCAACCCAAAGTGCTGCACAATACAGAGGATTGGTATTGGCATTTTTAGGAACATGATACTGAGCAACGCTGCCATCGTACCACATGTTACCATAGCCGTTAATCATAGCACGCACATTGTTGATGTTGAGCTCGGCAGTACTCTGGGCTCGCTTACAACCTGCGGCTTTGCTTTGAACTGCGGTGTTCCTCGCGTTGGTTTTCATACACTCGGTGCATTCACGGGCCATGGCCGACCCAGAGATTGCAAACACAAGCAACGAAACCAGTACAATTTTGCTATATATACGTTTCATTTTAATATATGTTTATCATTTAGAAATTATAAGATACCGAGAGCTTAATCATACGAGGGCTTGAATAGTACCACGTACCGTTACGCAGCGAAATAGCATACATATCGCGGAATGCGGTAGGATCCAGATAAGCATTGATTGTAGACTGCGTTTCGGGATCGGTAAGATAACCATTGTCTTCGGGGTTACCCGTCGAGGAGAATACACCCTGGATATTGCGGATATTGAAGATATTGGTAACAGTGATAGCAGCATTAATCGATGTCGTACGTTTTTTGTCCTTTCCAACATTGATAAACCACGTCTTGTCGACGACGCCGTCAAAGTAGAAGCCCCACGGCAGACGTGCACCCATATAACTACCAACAATTGTCGGCTGAGAGATGGAGAACGCTCTGGTATACGGACGACCAGACTGTGCAACAGCCATCAGGTTGATACCGAAATTCTCAAGGAGTTTAACCTCTTTCTTACGTTTTGCACCAGTCGAATCAGTCACAACACGAGTGATGACAGGACCATTGTATTTCGGGCCACCAGCGTAACGGAAGTCGATATTGGCTTTGAACTCATGGCGACGGTCGTCACTGATAGGATTGAGCATCTTGAGGGTGGTGTAACCCTCCTTGATAAGCTCGGTCATAGTCGTACCGGAAAGACCAGTACCCTCAGCATACTGGAGAGTGTAGTTGGCATTGATACGGATGTTCTTGGTCTGACGCAAGTCGTAGGCAAGTGTAACACCCTTGATAGTACGGAAGTCCTTGTTGTCGTAGCTGTAGTAGTTGGGGTTGGGGTCAGCACCATTATATTGGACAAGCTGAATAAGGTCGCGAGTCTCTTTGTAGTAGGCAGAAGCACTAATTGCCGACGACTGGTTAAGGGCCTGTTCAAAACCTAACTCATAGTTGGTAATACGCTCTGGTTTCAGATTCGGGTTAGTGATGGAAGAAATCTGGCTCATATAAAGATAGCTCAGATAGCTTGCCGACCAGTTCGAGGACGGACGGCGAGCAATAATGTCGTAGCTGGCCTTGAACTGAGACTTATCACCAATGGGGAACGAGAAAGCGATACGAGGCATTGCAACAATCTGCGGTTTATAACGCTCGAACACACCTTTGGTATGCACCGTACCTTCAGCGACAGTCTTCTGACCGTCAGGAGTGCGGTAGGGGGTAGGTTTACCCGAAACGCCGTTGACAGCGCTTGGCGAAGAGACCTGAACACCGTTGGCATCATACCAGTTGCCACTGGGATCGCGATAACCAACAATCGTAGGTATAACATTCTCGCTGCCCTCTTCAGGGACAACATTCACATAAGGCACCCAGTCGTCGCCGGCACCGCTATAAATCGAATTTTCAATCATGCGGTCGCCTGCATTGATGCGGTCTCTAAGAGTTCCAACAGTATAGGACTCATAGAGCAGATAGGGATCCTTGAGGACATATTGGTTACCATCGAAGTAGTCGACACGGACACCGACGTTGAAGATAAGATCCTGGAAATAGAACTTGTCCTGAACATAACCAGCCATGTAAATGGGAGAGAACGAGGGCAGGTTCATGTAGTGGCTTTCACCGGGGTTGAAGTAATCCTCAAGAGACCAGTTCTTGCCATTATATTTCTTACCAGTGTGATCATAACCGATGTACGAAACATAGGTGTTACCGCTATTGATGAGTTCCTTTGCAGAGAACATGTCAATACCACCGGCTTTCACAAAATCTTCAGGAGAATAACGATCGACATCAATCCATGTCAGTTCGCCCACAGATTCATCAATGCCCATCAGATAGCTACGGAATGCTGCATCGAACGGAGTCTGCTGCGAAGCGTCATAGAGACGGTCGTAATTAACATACAATTGAGAACCGACCTGATTGTAATGGGGATGTTCTATATCCATCTGCGAAATATGCTTGTTGGCATTGTCGCGCATCAGAGTCCACAGGCTGTGTGCACTCAGAGAATATGACGACTCCCAAAGCTGGTCGTACTGGAAACCGATTTCGACTTCGTGGCCTTTGATATCGGCAGAAGCCTTTGCCTGCAAATAGAGAGCATCGGACTGCGACTTGGCAAACGAGCCACCCTGGACACCGACGTTGCTCAGAAGACCATATATAGTGGAGGGCGAGTCGCCATTGTACAGACCATGGTATCCGCGAATATAATCTTTAGCTATAAGGTAGGGCTGCAGATCAGCAAATTCTTCGCTGTGGAACAGCTGCTCATTATAGTTAGAGAGAATCGGGTTGTACTCGGAACCATGTACATAGGTCACATCCTCATACCAGTTGTTCTGGACAAGAGCCCACTGCTCAATACCATCTTTGACGATTTTCTGGTTTTCATAGCTCGGACGCATTTCAGTGACGAACTTGCCGATGTAACCATATTTGAAGATGTCGTCAATGCTCTTACCATAGTTCTCGTTGTACTGTCTTGCAACACTACGGCTGAACATACCGGTAATATTGTACATAACATTCTTGATCGGCGACGACGACTTGGCCTCGTCAGCGTTGCTGGCTTCAGCATCGCGGAAACGCTGGGTGAAGTCGGCAGTGATACTTCCGTAATAGCTCTCCGCCACTGTGGAGCCGGAAAGCGGCATGCCAAGGGGAGACAGAGATGCACTCGGAGAATGGCTTCCGCTGAACTCACCGGTAATGGTCAACGTGGCATAATCAGAGAATCTGACATCGAAAGCAGCCTCGACATAGGCGCCATAGTACTGCAGATTCGGGACACGCGAAGCGGCATTGTCACCATAAAAGTCCTTACTGGTCAGACGGGTAATCTCATGGAAATCGCCAGCATGCAACTGAGTCTCGGCAGCGTAGTTGACAGAACCCGTGAGGGGGTCGTATGCCAACGGATTACGCTCAAACTGCTGAACCAACTCGTCATTCACAATCTGATAGCGATATCCACGCGGTCTGTAGAAAGGATTGTTACGATACTGACCTTGTCCAGTCAAACGGAAACCGACAAGTGTACGTTCCAACGAAGAACCATCATCGTTTTTGATATTCTTCTTTACAACAGGACCGGTGAGGTAAACAACCAGTGTGTTGAGGAAACGATAGTCCATATAGCCCTCCCAACGAACCGTACCTTTAAACTGGCTCGTCGGCGGTTTCAGGGTGATAATCTGCGTGCCACCGATAGCCTCACCGATGCTTGCAGGCGTACCACCGAGGATAACCTGGATTTCGGCGATGGCGTCTTTCGGGATGACTACATTGGTGTGTTTGGTCACGTTACCTTGTTTGGTAACCATGCCACCCTCACCACGAGCCGTACCCGTACCACCATCGTTGTATCCGATACCACCGACGGCTGCCACAACGCTCTCGACAGAGCTACCAGGCATACGTGCGATATCGTCACCGGTCAGACGCTTACCGCTTTCCGGCGTACCGATTTCGATCACAGGCACCTTTTCCTCAATAATTTCGAGGGCCTCAAGGCTCTGCGTCTCAGACTTCATCTCGACATCCGTAACAGTAAAGCCAGATGCCTTAACCTGTATACCTTGGCGGATAACAGTGGCATAGCCAACAGAACGGACCTCAAGGTCATACTTACCGACGGGAAGCGGCTTAATGGTGTAGACACCATCAAAGTCAGATACTCCGACAAGAATTTGTTTACCGTCTTGCTTAGCAATAACATTGGCAAAAGGAAGCGGTTCCTTGGTCTTGGCATCGGTAATAACACCCTTCATGGTGCCTTGGGCCAAGGCGGCCATTTCCGCCAGCAGCAAGAGTCCAAACGTCAATAGTACTTTTCTGAACATTCTCATTGCGTTTACATGTAAAGAGATTATTATTATTTTTTTTCTTCTACTGAGTTATATACGGGTTGCACAATAAAGTCTGATATACAACAGCCTGACGTAAATCGAAGGCCGGACGGTCAGTCTGTACCTGGACAGATTCAGTCTGCTTGACATTCTCAACAGGTTCCACCTTCGCACCGGCTTCCGGTGACTCATAAGTAAAGTAGCCCTCCTGCTGAGTGATGTTGGCTTCTTCAGCCTCTGCATCGCCAAAACTGAATAATTCGTCATCTGTCTCTGCACTGCCGAAACTCTGGGTCTCGGTCCCGTCCGAAGGATTGCCATCCTCTGCCAACGTACGTTTAAAACGTGAGTAGAGCGACGAGAAGCCTCCTAACAAGAGTACGATTATGAGCAGTGCAGTTTTCATTCTTTCACCTTAGAATTGTGCTATCGTCTATTTTTCTATTTTAAGCCAGTTCTTTAGTTTCGGGGGTTTTCTCTTTCCCTGAAATCTCGTACACCACAGCGCTTGCGATGCAGAGCGACGAGAAGACACCGACCGTAACACCTGCGAGCAGCGCGAAGATAAATCCACGGATAACCTCACCACCGAAGATGAACATCATCAACAGAGTGACGAAAGTGGTGCCGGAGGTGTTGACCGTACGGGCGAGAGTCGAGTTGATGGCATCGTTCATGTGGGTGCGAAGGTCACGTTTGGGATAGAGTTTGCGGTATTCACGCACGCGGTCGAAGATAACCACTGTGGCATTGATAGAATAACCAATCACCGTCAGCACAGCAGTAATAAAGTACTGGTCGACCTCAAGGTTGAATGCCAGCATACCATGGAGCCATGCGAATATGCCGATAACAAGGATGGTATCGTGGGCCAATGCAACGACCGAGCCGACACCGAAACGCCAGCTGCGGAAACGCAGGCCGATGTAGACAAACATCACAAGCAGACCACCGAGGACAGCCCAGATAGAGTGCATCATATTGTCGTGAGCAATGCCCTTGCCGAACTGGTCGACCTGGATGATACCGAGAGGATTGGTCTCTGTCGACTTGAACTCATCGATAGTAATCGGTTTTTTGAAATACTTGCTGGTACCGGCATAGAGACGGTTCACAACTTCATTCTTGGCGGCATCGCTGTCGTCGTCGATCATATACTTGGTCGTAATCTTAAGCTGGCTCGAAGGACCATAGGTCTTGACTTCGGGAGCCTCTTCAAACTGAGCCGTAAGGTCGGCACGGACGTCCGAAAGTTTGACGGGCTGGTCGAAACGGACGACATAAGTGCGGCCACCGGTGAAGTCGATACCCAGGGCAAGACCACGCACGAAGAATCCGCCGATACTAAGAACCACAGCGATGATGGCAATCGTATAGAACATCTTGCGGCGACCGAGGAAGTCGACGTGTGCGTTTCTGAGGAAATTCTCCGTAATCGGGAAGGAGAAGTTCATCTTGCGCTTGTGCTCGAGGCGCGAGTCGATGATGAGTCGGGTGATAAAGATAGAGGTGAGCAACGAAGTGACGATACCCACGCAAAGCGTAACGGCGAAGCCCTGGACAGCACCGCTGCCGAACATGATCAGCACAACACCGAGCAGGAAGGTAGTCACCTGACCATCGATAATGGCCGACAGAGCGTTCTTGAATCCGTTCTCAACGGCATTGGCCATGCTGGAACCTGCACGCAGCTCTTCCTTGACGCGCTCGTATATAATAACGTTGCCGTCGACAGCCATTGCCATCGTCAGCACTATACCGGCGATGCCAGGCAAAGTAAGCACGGTGCCGATAGAGGCCAAAATACCTATAAGAAGGTATACATTAGTAATAAGGGCAATCACAGACACCCAACCTGCACGGTTGTAGAAGAACACCATGTAGATGAGCACCACGAGGAAAGCAAACACAAACGACCAGAGGCCCTTGTTGATAGATTCCTGACCGAGCGAAGGTCCGACAACGGCCTCCTGAACGATTACCGGGCGGGCAGGAGTGCTACCGCTCTTCAGAATGTTGGCAAGGTCCTTAGCCTCTTCAAGGGTGAAGTTACCGGTGATCTGCGAACGGCCGCCGGCAATCTCCTGATTGACGACAGGAGCCGAATAGACCTGATTGTCGAGGACGATGGCGATGCAGTTGCCCACATTGTCGGCAGTGATGCGGCGCCAGTCGCGCGAACCTTTACTATTCATCGTCATCGAAACCTCGTTGCCGCCGATGCTGGAAAAGTCCTGACGGGCATCGGTGATGCAGTCGCCGGTCAGCTTCGGTTTGCCGTCACGGCTGTCGATCTTGATGGCATAGAGTTCGTAGGCATCCAGGCTTCCGCCGTCCTGCATAGCGAGGGCAACGGGCTTGGCGCTCCAAAGGAACTTCACGGTACGAGTATCGAAAATGCGCTTTGCGGCGGCAGTCTCGAGCAGGGAATTAATCTCATTCACCTCGGAAGGAAGTGCATAACCGACAACAGACTTGTTGCTGGAACCGACCTGAACGAACTTTGCGAGCAGGGGGTTGGTCGAACTTTCGCGGGCGACATTCGAAGTTTCCGAAGTCAGCTGTTCGAGCAGCGAGGTGCTGTCGCCTGCGGCAACGGTATCCTCGGTCTCTGCAGGAGTCTCACCGGCATTGAGGGAAGCGAGGTAATTGTCGGCGCTCATAAGCATCTGCACGGCTTCCGTATTCTCATAGGTGAGCCAGAACTCGAGACGTGCCGTGCTCTGCAAGAGTTTGCGGACGCGCTCGGGGTCTTTCACACCGGGAAGCTCGACCAGGATGCGCTCCGAGGCACTGAGCTTCTGGATGGTGGGCTGAGCCACACCGAATTTATCAATACGCTGCGAGAGAATCTGGAAAGTCTGGTCGTAAGCAGCGCTCGCATACTCGCGGACAGCGCCGATGACCGTTGCATTGTCGTCGCCAAGTTTAATCTTGTCGCCGATCTTCTCGCTGCCGACAAAATAGCCGGCGAGTTGGACGTTGGGATCCAGACCTGTGATAGCATCATAGAACAGCGAAACAAAGTCGCGGTTTACGGTCGTCTTCTGACGGGCAGTGGCAACCTCGATGGCATGATTGAAGAGCGTGTCATCGGTGTTGTTGGCCAATTCGCGAACAACATCGACCGTCGACACTTCAAGCATCACATTCATACCGCCTTTCAAGTCAAGGCCAAGGCCAATTTCGCGAGCCTGGCACTGGCGGTAAGTCGAACCGAGCCAGACCTTTTCATTAGCCATGGAGTCGAGGTAGCGGGCCTCACGGGCATTTTTGATAGAGTCCAAGAGCACATTGGCATCACCCTCGTTGGTGGTTCTGCTGGCCACCATCTTCTGAATTTGCTCGCTCTTGATGTAGTTTTCAGCGGATTTTTTTGCATTACTGTCCACCACCGCAGTAGCAGCCGTGAACGACAATTGCAGCAAACACGCCAAGGCGAAAACCACTGTCAGAAATCTTATAAGTCCTTTATTCTGCATAGTTTATGTATAAATTTATGTTTTTTGTTTCTTCCTGTTTGAATGTGCAAAGATAAGAATTTTTATTGACATAGCAACTAAATTTGAAAAAAAAGATGTATTTTTGCAGCGAATTTCAAGATATACAGCAAGATATGGAACAAAAAAAATCACTCACCGTAAAGCAATGGGCCGACGAAGACAAACCACGCGAGAAACTGCTCAGCCAAGGCAAAAAGCAACTTTCTAACGTTGAGCTCATTGCAATACTGCTACGCAGTGGTATGAAGGGCAAAAGCGTAGTCGATGTGGCACGCGAAGTGCTCGACAACGCAGGCAACAGCCTCACGACCCTGTCTCGAATGGAATATCAGCAACTTAACAGCATCAAAGGCATGGCCGAAGCAAAGTCGACGACCCTCATGGCCGCCCTCGAGCTCGGATGGCGTATGCAAGGCGAAATAAATTCGGAGAAGAAAACCTCCATCAACGACAGCAACGACCTCTTCAGATACCTGATGCCGCGCATGATAGATCTCAGCCACGAGGAGTTCTGGGTTGTCTTTCTCAACATTCACAACCGCATACTGGGCTGCCAACGTATTTCCATGGGTGGACAGGTGGACACGCCTGTCGATTTGCGCATACTTTTCCGCAGCGCACTCGAAAACCGGGCTGTAAGTATCGCCGTAGCCCACAACCACCCTTCGGGGTCGCTGAAACCAAGCACCGCCGACCGTCGACTGACAAAAAGCATTGCCGAGGCGGGACGCCTGCTTGGCATCCGTCTCACAGAGCACATAATCATAGCGCTCGGACCCGACTCAAGAGCCGACTACTACAGCTTCCACGACAACGGAGAGCTATAACCCCCTACCCTATCGGCGGGCCGACAGCTCAACACTCACGGCCTCGAGCTTTCCGCCAAGCGGGGGATTCATCTTGCTGACCTTGACGGTAACGGCATCTATCTGAGGGAAACCGAGCAACACGGCATCGCATATTCGCCGACCCACATTTTCCAGCAGGTGCGACGGCACAGACATCTCCCTCTTCACCACTTGGTACACATCCAGATAGTTCACCGTATCATCTATGTTATCAGACACTTCCGCGCGGCATGTGTCGGTATCGAACCACATGTCGACGCGGAAGTGGGTGCCAATCACCTGTTCCTGTTCGAAACACCCATGATTGGCATAGAACTGCATATTTGTCAATTCAATACGTGCCATCAGATGATGTTGTCGAATTGATGCAGGAAACGCAGGTCGTTTTCAAAGTACAGGCGCAAGTCGCGAATCTGATATTTCAGCATAGCCATACGTTCAACACCCATGCCCAATGCGAAACCCGAATACTCCTTGCTGTCGATGCCGCAAGCCTCAAGCACGTTGGGGTCCACCATGCCGCAGCCGAGGATTTCCAACCATCCTGTACCCTTGCAGATATTGCAGCCTTTGCCGCCGCAGATATTGCACGAGATGTCCATCTCGGCGCTCGGCTCTGTGAAGGGGAAATAGCTGGGGCGCAGACGAATCTGTGTCTGTTCGCCGAACATCTCTTTGGCAAAGTAGAGCAGGGTCTGCTTCAAGTCGGCGAAAGTCACATGCTTGTCGACATACAAAGCCTCGACCTGATGGAAAATACAGTGTGCTCTGGCGCTGATGGCCTCATTGCGGAACACGCGTCCCGGAGCGATAATACGGATCGGCGGCTTATGCGTCTCCATCACGCGCACCTGCACCGACGACGTATGTGTGCGGAGAGCCACTTCCTGCTTGCCTTCCTGTTTTTCCACAAAGAAAGTGTCCTGCATGTCGCGAGCGGGGTGGTCGGGCGGGAAGTTGAGGGCCGAGAAGAGGTGCCAGTCGTCCTCTATTTCCACCGACTCTTCGACGGTGAATCCAATGCGCGCGAAGATATCGGCTATCTCATTCATTGTCACCGACAACACATGGCGGCTGCCACGCTCGACAAAGTCGGCCGGCATCGTCAGGTCGTGAGTGTCGTTCAACTCGGTAGCCTGCTCAACATAGTTCTTGAATTCTTCCACCTTGGCCTGAGCGGCATTCTTCAGTTGGTTGAGAGCTATGCCAAGTTCCTTCTTCTGGTCGTTGGGCAGGCTCTTGAACTGTTCAAACAGTTCGACCATAACACCTTTGCGGCCCAGAAAACGGACGCGGAACTGCTCCACCTCGGCCGCCTTGTCTTTGAAGTTCTCTATCTTGGCGGCCGCAATCTCTTCAATGTACTGTGATATCTGGTCTTTCAGCATAATAGTATAAGCGTTATTATTCAACCGAGACTTTGATAATGCGCACATCGTCCACAGGACGGTCCATGCGGTCGCATCGCACCTCGGATATTTTGTCTATAATTTCCATACCCTCAATCACTTCGCCGAATACAGTGTAGTCGCCGTCGAGGTGGGGGGTACCACCCATTGTGGTGTAAACCTTAACTTGTTCGGGCGAGAACTTCTTGCCCATGCGCTCGGCCATCATTTTCAGCTGTTTTTCATCCCAGCGATTACCCTGGACGATATAGAACTGCGATGCCGACGATTCTTTCTTTGGATTCACATTATCTCCCTGACGTGCAGCGCACAGAGCGCCACGTTTATGAAACAGATTGGGGCGGAACTCGGCAGGGATAGTGTAGCCGAGGGTGCCGTCGCCCAGCGGCTGGCCGGGCTTGGCATCGCGCGACTTGGGGTCGCCGCCCTGAATCATGAAATTTTTTATCACACGATGAAACAGCAGGCCGTCGTAGACGTGGTCTTTTGCCAATTTCACGAAATTATCGCGATGCAGAGGTGTCTCATCATACAATCTGAGCACTATTTTCCCCATCGTGGTCTCCATAGTGACAATGGTTTTACCTTCTGGTCTTACCGCTTGATTGACAGGCCTCTGCGCCCACCCAAGAAGAGCGGCGGCCAAAAAAAATGCAAGAAAAGATAATTTTTTCATCTTTCAATCAATAAATTTTACTAATTTTGCAACTGCAAAAGTAAGAATAAATTCAGAAATAATACGACAAAAAATGTCACTTTTATGAAGAAAAAATTGCTCCTCATCCCCGCGCTTCTGTTTATCAGTCTTTTAAGCTCGACACTTTTTTCGGCTTGCGACAAGGACACCAACTGCTATTTAGACGTTCTCGTGCTCGACGAAGCCACCCGAAATCCCATTTCGGGAGCCACCGTCCGCATCAACCAAGAGCATGGCGACGTACAAGGCGAAGGAGTCACCGGCGCCGACGGGATTTTTTCTACACACTTCTCTTCGCCGGCCATCCTGAATGTGACAGCAGAGCTTCAACTCGAAACCGGCGGCAAACGGCGTGGACAAACCACCGTCCGCATCAAAGACGGCGAGACCGTAACAGCCACCGTCACGCTGCCGCTCCAGGCCGTCTACAATTGACCCAAACATCATAGACCATGATATTTAAGCCCACAGAAGCCGACCGGCAACAGCTGGACGGCTTGAGCCTCACCACAGAGCGTGTACAGGCCCAAATAGACAATTTCAAGACAGGATTTCCCAAGAGCCATATCGATGCCCCGGCCACCCCGGCCAACGGCGGCATTCATGTGCTCGACGACAAAGAGATTGCTCGCTACGAACGCCAATACCGCGTGCTGGGACGCGACAAGAAGATACTGAAATTCGTACCGGCTTCGGGCGCCGCCACGCGCATGTTCAAAGACCTCTATTCGTTTGCCTCGACCTACTTCGGAGTGGCCAACAACTTTGAGAAGGAGTTTCCCGAGGTGAAACAGTTCCTCGAGAACCTGCGCACATTCGCCTTCTACAACGACCTGAAAGCCTGCATGCAACGCGCCGACCTCGACATCGACGACTACATGCAGCGCGGCGACTACTCGACAGTGATCAACTTCCTGCTCAAGGAGCAATACCTCGGCTACGGCAGCCTGCCCAAAGCGTTGCTCAAATTCCATCGCTACGGCGAGGTGCAGCGCACCCCGCTCGAAGAGCACATCGTCGAGGGTGCCCTCTACGCCCGCAACGCCGACGGCACCGTCAACCTGCACTTCACCATCTCGCCCGAACACCGCGCCGCTTTCCGACGCAAGATTGCCGAGGTGAAGCAATACTACGAGAGCACATTCGGCATCAAGCTCAAAATCAGCTTCTCGGAGCAGAAGCACTACACCGACATCATAGCTGTCGACGAGCAGAACCAACCCATCCGCGACGAAGAAGGCCGCCTGGTCTTCCGCCCCGGCGGACACGGCGCACTGATAGAGAACCTCAACGAACAACGCGCCGACATCATCTTCATCAAAAACATCGACAACGTGGTGCCCGACTGGATGAAGCACACCACCGTCATCTACAAGCAGGTGCTTGCCGGAATGTTGCTCGAACTGCGCGAGAAAGTCTTCGACGCCCTGCGTACCCTCGACGGCCATCCCGACAACCGCACACTCGGCAAACTCATCCAGTTTGCCAAAGACGAGCTTAACATCATGGTACCAGATGGTTGCGACGCCCAAACGCTGCATTCGCTGCTCAACCGTCCGATGCGCATCTGCGGCATGGTGAAGAACCTCGGCGAACCCGGTGGCGGCCCATTCTACACCATTGACACCCTGGGGCGTAGAAGCCTACAGATAGTGGAAAGCGCCCAAATCAACCACAACGACCCGCAGCAGGAGTCCCTCTTCCAGAGCTCGACCCACTTCAACCCGGTCGACCTCGTCTGCAGCACCAAGGGCTACCGTGGCCGCTACTTCGACCTGCGAAAGTATGTCGACCCCAAAACGGGCTTCATAAGCAAGAAATCGAAAGGTGCCGTGACGCTCAAATCGCAAGAGCTCCCCGGACTGTGGAACGGAGCCATGGCCGATTGGATCACGCTCTTTGTCGAGGTGCCTGTGGCCACATTCAACCCCGTGAAGACCGTCAACGACCTTCTGCGCAAAGAACACCGCGAAGGCTAACGGGCCACAACCTTGCGGACGGTGTCGCCCACGCGAACCACATAGACCCCTGCCGGCAACGATAGGGGTTTTTCGTTGCTTCCACGCCATGCGGCCACACGCCTCCCCGCGGCATCGACAACCGTCACCGGCTCGTCGGCCAGACAGCGCACAACCAAGCCGCCATCATAGACAACACTCATGCTTTCAGCCACTTCCTCGATACCGTTCGTACCACCGTCTTCAACAAATATCGCCACCAGTTCCATGCTTTCCATCACAGCAAAGGTGTACGGATTATACGTGGCGCCGTCGCTCCAATGGTCGAAGCGATAGCCGCTGTAGGCCGTGGCCGACACTGTGGCCGGTTCGGCATAAAGATAGCCGCCACCACCGCTGACGCCGCCGAAACGGACGTCGTTGGGAACGACGGTAAGCATCAAGGTATCAGTGTAGAACCGCGCTGTAAAAGCAGTGTCGCAAGTGATATGCACCGTGCGCGGATTGGCGACAACGCCGTCGGTCCACTCAACGAAATGATAGCCACTGGCCGGCACAGCCAGCAGCACCGCCGAATCGCTCTGGCAGGTGTATTCCACCTGCTGTTGCACCGAGCCCATATACTGGTTCTCAGCGCCATAGGCAAACTCGAAAGTCACCGGTTCGCGAAAGTCGGCCGTCTGGCTCCAAGCCGCACGGTAGGCTTCCAACGAACCGCACGGAATATTGAAGACCACTCCGGAGGAATAGAACGTATAGGCGAAATCCCAATTCATCGAACCGCCCTCAAACGCTGCCGGTTCCGGATTCAGGAGCGTCACCTGCTGCAGGTTGTAGCACATGCCGAAGGCGTTATGGGCAATGGAGTCCACACCGCTGCCTATTACCACGCTCTGCAAAGGCGTGACAGACTGGAAAGCACGCTCGCCGATGTAGCGCACCGTGTTGGGGATGGTGATTGCCGTGGGACCGCAATGGTTCTGCAGAGACAGGAACGCCTGCGAGCCGATGCCGACAACGGTATACCACACACCGTTGTTCTCCACTGAATCGGGAATGACCAGCGCCCCGTTCCATTCATAGTAGGTGTGCATGGCCACCTCGACGGTGTGGCTGCTTTGGCTGACGTAGTCGAAGTAGAGGGTCTGCCCCGATGGGGCTACAGCCGAGAAAGACGCCCGCGCGCCAAAAGCAACAGCAAGGGCCGCCACAAACAGTGCTATCCGTTTCATACCATGTATTTTATATTAACAAAGGTCAGAACCTTCCGCTGGCGCCGCCGCCGCCGAAAGAGCCGCCGCCAAAGCCGCCAAAGCCGCCGAAACCGCCCGACGACGATCCGCCGCCCCACGTGCCGCCACCCCAGGTGCCGCCGACTGGGCCTCCGAAGTATATGCCGCCGCCGCTGCCGGGTTCCTGGCCGGGATGCTTCTTGCTGTAGATGGCCACCACGACCACCGCCACAGCGATGAACAGCAGCAATGGCAGCAGCGCCATCAGCGCCGAGCGGCGCTCATCCTTGCGGTATTGGGCGAAACTGTATTCGCCGGCCATGGCCGGTTCGATGACGTCGAGGGCACGCACAATGGCGCGGTAGTAGTCGCCGTCGCCGAGGGCGGGCAGCATCTGGTCGTCGATGATGCGCTTGCAGAAGATGTCGGGCAGCGCCCCCTCGGCCCCGTAGCCGGTGGCGATGGCCACGGCGCCCCAGTTCTCGTCGGCCGTCTTGCTCTTGATGAGAATCACCACACCGTTGTCGAACTCGGCCTGGCCCACGCCCCACGCCTCGCCCAAGCGCTGCGCCGCAGCATTCTCGTCGTCGCCGCCGATGGTGGGCGTAACAACGACAACAATCTGGTTCGACGTGCTGTCATTGAAAGCCACAAGCCTTTGTTCCAGAGTGTTGACCTGCTCGGCCGAGAGTATGCCGCTGTAGTCGCTGACGAGCGTCTGCGGCTTCTGCGGCAGCCATTCCCCGGCCCATGACGGCATCGCCGCCACGACCATCAACAGACACAATATGCTACGCAAACGTGACATTTACCTCAAAATCATAGAGATTGCCTGTCAGACAATCAGAAATTGAACTCGACCTTCACGGGCTCGTCGGAACCCTCGGGGGCGGTGAAGTAGCCCTTCTTCTCGAAGCCGCAGAGGCCTGCGATGATGCTGGCGGGGAAGCGACGGAGCGAGGTGTTGTAGCTCTGCACTGCCTCGTTGAACTTGCCACGCTCTACGGTGATGCGGTTCTCGGTGCCTTCGAGCTGGGTCTGCAGGTCGCGGAAGCCCTGGGTGGCAGTGAGTTCGGGATAGCGCTCGACGGTCACCTTGATGCTGTTGGCTATGGCCTTCGAGAGGTTGTCTTGGGCCTTCTGGTAGGCGGCCACCTGCTCTTCACTGAGCTGGCTGGGATCCACCTTCACGTTGTCGAGGCCCGCGCGGGCATTGGTCACCTCGGTGAGGACACCCTTCTCATAGTCGGCAGCGCCCTGCACGGTAGCCACCAGCTGCGGCACCAAGTCGGCGCGGCGCTTGTAGGCGTTCTCCACCTGTGCCCAGGCTTTCTGCACTCCCTCGTCGGCAGTGACAAGACGGTTGTTGACGCCGATGCCCCACAGCACTATGACTGCCAGCACGGCCACAATGGCGATAATGATTCCTGTTTTCTTCATTCTTTAACGATATTTTCTTTCATAACGCAAAAAGTATGCCAATAGTATGCCTGAGACGAAAAAAAAGGTCGTTTTATGATAATTTAAACCAATTTTAGCTGCCACTCCCCACCTGTTTTCCATTGCACCGGTAGTGCATATCAACGATAC
>JAZNSV010000197.1:0-7779 GCA_045591485.1 Bacteroidales bacterium | reverse complement strand
AGAAATTGTGTATCTTTGCTCTTTGGTAAGGTGTTTATATTTTTCCATAGACAACACAAAAGTAGTCACTTTACCTGAGAGTACCAAATTTTTGGTGCTCTTTTTTTCTACTCAGTGTTGCACTTGTAACTGGAATTTAGGATCTGGGCATGCCGGCGCAATCAGGACATCCGCTTATGATGGCCGACAACGATTTTTTATTTTGCCAATCCAAAAATAGTTTGTAACTTTGCAAAATAAATAATTCACTAAAACCATGGTAAAAAGACTGCACAAAAAAGAAGAAGAGCTCTTCGAACGCTGGGCCGAGCGTGCGAGGAAGCTGCGCGACAGCGACGAAATCACAAAAGACGGACTTCTCTATCGCGGCGAGCTGTGGTTCGACGGCTATTGTCAGGTACACCGCAAGGCCAACGAGGAGCAATTGTGGGCCGACGCCGGCATGCGTATGCTGGTGCTCAGCAAAGAACTCTACGATGAAGACGGCTGGGACCTGCGCTCAGAAAGCGGCCGCGTACCGAGTCCACGACTTACATGCCGTACAGCCTACCGCTTCTTCCCAAATCTGGAGCTATGGGTCTACGGACTTATGAACACTCCCGACCGCAAAGTGCTGCCATTCGGCAAAGCCGACAACGAAACGCGCCTTCAGGGCTTCTACGAGAACGCTCCCATAGCACGTATCAACTGCAAAAAACAGCCCGACGCCAAGGCAGCCAGCAACACAGTACTGCAGAAATATATGGAAAACTATGCCGACCTGCTGAAAGAACAGATTTCGATGTACGAGGCCGATATTATCCTATGTCTTGGAGGCCAAGGTCTATTGGTGAGTTTCCTAAAGCGACACGTTTATCCAGACCTTGAAGAGGTGAACCCTCACTGTTACTATTCAGCTGCGGCCAATGTGGCTGTCGTGCGTCAGTATCACCCCTGCTACAATGTCTACGACCGCAAAGAGATGTACACTTCTATGATTAAAGACTACCAGTCATTTCTCAAAGCCACACCTCAATTCCCCGCAGTACGATGAGCACTTACAAAGGTAAAGAAGTAGGGTTCTACACCCTGTGCGGCGGCGATGTCAAGGCCGTGATTACTAACTTCGGTGCACGCATCATGAGTCTCCATGTCGGCGGTGTCGACGTGGTGTTAGGGTTCGACTCCATCGACGACTACTTTCCACAGAACCATGCCTCCGATTTTGGTGCTGTCATCGGACGCTTCGCCAACCGCATCGCCAAAGGACGCTTCGCCATCGACTGGGATATCGTGCAACTGCCACGCAACAACGGTCCCAACTGCCTGCACGGCGGTCCCGACGGATGGCAGTACCAGCCATTCGACGTGCTCGAAGCCTCATCAACTACTCTCCACTTGGCTCTAATCAGCCCAGACGGCGACAACGGCTTTCCCGGCACAGTGCATGCCGAGGTGACCTACACCCTGTCTCCCGACGGTGCCCTGCGCATCGACTACAGCGCATCAACCGACCAGCCCACCGTCATCAACCTGACCAACCACAGCTATTTCAACCTCAACGGCACCGACAAGGAATCCCCCCTGACCGACATACACAACCACATACTCGGCATAGACGCCGACTTCTATACCCCCACCGACAGCACAGCAATTCCGCTCGGCAAACACTCACCCGTAGAAGGCACCCCGTTCGACTTCCGCTCGCCCAAACCCATCGGACGCGACATTGCGACCAACCACCCGCAGTTGCACATCGGACGAGGCTACGACCATAACTTTGTGCTGCGCTCACCCTCGCTCGACCACCCTTCGGCAAGTCTCTCATCTCCTGTCACAGGCATCAGCCTTCAGGTTTTCACCACGGCTCCCGGCATGCAGCTATACACCGGCAACTTCCTCGACGACGTGCACGGCAAAAACGGCATTATCTACCCTGTACGCAGCGCCGTATGTCTCGAAACACAGCAATACCCCGACTCGCCAAACCATCGCTGGCCGGAAAGCACAGGATACCTCATGCCGGGCCACCCTTTTGCCAGCACCACAATATTCAAATTCTGCAAACAATGAAAAACCCCGACATTCTGCGACAGCTCTTCGCTGAGTGTTTCGGCGGCGAAGGCATCGCATATGCCGCCCCCGGACGCATCAACCTCATCGGCGAACACACCGATTACAATGGCGGATTCGTATTCCCTGGCGCCGTAGGCCAAGGCATCACAGCCGTCATCCGCCCCAACGGCTCGCGCAACGTCAATATTCACGCCGCCGATCTTGGCCGCGGATGCTCATTCAGCATCGACGACGCGCAAGGCCCGCAGAATGTCGACTTTCGCTATGTTTACGGTGTCGTACGCGAAATGATGGCAGCAGGCGTCCCTGTCGGCGGCTTCGACGCCCTCTATAGCGGCGATGTACCACTCGGTGCAGGTATGAGTTCCTCGGCAGCCCTCGAATGCTGCTTTGCTTTCGCTCTAAATGACATCTTTGATGGTCGACTCGACCGTATGCAGATGGCCTGCATCGGCCAAGCCACCGAACACAGGTACGTCGGCGTCAAGTGTGGCATCATGGACCAATTCGCATCCATGCACGGCCGCAGGGGGTCTCTCATGCGTCTCGACTGCCGCAGCGGCGAGTTCCGCTATTATCCGTGGCAACCTGATGGCTACAGCCTCGTGCTCGTCAACACCTGTGTCAAGCATCAGCTCGTGGGATCACCCTACAACGAACGCCGCGCCTCGTGCGAACGCGTGGCCGCCATGGCTGGTGTTGAAACCCTGCGCGACTGCACATGGCAGCAACTCGACACCCTGCGCCCACAACTGAGCGACGAAGACTATCGCCGCGCACGCTTCGTGCTTGGCGAAACCGACCGCGTGCTGGCCGTCTGCGACGCTTTGGAGCGTTCCGACTATGAAACCGTAGGCCACCAAATGTACCTCACCCACAAAGGCCTCAGCAAAGATTATGAGGTGAGTTGCCCAGAGCTCGACTTCCTCGTCGACGAGGCCCGCCGTCTCGGCGTCAGCGGTGCACGTATGATGGGCGGCGGCTTCGGCGGCTGCACGATAAATCTCGTGCGCAATGACCGCCTCGACGCCTTACTCGCCGAAGTACAAAGCTCCTACCGCACACATTTTGGCATAGACTGCCAACCAATCGCCGTCGAAATTGGCGACGGAGCACGCCGACTATGACGTATAAAGTTCCTGAAATAAGGACATAAATAACATTAACCATTAAACACCTTTAACACAATGAAGAAAACCATGATTCTGTCATTGGCAGTAATGCTACTGCCAGCCGTAGCCAACGCACAATTGGGTGGACTGCTGGAAAAAGCTGCAAAAAAAGCCGTCAACAAGACAGCCGAAAAGCTGGCCGACAAGGCCAGCGAGGCCGCTGCCAACGCCATAGAAGACGAAGTGAGCAAACGATTGCCGAAAGACAACCAACAGACCACCTCGCAAGCCACGGCGTCTCAGCCCACATACGAGAGCCTGATGCGGCAACTGCCCGAATTGCCATCAGCCGACCAACTTGTAAAATACAAGGAAGCCGAGCTCAACGAAAAGACTTTCAAACTACTCACTAGCAACGTAACTGTATTCAATACCAAGGTGCTCGACCTTGCCGCCCAGTGTTCTGCTCTGCCTTACGGCGAACTCGACTCAGCTCAGGTCGTAAACATGGCCGCCAATTACACAGGGCTCACACCCGAAGAGTTGGATGCACTTTCAAAGATGAGCGAAGATGAACAGCAGGCATGGCTGCAATCTCATTATAGCCAGGAGCGTGCGCAGACTGCCATGATGAAGCAAGCCGTCGATGCGAGCCAGTGGCTTGAACCACTGCAACCGATTATTGACAAATGGACCGCCGCCGGAGAACGCGCCGATGCCGCCTACAAAGAGATGGACGCCAAACTGCAAACAATCTATAAAAAATACATAACAAAATTGGAGAATGCCAACGACAGCGAAAGCAAGAACCTGCTGGTGGCCTACTATACCGAAGCCGTGCCGTATATACGCACTGCCGTTCAACAGGCTCTCAATATCCGCATAAACGAACAGCTGCCGATAGCCATGCAGATTGAAACCGAGATGGTCAAGATACGCACTGCCCACCAGGACGCTTACAGCCAGATGCTAAACTATCCCTTGCTCACCGCTACACAATACTTCAGCGAGGTAGCCCACCTGCTTGAGATACCCCAATACAACAATTAGTCTAACGCCTGTAAAGGGCATCCATAACAGAACGACGCGTGCTGTTGTTGAACGACAGCACGCGTTCATAGTTTGCTTTGCGCACATAATGTTCAGCACTGCGCATGGCACCTGGGTATGTAACGCTCAGCAATCCGGCACCGCCAAGCCAAGCTGTGATATAGCATTCCGCGTACACCTGCCATACGCCGAAGGCCAGCACGGCTGCATTCATGGCGAAAGCCGCCAACCCTAAACCATATTCTCCCGCATAGGCGTGTCCGAGACCTGGAATCAGAGAAAGATACCAGCATAGAGTTTCGCTCTTTAGGCGCGGAGTCGAACGAAATACTGAGTCTATCAACAATGAGATATCATCGCCTGTTGCCATGCGGTGAAGCTCGGCAAGGCGCAGTCCTACGGTAGCAGCCGAATCGAAAAGCGACTGTTCGTTGAGCGCC
Source organism: Bacteroidales bacterium (assembly GCA_045591485.1). Taxonomy (GTDB): domain Bacteria; phylum Bacteroidota; class Bacteroidia; order Bacteroidales; family P3; genus Colimorpha. The sequence goes on along the minus strand of JAZNSV010000197.1, from coordinate 3,122 downwards.
AACATCTGCACCAGAAGTATGTCTTCTGCAACGGAGTCGCACAACATTGTGCACCGCTCAGCCGCTGCCGATGCAGCGGCAAAATCACGGTCAAGATATCTACACAGGGCCAACTGCAGGTAGTCGCCATAGTCGGTGGCACAACGGCCCAAAGCATCTGCCGCACGACCATAGCGGCCAAGACGCTTATAGCATTCGGCCTTGCTTAAAAGAGCCTGATGCACTTCCTCTCGCGTCTCGGCACGGTATACACAACGTTCGTACTCAACGGCCGCCAATTCATAGTCCGCAACAGCAAAAAGGCTGTCGGCAAGACGCGACGGCTGAGCGTTAATGCCGGTAGCTAACCCGCAGAGGAATATGAATATCGTATAGTATCTGTACATCATTTCGATAGTTGAAGTCTCGCAAATTCACTTTCACTGTTGCAACAGAGCCGTAGATATTACCAACATAGAATACAACTGAGAGAAGACCCGCTCCAATGGTCTTCCAGTTGGCTGGGCCTTCTTTGACCCAGTTCTCGGCCGTGACAGCTATAAGAGAACCTGTCACCAAGAACGCAGCAACGCCCTCGCCCACATTGCCGGCATACACCTTGCCCAAACCAGGTATCACAGCCGATAGGGCTCCTGCCACCCATGGATAACGTCGGCTGCGCGAACTCAAAGCATCACGCACACGCATGAGGTCCGCAGCCTCTGACGAGAGGCGGTAGTCGGTGGTGTCGAGCAAGGAAAAACAGCTGTCGAACGACACAAGGTCACGTTCGAGTAGCCGAAGCCCTGCCAACTCAAATGTCTTGAGATTCTTTGTGGAGACATCGGCGACAGCTACTCGACCAAGATTTTGTTCCGACATGTGGTAATGTCCCAAATGAGCGTTAGAGAGCGATGCAAAGAACATAGCTTCGTTGAACAACGGCGAAGCACTGCCTACACGCGAAAAACTTGCTGCAGCACTATCCAGCAGACGGGCACTGTATAATGCGTAGCCTCTCAAGAAAGATATGCTGTCTCCTGCAAGTGAGGTTCGTTCTACGGCAACCACCGCCTCGTCCTTCATTCCGCTGCCAACAAGATACATCACAAAATCGAACTCCTCGGCCACTGTCGGTGCCTGCTGGGCATTGGCAAGCACAGCGAAAGAAAAAAACATAATAGTGACAAAACGCTTCATAGACAGTAGCGGCCGACACTTTCTGAAATATGTCCGTGGCCGTCAATATAGGTATATCTATTGTTTTTGTCCGACAAAGCTATACGGTTGCACCGCATCAGCCGGTCGGCTGTAAGGAACATGCCCTTCAACAACCCATACTCACGTATCAATGCTTTGCTATAGGCCGAGCACGACGGAGTGTATGCACACTGGCGGGCAATCAATGGCGAAACCACACTTTGATAGACATACATCGACGACGACAATACATGATACGCCGGATTCCAAGTGCGCTTGCCCGGACTGAAGCCGTAGCTGACATTCCGACTATCGAAGCTATGATCCACCATCTGTGTCTCGCGAAGAAGGAAAAGGTCAACACTGTCGAGCGCCTGACCGTTGGCGACTATGGCGGACAACAAAAAAAAGACCGAAAAAAGAATACGTTGTGTCATTTTCCAAATGGAGAAACACGTATGGCATTGGCCGGCACCTTGTAGTCGAACATAGCATCGCCTGGAAAATCCTTGGTGCGGATATTTTTATACTCCTCACGTTTGATTACCGAGTCGCCTACATGATTGTACGAAATCTGCGTCACCAACGTGGGGAACGTCAGTACAGGATACTCCACGTACCTGCTGTAGTAGGTCTTCTTCGAGATATGACCGTCCAAGTCATATACCGCACAATAGATAGGGTTTCCCTTACGACATACCACAACGGCCTTGCCAATACCCTTATCGTCGATATGGGTCGGCACATAAGTTCGTATTTGGTCGTCGCCATCACGTTCTACCTTGTTCAGCACATAACCCAGCTTCGTAAGTCCAAGGTCCGATGCATTCGGCGAGGCAAAAACAGAAAGCAACTCCGTCTCGCTCGACACAGACTGGTCATTCATCTGCATCACCTCACCTGCCAACGGCTGATAGACTGAGGTCTCGCCTAGGCGATTGGTTACTACAAAGTATTCTTGAGGATATGTGAAATGCACGACAAGATTGCCGTTCAGACTAAAAAAAACTTGCTTCTCGACTCGAAGACTTTTACCCTTATGAACCTGTCGCACTGTAACGTCAGCCGATAGGCGATTCTGCGCCACAATAGAAGTAGGGCACAGGCATATAAAGAATAATGGGAGTAACCCACAGAGAGTTAATCCCATTATTCCCATGCGTCGAGGCTTAGAGCCACATGAAGAAACTGTCATTGTTACAGTATGAACTGATATCATCCTGGATGGCTCCGACAAGCAGCACAACCCAGTCAACAATGGTGACAACGCCAAAAATACCACCACAAGTCAGTGTATAGTAGAGCCACATTGGCTTGCTTGTACCCAGATAATGACGGTGGATACCAAATTCGCCGAGGAACCAGCAAATTGCCCATGCACCCCAAGGATTGGGATTGGCAACAATCTGCATTTGGTTGCCAGGCATCTCAGGGGTGCCGAGCACCTGCGAACCGAAGAACTGAACATCACTGATCGTGACATCCGTAGCTTCTGCAAAAATCTGTTCTATCGCGGAGTCATCAACAGTATAGACATCGCGATTTTCTGCCATGGCACTGAAAGAGAGTGTCAAAATGGCAATCAAGAAGAAAAGTACCTTTTTCATTTTTTCAGGGTTTAATAATTTTTTGCAAAAATACTAATTTTTTTGATAGTGTGCACGATTAAAGAAGCAAAAAATGCAACAAACAGCATATACACCACATTTACAATACTTTAAAAACGCTGTTTTTTTTCACACTAACCTGAATTCAGAGGTATTTATCTTTAAAAGTTTAACTTTCATCCTAAGTGGTTACAATAAATTAGAAGTTTGAACGACAATCACCTGTGTCCTTAAGTTCGACTCAAAATCCGACCTACAATATACGTCTGTTAGTCCAAAAACAAGGAAAAGTCGGAGGGCCAAGCGGTCTTAGGAAGACAAATAAGGCAGTCAAAT
>JAZNSV010000196.1:0-6605 GCA_045591485.1 Bacteroidales bacterium | reverse complement strand
CAACACTCTTCTCTTCGACGACGAACTTGAACCCGCCGTGGCCATGATACACCAGCTCTACAACTGCGGCGTCGATGCGCTCATCATCCAAGATCTGGGCCTGCTGGAGTGCAATCTGCCGCCAATCGAGCTGCATGCCAGCACCCAATGCCACAATGCCGATACTGAGCGCATAAAATTCATGGAATCTGTAGGTTTCAAACGCGTCATATTGGCCCGCGAGACCTCACTGGAGCAGATGCGCCAGATACGCCAAGCCACCACCGTGGACCTTGAGGCCTTCGTACATGGTGCCCTCTGCGTCAGCTACAGCGGCCAGTGCTATATGAGCCAGTACCTCAACGGACGCAGCGGCAACCGAGGCAGCTGCTCGCAGCCGTGCCGCAGCACCTACGACCTCTACAACGGCGACGGCCGACTGCTGATCAAGGAGCGGCATCTGCTCTCGCTACGCGACTTCAACGCATCTCAACAGATTGCATCCATGATAGATGCAGGCATCACATCATTCAAAATAGAGGGCCGCCTGAAAGACCTCGGCTACGTCAAAAACGTGACCGCATACTACCGCCGCATACTCGACAGCCTGACGGAAAGCCACGAACGCGCCTCGTCGGGCACTTGCACCTTCTCGTTCGAACCCGATGTGGAAAAAACTTTCAACCGCGGCTACACCGACTATTTTCTCCGCCAAAGACAGCCCATGGCCTCGTTCGCCACCCAGAAGTCTATCGGTAAATACGTCGGAAAGGTGACCTCCGTCGGCAGCTACACATTGACTGTGAGCGGCAACGAGCAGTTCTGCAACGGCGACGGCATCTGCTTCCTCGACGCCGAGGGGCGCATGCAGGGCTTTCTGGTCAACGACGTGAACGGTCGCACGCTGACACCCAACACCATGCCCGACATCACGACAGGCACCTCACTCTGGCGCAACAACGACATGCAGTTCGAACGTTTGTTGAAAGGACGTACCGCCGAACGCAAGATCGCTGTCTCCATGCTCTTCTGCGCCACAAAAAACGGTTTCTCGCTCGACATAACCGACGAGGACGGCATATCGGCCACACATCATATCGAAGCGGACCACATAGCAGCCGAAAACACTGCTAAAAACGCAAACTTCATCGCAAAACAACTATCCAAACTCGGCAACACTCCGTTCGCGCCCACCAAGGTGACCGATGCCACCGAAGGCCATTATTTCATTCCTGCGCTGGTGCTTAACCAAATGCGCCGCAGCGCGGTGGAAACGCTCATGTCCAACCGCATGAAACATTTTCGCCCGGCCGACACAGCGCTTGTGCGCAACCACACCCCCTACCCCGCCAATCGGCTCGACTATCGCGCCAACGTAATCAACAGCAAGGCCGAAGCATTCTACAAACATCATGGAATAAACGAGATAGAACGCGGTATAGAACAAACCGGCGACTACGACGGCAAGGCTCTGATGACAACAAAATATTGTCTGCGCTACGAACTGGGATGCTGCCTGCAGGGCAAAAACAACAATCGGCCAACGGCTAATATCAAGCCCACAGACACATTGGTGCTGCGCAACAACGACCGCCGGTTCCGTCTCGAATTCGATTGCCCGAACTGCCAAATGAAAATCTTCAAATGCTGAAGAGCGCAGCCACAGCAACCCCCAACACCATAAGTGCGGCCACAAAGGCCCAGCGGCGCGGACGCACAGCCACCTTTTGGCGACCGAACATCACGCCGAGATAGCCCAGCAACACACACATTGTCAGCATCGGCCATATACACCGATGCGTATGGAGCACGCTGTCGGCAAACCCTATGCCTACACCTACCAGAAAGACATTGATGCCGGTGGCTGCCGCCAGGAGCACCACCTGCCCGAAGCCTTCCAGGCTGAACACCGGCAGCTTGGGCTCACGGCGCAGATATGGCAGCGCTGTGCGCAAACCGACAAACAGCGCCAACGCAAAGAATATCCAGCAGTTGGCACTTTGGAATGCCATCGGGTCGGCGGCAAGCTCGAAGCGGAAGGTATTGCCCAACCACGCCCCAAGCCAAAGCAGGAGTGCATGCACGGCGGCAACAAGCAGCGATATGGTCAGACCGACGCTGAGGCGCACCGGTGTGGCTTCGGCACAGCGACGAAACAGCAGCATATTCAAAATGCCAAAAGCCGTCGCTATCACTATATAAGACACTAAAGACATGATTCTATGATTTTTGTGAGGGATACAAACTCGTCTGTCGACAACTGCTCGGCCCGCTTGCCGAGCACCGCCTCGGACACTCTGTCTATCGGCAGAGCCGCCGAACGCAAGGCATTGCGCAGCGTCTTGCGCCGCTGGTTGAAGCCTGCCTTGACCACACGGACAAACAGACCCTCGTCGCAGGGCAACGACTGCACACCGTTGCGCCTCAAACGGATGACGGCCGACTTGACCTTGGGCGGCGGATTGAAAACATTCTCGTGTACGGTGAAGAGGTACTCAATATCGTAGAAGGCTGATAGCAAGACCGAAAGAATGCCGTATGTCTTGCTGCCCGGCCCTGCCGCCACACGCTCGGCCACCTCTTTCTGGAACATGCCCACCACCTCGGTTACGCTTTCCCGACAATCGAAGACGCGAAACAGTATCTGCGACGATATGTTGTACGGGAAATTGCCTATAACAGCAAAACTATCTTGGAACAAGGCACTTAGGTCGAACTTTAGGAAGTCGCCCTCTATGACATGCAGCGTGGGATAGTGGCTATGCAGGTAGGCCACGCTCTCGCGGTCAATCTCGATCACATGGAAGTCGGTGTCGGGCCGCGCGATGAGGTATTTGGTCAGCACACCCATGCCGGGACCTATTTCTATCACGCTGTGCGAATCGGCCGACAGACTGTCTACAATGCGTTTGGCTATGCTTTCGTCGGTGAGGAAATGCTGGCCGAGGAATTTCTTTGCTTTTACTTCAGTCATTTTATTTTCAGGGCGTTATACCGTTTGCGGGCTTGGTCTGCATAGAGGCTCGAAGGGTAGTCTATCAGTATGCGCTCGTAGCATTGGCGTGCCACATCGGCGTTGTCGAGGCGCTGCTCGTTCAGCTCGGCACGCATCATCAGCGCGTCGTCGGCAGTGATGTCGTAGGGGTAGAACTCGACGACCCGCTGCAAGAGGCTGTCGGCCTCGACATATCGGGCCTGCTTCATCCTTATCTGCGCCTTGCGCATAAGCACCTCGTCGAAGAGCGGATGCGAGAGCGAACTGCGCTGCACGGCGTCGAAGCCGTCCCACGCCGAGTCGAGGATGTTGCGGTAGAGCAGCAGGTCGGCATCGGCAAAGAGCTCCAGCATGCCGTATGTGCTGTCGTCCTCCATATTGTCAGATATCAGCAACGAGAGCTCCATGGCGTCGTTGGCAATGAGCTTGCTGGTCGAGGCGCGCAGCACCTTCAGCTGCGAATTGGCCCATCCGAAGTCGTGGTTATAATACGACAGCTTGGCGTTTTTGAACTTGGCGCGGGCGCCGAGTATGTCTTCTTTGTTTGCTTTCTCCACCTGCATGTAGAGCAGCGAGGCATCCCACACCTCGCCGGCAAAGAGCAGCAGGTCGGCCAGCTCGAGCTTCACCTCGTCGCGCAGCGAGGGCTTCAGGCGCGGCAGCTCGAGCACATCGTCGAGCATGCTGACGGCGGCCTGCGCGTCGCCGCCGTGGTAGGCCATAAGGGTGGCATAGTGGCGCATGAGCGGTATGGTGCGCTCGTTCTTGCCAAGCTCGTCGAAGGCCTTCTCGTAGCGTGCCTTGAGGGCTGCCAGGTCGGCTGGCGCCACCGTGTAGTTGTGGTTTATACGCGCAAAATCGACCTCCAGCTCGCCCACACGGCTCTCGAAGTAGTACGGATGGTCCGGACCCTTGCGCTGCACGTAGGCATAGCCCTCGGCGGCCACGTCGAGGGCTCCGTTGCTCTGCGCTATACGGGCCACCCGCATCACAGGCTCGGCCTTCATGTCGGCAAAGCGCACATCTACGGCCTCGGCCTGCTCAAGAGCAAAGCCGAAGTCGTTCTGCTGCAGCGCAAACCATATCATCATCTCCAGGTAGTTCTTGTTCTCGGGATGCTCCTGCACACGGCCCACCAGCGCGGCACGCACCCCCTCGGCCAAGCGCCCGTCGGGCGCCTCCTGCAGCGCTCGCTGCATCGACACCTGCACACTCCTCATCATGCCGGGATAGTTGTCGAGCAGGTCGAAATACTCCTGCGTCATGGCTTCGTAGTCGCCAGCCTGCTGATAGACACCCACCAGCTCCTGAAAGTAGAGCTGGCGGTTGCGGGTCTTCTGCCGCGCAGCCAGATAGGTGCGCGCAGCATAGTCGGTGCGCCCGGCAGCCAGAAAAGCCTGCGCCAACTCGGGCACCGGCTGCAGGTTGGCAGTGATGGCCTCGATGGCGCGGTCGTAGCACTTGGCGGCTTTCTTGTCCTGCTTCTGGCGGGCATACACGCCACCCTCGTCAACACGCAGATAGAGGTCTCTCGGATTGGCCTTGATGCGCCGCTCCACAAGGCGGTGCGCATCACGGTAATTGCCCATCTCAAGGTAGGAGCGCAGCAAACGCTGATAATAGTATTTTAAGCTCGAACGCTGGTAGAGGCCCTCATAGATCTGTGCCGCCTGGGCATACTCGGCGCGGTCGAAGTAATAGGCCGCCATCTGCTCGTCGCTCTGCTGCGCGGCAACGGGCAGCGCCATGGCCATACACCATACTATCAGCATTATGCACTTGCGCATCGGTACAAAAAAACCGGACTCTTGCATCCGGTTTCTCATTCATTTTGTTGTCTGGTGACCCAGCTGGGGCTCGAACCCAGGACCCCAACATTAAAAGTGTTGTGCTCTACCTGCTGAGCTACTGAGTCATCGTGTTCCGACGCCTTGCGGCCTCAAAATCGAAGTGCAAAAGTACAACTTTTTCGCAAACTGGCAAAATATTTTTTGCCACAACATCACAAAAAAGAAACTACCACACACACTATCAGCTATATACAGCACAACACTTTTTTATCGAAAGCCCTCGCCGACAGACATAAAACACCCACAAAACCATGCCCTGGCAATGGTTTTTAGCGGTCGGCTGATGCAGAGCGAAGGGCACATCTATCACATGAATCCGGAGCTGCCGTCGTTGTGCGGCGCCGCCGGCACGGCGGCGCCGCTTCCGGCATCGGCATCGACGGCAGACTCAGCTCCCGAAGCAACGCCACGGCTCGACGACACTATGTCGACAAACTCTTGCCACACTGCATCTTCCTTGCGGTAGCGCGAACGGTCGTCGTAGTGGTTCACGCGACCCTCGCCTATATATGTGCTGTTGGATGCACGACCGTTGCGGTCGACCACAAAACCATAGATATGCACTACAGAACCAGCCCACTCTGCCGGAAGGCTGACGCTTATGCGCCTGCTGCGCCTCTCGGCCGGGGCCGACAGCAATCCGTCGGCAAAGGCCGGAGCATAGACGAAGAGGTAGACGCGGTCGTCGCCCGAGGCGCGGCCCAAAAGGCCGTTCTTCTCAAACTCAACGCTCACCACCTCGCCCGCGTCGAAGCGCGCCTCGCGGAAGTAGACGTCGGCCGCATGCCCCTCAGATAGGCGCAGCTGCGCGTAGTCGACCTCCACACCGTCGCCCGAACGACGAAAACACTGCTTGTTGTGCAGCACAAAATAGTTGCCCTCGGTCATGCCGGCCTCGTCGGCCTGCAGGCGCAAGCCCAGACGCAGCGCCTCCTTGGCGCGCGAAGCGAAGCGCACCATGCTCACAAACCAGTCGCGCTGCTGCCGCTGGCTCGCGGTGTTGGGATAGTTGAAGTGTTGCGGCAACGCCCGCAGGCAGGCGCGGTGCTTCCACATGTAGCCCACCACCGGACCCACACGTCCGCTCAGCGGCCCGCCGATTCCTTGTGCTATCTTTGCCATAATCCGTTCGGTTTTTTCTTTGCAATGAGTAACGCAACAACGGGCGTATTATTGTGCAAAAGTGAAAAAAATTATTGAAGTAGCGCAGAAGAAGCATAGAAGAACCTACGCCCTCAAAATACCACACACACAAACCAATGCGCCAAGGGACAAAAACACCCAGCCAATGAAAATGCAAAAAAACAACATCGCCCGGCCAGACCGCCGCCGCCGGTAGACGTGGACACAATGAATTTCTAAATTCTAATTTCTAAGTGTTCCGGGTGCGGCAACTGTCCACTTTCCACTAAACATCCGCGTCAGTGGCAACACCCCGTCAGGGGTGCAAGAACTTAGGCGGGGGCATCGCCCCCGAAACCGACGATTGGTTTGTTTTTATACGCCCCGGAGGGGCATAGGATGTTGTTTCTTTTGCCCCCAACCACCGTGGACATTTACGGGTCACCCTCACGCCTCTGCCCACAGGCCATTCATTTTTGGTCGGCCTGCGGCCTCAAAATTATAAGAAAATTCTAAAGGAAAAATTTTGAAAATAATTTTTTTGTAATTTTGAGCGAAGCGCCCCACGTAATCAGACAAATCCAGACGCGGCACGCCGCGTCTCTACAGACGCAAAACCACCGACCAGCCGCGTTAGCGGCGGCACCACATTAGCCGTG
>JAZNSV010000195.1:0-1982 GCA_045591485.1 Bacteroidales bacterium | reverse complement strand
CGTTGATGTCGCTGATGGTGATGAGGATGCCGATGTCGCTCGTCAGCGGCAGACCGTGGTCGACGCAGGCGCCGAAGTAGCGCATCGACGGCGAGAGGTTCATGTAGGCGCTCACCAGGGCCGGCACGGTGCATCCGCGGGCGCGTACGGCGCGCTGCAGTATCTGGTAGTCTTCCTTGTAGTTGCGCCCGTTGAAGAGGCGCACCAGCTCGTTGTAGTCGTTTTCTATCTTCAGCGGCTCGAATGGCCAGATGAGGCCGTCGCGGTCGGGGAAGTATTTCTGGTAGAAGAAGAGTATCATGTCGCGCGCCATGCGGTCCATGTCGTTGTATATGGTCACCTTGCCGAGGAAGTAGAGCGTCTCGGGTATCTCGAGTGCCAGGGTGCCGAGGCCGTCCCAGAGGTTGTCGAGGCTGTAGATGCCTTTGCTCAGGTTCTGGCTGGGCTGGTATTTGGGCTGCACGAAGGCTCGTCCGAGCTCCACGGTGTAGGGCAGGTAGTCGTTGATGAACTGCTCGCTGAGCTGGAAGTGCTGCGCCGTGGGTGTGGCTATGCTGCCGTCGGCGCGGCGCATCATGTTGGTGCCGTGTATGAAGCGGTAGCCGCCGATAATCTCCTCGTCTTCGGGGCTCCACACGAAGAGCTGCTTGCAGCAGTAGGGGTCGGGCAGATTGTCGTATTCGTCGATGTCCACCTCGCGGCCTGTGCCGCCGCCGTCGGTGGCGTAGCTCAGCTCGCGCAGCCGCCCTATCTCGCGCATGATGTTGGGCGAGAGGTGCGCCGTGGTGATGTATATCTCTTTGTTGCCGCGGTTGGTCTTGCGCAGGAAGTGCTTCTGCTTGAGCTCTTTCTTTATCAGCTCGCGGTCGACCGGGGGAATTATGTAGCTAAGGTCTGGCATAACGGTTGGTCTCTATGCTTTGAACTCTTCGTTCGGGTTGTCTTTCAGTCGGTATACGTGGTCTTTCACCATTTGGGCCCATTCGGCCGGGGTGTGGCGTTTGTCGAAGGTCTGCCACGGAATCGGCTTGCCGAAGGTGATGGTGAAGGTCTTGCCGCGCTGGGCAAACATCTCGGCCGGCAGCAGTGCCATCTCGAAGTTGAATTTGATGCCGAGCCATTTGCGCAGGTTGGCCAGGTTGTAGAAGCTGTTGCGGTTGCGCGCGTCGGTGAATACCGGCACGAGGTCGCGGTGGTAGCGGACGCATTTCTTGATGAACGTGGGCTTCCACTCCAGATCTTTGATTTCGCCCTTCTGGCGGCGCGAGCAGGCTCCGGCCGGGAAATAGAGCAGGGCGAATTCGCCTGCGAAGGCCTCTTCGAGGCTGGCCAGGGCGCGGGTGCGGTTCACCTTGTCGATGGGTATGAACAGCTCGCGCAGGCCGGGCAGGTAGAGCAGGAAGTCGTTGACCGGAAACTGTATGTCCTTTCTCACATGTCCCACGGCGCCCATCAGCGCCAGCCCGTCGGGGCCGCCCAGCGGGTGGTTGCCCGCCACCATCGGGTAGCCTTCGGTCGGAATGTTCTCCGCACCGATGGATTTTATGGTGATGCCAAGGTCCTGCGGGTCGTGTCCTTCGAGGAACTTGTACACGAAGTCGAGCCCGAAATATTCGCGGTTCAGGTATATGCCGCGGTTCAACTCAGGTACATGCAATATCTTTTCTATCAGGCGGATGGCCCACTTTGGCACCTTCACGCCCTTCGAGCCGATCATCTGCTCGACGTCAATAAAATTCTCTTTGATTGTGTTTATGTCCGGTCTCTCCATAGGTCACTGTTTGATGATGCAAAGATACGTATATATTTTAAAATAGTGCCGCATTTTTGTTAAAAAGTTATCAACCGCCCGGTGTCGAAAGCTGGCGGCATGGGCTAGGGTGCATTGCGACTTTTAACAAAATAATTGTTAAAAATAGGCCTCAAAGAGCCATTTCCGTGCTATTTTCGTCCTATCCGGTAGTGCATATCAACGATACATC
>JAZNSV010000194.1:0-6736 GCA_045591485.1 Bacteroidales bacterium | reverse complement strand
ATCTTCGACAGCGACATTTTTTTTCTCAGACACGCAGAAATTGTGTATCTTTGCTCTTTGGTAAGGTGTTTATATTTTTCCATAGACAACACAAAAGTAGTCACTTTACCTGAGAGTACCAAATTTTTGGTGCTCTTTTTTCTACTCAGTGTTGCACTTGTAACTGGAATTTAGGGGGGGGCATAAGTCCCCGAAGGTACGACAGCGAAAAGCCGAGACATCAGCCCCCCGGAAAATTTAGCGATGAAATTAAGAGCCCTGAAAGGGCGACACATTGGCAATCGATTCAGTGTCGCCCTTTCAGGGCTCTGGGATTGTATCCTATTCGATTCCGTGGGCTTACGCCCACGGCTAAAGACTATCGCCCGTATCGGGCTTTCTGACCTTTGGAACACCCTCCTGTGTTGGTAGGGATTAATTCTGCTTCTGGATTTCGTCCATGCGGGCATTGACAGCCTTGAGCTCGTCGTACATCTCGAGGCGTGCGTAGACCGTCTTCAGAGCCGAAAGGCAGTTGAAGAGGTTGGCGCGCTGCATATCCTTCTGAGTCGACGGCAGGGCGTCGATGAAGTTTACTGCGGAGGAGAAATACTGGATCGACTGGCGGAAGAACTCGTTGCTCTCGCCGAGCAGCTTGTCGTAGAGGCCTGTCTCATCGTCCGGCGGCACAGCGTTGGCGGCGTCCAGTTTGTCGACAGCGCGGTTGAAAATCATCTTACCCATGCCGAAGTTGGCTTCGAACTGAGTGGGTACCAGGCTGAGCGACTCATGATACTTAGCTTCAGCGCCCTCATAATCCTGTGTCATTTCGAGCAGGGCGGCGGCACTGCTGAGCAGCTTCGGGTAGATGTGGATAGAATCTTTTGTCTTCTCAAGGGCGTTGTTGATCATCTCCTTACCCTTTTCGAGGTTCTCGTTCAGCAGATAGCCTTCTGCCATAAGAAGGTAGGCGTTGTAGTCGTCCTTACGGTTCTTCAGGAAGCTGTTTGCAATCTTCATAGCGCTGGCCTTGTCGCCCTCATTCTTATAGAGGTCGAACAGGGTGCGGTAGACATACTGCTTGTCGGTGCGTTTGCGGATAAGGTTGTTGAAATACTTCTTTACACCTTCGTTGTCGTTGTTGGCCTTGGCGCTGATACCGGCGATATACATGCATTCGCCAGCGAATTTGCCGTCGCCGCTGTTGTTGAACATCTCGACGGCCTTGTCGGCGAACTGTTGTGCCTCAGTGAACTTCTTATTGCTGTAGCAGTCGGTGGCACGTGAATAATACTCGTTGCCGACAAAGCGGAACACAGAGTTATTCTCGTTGGCGAACTCGTTCTTCGTGTCGAGGCGTTTGCACTCGAGGGCGGCGGCATAAGCCTGCTCGGCCCAGTCGGGTGCCAGGTCTTTGAACTTAGATTTAGGATTCGAAGCCTCGCCGCCAATACGGCTATAGATGAGGCCTTTGTAGCACCAAGTCTTGGCATCGTCCTTCGTGCCGTCGTGTTCGCAGGCGGCGTCGATCTCGGTCTTTGCCTTCTTGAGGTAGTTCTTCTTGAGGTCCTGAATGGCGCTCTGCACGTTGACTGCCTGAGCGCTTGCACTTGCGGCGAAAGCCGTGAGGACCACAATCATGCCAATTTTCTTCAGTTTCATAACATTATTTGTTTGAGGGTTTATTCTTCGTTGTTTTCTGTATTAGTACCACTTTCGACATCATTATTGCATTCGGGTGCAATATTTTCGTCTGAAGTGGTTCCATCGGCGTTCAGTCCGGCCTGTTCATCCTCGGTGTCGTCGGTAGGCACCTTCGTGATAGAGGCTATATAATCCTTGCCGCGCAGGTCGATGAGTTTTACGCCCTGGGTAGCGCGTCCCAGCACACGCAGGTCGCTGACCTTCATGCGGATGGTTATGCCGCTACGGTTGATAATCATCAGGTCGTGGTCGTCGGTCACGTTGGTCACAGCCACCAGCGAGCCAGTTTTTTCTGTGATCTGCATAGCTTTGACGCCCTTGCCGCCGCGGTGAATCGTAGCGCGGTAGTCCTTCAGCTCCGAGCGTTTGCCGTAGCCATGTTCGGTGACCACGAGCAGGTTTTCGTCTTCCGAGGGGAGACAGAGCATGTCGATAGCGGCATCGTCGTCGCCGTCGAGGTCCATACCCTTGACGCCCGAAGCACCGCGACCCATGGTGCGGAACTCCTTCTCCGGGCAAATCATCACCTTGCCCTTCTTCGAGGCAATGAGCATATAGCTCTCGCCGTCGGTGAGTCGTGCGGTGAGCAACTCGTCGCCTTCGCGGATGCCCACGGCGATGATACCGTTGGTGCGCGGACGCGAGTAAGCCTCGAGGGTGGTCTTCTTGACGATACCGTTTCGGGTACACATGACGATATAGTGGTTGCCGACGTATTCGGGATCGCTGAGCGTCTCGACATTAACATAGGCCTTCACCTTGTCGTTGGGGTCGATATTGATGCAGTTGAGGATGGGACGGCCCTTGCTGTTCTTCTCGCCCTCGGGCACCTCGAATGCGCGCATCCAGTAGCAGCGGCCCTGCTCGGTGAAGAAGAGCAGGTAATTGTGGTTGGTGCAGGTGAAGATATGCTCGACGAAATCCTCGCTGCGTACGGCACTGCCCTTGGCGCCGACGCCACCGCGGCTCTGCGTGCGGTATTCGGCCAAAGCGGTGCGTTTGATATAGCCCTTGTGGCTGATGGTAATGACCACCTGATCGTCGGGGATAGTGTCTTCGACACGGAAACCGGCAGCATCGTATTTGATTATGGTGCGGCGTTCGTCGCCGTACTTTTCCTTCAGTTCCTGGAACTCCTGCTTGATGACCTGCATCAGCACGTTGTGGTCGCCGAGGATTTCCTTGCAGCGCTCGATGAAGCGCATCTTCTCGTCGTACTCGTCCTGCAGTTTCTGATGCTGCAGACCTGTGAGCTGGGCGAGGCGCATATCGACGATGGCGCGAGCCTGCAGCTCGCTGAACTGATAGCGGTCCATCAGTCCTTGACGGGCTTCGTCGGGGGTCTTGCTGGCGCGTATGAGGGCCACTATCTCGTCGATGATGTCGATGGCGCGGAGCAGACCTTCGAGGATATGGGCGCGTTTCATAGCCTCGTCCATCTCGAACTGAGTGCGGCGTGTAACCACCTCTTCGCGGTGCTCGACGAAATAGGAGATAAGCTCCTTGAGGTTGAGCAGACGAGGACGACCATGCACAAGAGCGATATTGTTGACGGCGAAGCTGCTCTGCAGTTCGGTGAGCTGGAAGAGCTTGTTCAGGATGACGTTGGGCACCACGTCGTGGCGCAGAACATAGACGACGCGGATGCCGTCCTTGTCGCTCTCGTCGCGGATGTCGGTGATGCCTTCAATCTTGCCTTCCTTGACAAGGTTGGCGGTCTTCTTGATCATCTCGGCTTTATTGACGCCGTAGGGAATTGTGGATGCCACGATAAGGTTGCGGCCTTTGGCGTCCTCTTCAATCTCGGTGATGGCGCGAATGATGATGCTGCCGCGGCCAGTCATATAGGCTTCACGCACTCCGTTGTAGCCATAGATGATGCCACCCAGCGGGAAATCGGGGGCCTTGACATACTGCATCAGTTCCTCGATAGAGATATCGGTATTGTCGATATAGGCCATGCAGCCGTCGAGGCACTCGCTGAGGTTGTGGGTCGGCATATTGGTAGCCATACCCACAGCGATGCGGTTGGAGCCGTTGACCAGCAGGTTGGGAATTTTAGCGGGCAGCACCGTAGGCTCTTGACCCTCGTTATCGTAGGTGGGCATCATATCGACGGTGTTCTTGTCGATATCGGCCACCAATTCGTTGCTTATCTGTTTGAGGCGAGCCTCTGTGTAGCGCATAGCTGCGGGCGAGTCGCCGTCGATAGAACCGAAGTTGCCCTGACCGTCGACCAAGGTATAACGCATAGACCAGTCCTGAGCCAGACGTACGAGAGCACCATATATCGACGAGTCGCCGTGGGGGTGATACTTACCCATGACGTCGCCGACGATGCGGGCCGACTTCTTGGTGGGGGTGTTGTAGAGGATGCCGTTCTCGTTCATCGAGTAGAGGATGCGGCGGTGCACAGGCTTGAAGCCGTCGCGTACATCGGGCAGGGCTCTGGCGACGATGACGGACATAGCATAGTCGATGTAGGCCGTCTTCATTGTGGTCTCTATATCGACCCTTGTGATTTTTTCATTGTCTGAAACCATCAGTCCTTTATTATTATATTATTGTTTTCCATTTATTTATATGGACACACTTTACGCATGCCAAAAGACAAAGATACGAAAAAAACTTTAAACCACAGTAAAAAACGCCTGTCTTTATCAACTTTTTTTTAACCAAAATCGGTCATTAGACCGACATTTCAATCAATCTCGTCATTTTCAGGTCTGTTTATGTCACCTCAGCATTTCTTTCGGCATCTTGACCACATCCCCGTCTCGCCGTAGCCTGCTACGCCTTCGACAGCGATACAGCCAATCTGCCCGAAACAAATACTAATCTGACATTAACCCTGATGACCGATTTTGGTTAAACACATCACCCAAGCACGGCAAATGCGGTCAGTGAACAATTCAGCTATTCACATACAGTTGTTAAGAAAAAAAACTGGCACGGAAATTGTAGATGATTTATTTGTAGTAATTTTGCACCGCGAACCAACAAAAAGGCTTGCACAAACAAACCAATACAAGAAAGGACAATCAATGGACGCCAACGTAACCGAAAACACTCGGAAAACCACCAACTTCAGTCGCGACGAAGCCATGCGCCTCAAGAACGGCGGCATCGGTGTGGAGCACCTCTTCCTCGGCATGATGCGAGTGCCGGAGAGCTCGGCACTGGCCATGCTGGCCGCCCTCGGGGTCGACTGCAACGACGTTAAGGAGCGTCTGGAGCGCCACGTAAGTCAGGCCAGTGCCGACATACGCTATGCTTCCGACAGCGAGATACCCATGCTGCGACAGACCGAGAAGGTGCTACGCCTTAGCTACCTGGAAAGTATCAAGCTCAAGGCATCCGAGATACATACCTACCACATCATCCTGGCCATTCTGCAGGAAGGCGACAACCTGGTGAGCAACCTGCTGCAGAAAGCCGGCGTCGACTATGCGCGCTTTGCGAAGGTGGTGCGCGGACAGGCCAGTCAAGACGCCGCCGCCGACACACAGCTGCCCGACTTCAGTGCGCAGACCAGCGAGGACGACAACGACGACCCCTTTGCCGACCCCGACCTCGAACTGAGCAACGCAAAAACGAAACCCGCCAAGGGCAAGAGTGGCACTCCGGCACTGGAGAACTTCGGCCGCGACCTTACCAAGCTGGCCGAAGAGGGCAAGCTCGACCCCATCGTGGGCCGCACCAAGGAGATGGACCGCATAGCCCAGATTCTCAGCCGTCGCAAGAAAAACAATCCCATACTGATAGGTGAAAGCGGCGTAGGCAAGAGTGCCATAGCCGAAGGTCTGGCTTTGCGGATCGCCGAAGGCAACGTGCCACGCACCCTCTACGGCAAGCGCCTTATGAGTCTCGACCTGGCCAGCCTCGTGGCAGGCACCAAATACCGCGGCCAGTTTGAAGAGCGCATGAAAGCCATCATCAACGAATTGGAGCAGCACCCCGAAATCATCATCTTCATTGACGAGATACACACCATTGTGGGTGCCGGTTCGGCCAGCGGCTCGCTCGACGCCAGCAACATGTTCAAGCCGGCCCTCTCGCGGGGTACCCTACAATGCATAGGCACCACCACCCTCGACGAGTACCGCCAATACATAGAGAAAGACACCGCCCTGGAGCGCCGATTCCAGAAGGTGCTTGTAGAGCCTGCCACCCCCGAGGAGACCCTCGAGATACTGCAGAACATCAAAGACAAATACGAAGACCACCACATGGTTCGCTTCAGCGACGAGGCCTTGGAAGCCTGTGTGTCGCTGACCGAGCGCTATGTTAGCGACCGCTTGCAGCCCGACAAGGCCATCGATGCCCTCGACGAGGCTGGCGCCCGCGTGCGCATAGCCAACGTGCGAGTGCCCGATGAGATAGTGACTCTCGAAAAAGAGGTAGCCGATGTAGAGGCCAAGAAGAAAGAGGTTCTGTCAGACAAGCGCTACAGCGAGGCGGCACAATACCGCGACCAGGAGCGCGACCTGCGGGCCAAGCTTGCCGACATGAAGCGCCAGTGGGAGACCGACGAGCGCGAACGCCGTGTGACCGTCGGTGCGCAGGACGTGGCCGCCGTGGTGGCCATGATGACCGGCGTGCCGGTGGAGCGCATTGCCGAGAGCGAGCAGGGCCGTCTGCTCTCGATGGAAAACGAGCTACGCGGCTCGGTGGTGGGTCAAGACGAAGCCATAGGCCAAATCGCCAAAGCCATACGACGCAACCGTGCCGGACTGAAAGACCCCAACCGTCCCATCGGAAGCTTCCTCTTCCTGGGTCCGACGGGCGTCGGCAAGACCTATCTGACCAAAATACTGGCCAAATACCTTTTCGACAGCGAGGCATCGATGATACGCATCGACATGAGCGAATACATGGAGAAATTCGCCGTCAGCCGCTTGATAGGTGCGCCTCCGGGATACGTAGGCTACGAAGAGGGCGGCCAGCTGACCGAGCGCGTGCGCCGCAAGCCCTACTCCATCGTGCTGCTCGACGAGATAGAGAAGGCGCATCCCGACGTATTCAACGTGCTGC
This sequence comes from Bacteroidales bacterium, assembly GCA_045591485.1. Taxonomy (GTDB): domain Bacteria; phylum Bacteroidota; class Bacteroidia; order Bacteroidales; family P3; genus Colimorpha. The sequence goes on along the minus strand of JAZNSV010000194.1, from coordinate 19 downwards.
TGCAGGTGCTCGACGACGG
>JAZNSV010000193.1:0-16313 GCA_045591485.1 Bacteroidales bacterium | reverse complement strand
GTGGGGCGACGGGCGGTTAGGGTGTGGTTTGGGTGCTGTTTTGGTGTGGCTTTTGTGCGGCCGGGGGCGAATATTGGACGAAAATGAAAAAAGTTCTTGGCGGTTTCGAAAAAAATGCATATCTTTGCATTTTGTTTTATATACTATAATAATCACGTAAAAGACAATATAACAGACTATGAAATACGATTTGATTGTTGTCGGCAGCGGCCCGGGAGGCTATGTGGCTGCCGTGAAGGGTGCCCAGCTGGGCCTGAAGACCGCCGTTGTGGAACGCGAAAACCTGGGCGGCATCTGCCTCAACTGGGGCTGCATACCGACCAAGGCCCTGATGAAGAGCGCACAGGCGTTCAACTATGCCAAGCATGCCGCCGTGTATGGTGTGAAAGCCGAGGGCGTGGAGGCCGACCTGAACGCCATGGTGGACCGCTCGCGCGGAGTGGCCCAGACGATGAACAAGGGTGTGGAATTCCTGCTGAAGAAGAACAATGTGGATGTGATTATGGGCACGGCCAAGGTGTGTCCGAACCACATTGTGAGTGTGGACGGCACCGAGTATGAGGCCGACCACATAGTGATTGCCACCGGAGCGCGCAGCCGCGTGATGCCGGCCATGCCGCAGGACGGCCGCCGCATCATAGGCTACCGCGAGGCCATGACCCTGCGCGAGCAGCCGCAGCGGATGCTGGTGTGCGGCAGCGGCGCCATTGGCAGCGAGTTTGCCTACTTCTACCAGAGCATTGGCACGCAGGTGACGCTGGTGGAGTTCATGCCCCAGATACTGCCCAACGAGGACGAGGAGGTGGCCGCCCAGATGAGCCGCAGCTTCCGCAAGATGGGCATGAAGGTGATGCCCAGCTGCTCGGTGGAGAAGGTGGACATCGAGGGCGAGGTGTGCCACGTGACGGTCAAGGACCTGAAGAAGAACACCGAGACGGTGGTCGACGTGGACGTGGTGCTGAGCGCCGTGGGCGTGGTGACCAACCTGGAGAACCTGGGCCTCGACGAGACGGGCATCAAGTACGAGCGCGGCAAGATTGAGGTGGACGACTACTACCGCACCAATGTGCCGGGCTACTATGCCATCGGCGACGTGGTGCACGGGCCGGCCCTGGCGCACGTGGCTTCGAAGGAAGCCGTGTGCTGCGTGGAGCACATAGTGAAGGGCGAGGCCGTGAAGGTGAACTACGCCAATGTGCCGGGCTGCACCTATACCAGCCCCGAGGTGGCCAGCGTGGGCCTGAGCGAGAAGAAAGCCGTCGAGGCCGGACACGAGGTCAAGGTGGGCAAATTCTTCTTCAAGGCCAGCGGCAAAGCCACCGCCGCCGGCAACACCGACGGATTTGTGAAGGTGGTGGTCGACGCCAAGAGCGACGAGATACTCGGCTGCCACATGTGCGGCGACAACGTCACCGAGATGATAGCCGAAATCGTGGCCGCCCGCGAGCAGGGCCTCACCGCCCGCCAGGTGGCGCAGGCCATACATCCGCATCCCACCATGAGCGAGGCCGTGATGGAAGCCCTCGAGGCCGCCCACGGCGAGGCCATACATGGTTGAATGTAGAAACAAGGAACAAATAACTAAACGAAGATGAACATATTCCCTTACAAGCGCGTCAAGGTCACAGAGGGCCTTTACATCAAACTGTCTAACCACTTCTACTATACCGACTTCGGCGTGCGCGACTCGGGCGAGCAGCGCTACACCGGTCACCGCTACATCAACACCGGGGTGCCCGGCACGGGTTTCATCGAGCGCGAGAGCGAGAGCCACAGCTACCACGAGTTTGTGCGCAAATATCAGAAAAAGCAGAAACAGACCTACTGGACCATGCTGATGGGGCTCGAGCCCAGCTACAACAAAGAGCTTGGGCGCGCCCGCGTGGCGCTGTCGCAGGCCGACGGCCACATGAAACGCCAGATACTCGACAGCTACGTCAACGCCCTCTCCATCGGCCGCAACGAGGAGCGCATAGAGCGCATCGTGCGCGGCATCAAGAACAAGATGGGCCATCGCAGCAACAAGTTCCTCGTCAGCGTGCTGAGCCACTACAAGGGCAAGATCAGCCAGCTGGAGAACGACATGAACGCCGTGGAGCTGCACTTGGAGAACTCCTGCACGCCCGAGCAGTACGAGGCCTACCTCGACCTGGTCGAGAAGTTCAGCGCCGTGGCCGCCTGCCGCCGCATCTGGCACTTCAACGAGTCAACGCGCGAGAAGTATATGCAGGTCTATTTCGACCTCGGCATCTTCGATTTCATACGCTCGAAGACCTTCATACCCATCATGCGCGATTCGAAAGGGGTGAGCTACTACCTGCTGCCCACGTGCATACTGGTGTCGCGCAGCTCTGTCGATTTCGACGTGGTGCCCATCAAGAACCTCACCATCGTGTGTCAGGAGCTGGCCATCGAAGAGACCGTCGAGGTCATCAGCAGCCGCCTGGGCGACGCCGCCAGCATGGTGCGCATACCCGAGTTGGACCTCACCTGGTACTTTAACCACGTGCGTCCCGTGATGCACTTTATCGGAGCCTACGACCGCCTGCGCGAACTGCAATGAAGAAGACGCAACGACATACCTACCGCTTCAACCCTCATACCCTCAGGTACGAGAAGGTCTTCGTGTCGTTGCGCGACCGCGTGAAGCGCATCAGCTTCAATGTGCTCTTCGGTGTGGTGCTCGGTGTGGTGATAGTCATAGTGGGGCTGCAGTTCATGGCCTCGCCCAAGGAGCGGGCCATGCAGCGCGAGCTGAGCCAGTACAAGCGCCAGACGCGCCTGCTCAACGAGCGTGTGGAGCGTGCCGAGAAGGTGCTCGAAGACCTCGAGGAGCGCGACGACGTGCTCTACCGCACCATCTTCGAGTCTGAGCCCGTGAGCGACGCCGAGCGCCACAGCGGCATCGGCGGGGTGGAGCGCTACGCCGAATTCGACGGCCTGGCCGACGGCGAACTGCTCAAGAACACCACGCGCCGCGTCGACGACCTCAGCAAGCGCCTCTATGTGGAGTCGCGCTCACTCGACGAGATCTACGACATGGCCCGCAGCAAGAGCGAGCGCATGGCCTCGATGCCGGCCATCATGCCCGTGGCCAAGAACCTGTGCAAGGTTGTCAGCGGCTACGGCATGCGGTTCCACCCGATACTCAAGTACCGCCGCCTGCATTCGGGCATCGACATGACCGCCCGCCACGGCACGCCAGTCTACGCCACCGGCAACGGTGTGGTGCGGGTGGCGGCACGCAACCCGCAGGGCTACGGCGGCTACGGCATCGTGGCGGTGATAGACCACGGCTACGGCTTCCAGACCCTCTACGCCCACATGGCATCAGTGAAGGTGCGCCCCGGACAGCGCGTAAAGCGCGGCGAGCAGATTGGCACCGTGGGCAGCACCGGCATGTCGAGCGGCTCGCACCTGCACTACGAGGTCATACTCAACGGCAAGAAGGTAGACCCCGTGTATTACTTCTTCAACGACCTGACGCCCGAAGAGTACGAAGATGTGCTCGAACAGGCACGTCAGGAGAATCAAAGCATGAGTTGAGCCTATGGAAGTGCTGATTGACGAGAATGCCGGCTACTGCTTCGGAGTGGTCAAGGCCATCGGCGCCGCCGAGGAGGAGCTTGCCCGCGAGGGGTCGCTCTACTGCCTGGGCGACATAGTGCACAACAGCGCCGAGGTGGAGCGCCTGCGCGGCAAGGGATTGGAGGTTATAGACCACGAGGCCTTCGGCAGGCTGAGCGGGGCCAAGGTGCTCATACGCGCCCATGGCGAGCCGCCCTCGACCTACCGCACCGCCACCGAGCGGGGCATCCACCTGGTCGACGCCACATGCCCGATAGTGCTGGCCCTGCAGGGCCGCATACGCCGCGGCTACGAGGAGATGCGCCCCGTGGGCGGACAGATTGTCATCTTCGGCAAACCCGGACACGCCGAGGTTACGGGCCTCAGCGGCCAGACCGACGACACCGCCGTCATCGTCAGCCGCCCAGACGACCTTTCGGCCATAGACTTCGGCCGCCCCATACGCCTCTATTCGCAGACCACCAAGAGCCGCGAAGACTACCGCGAGCTCATAGCCAATATCGAAGCCCACCGGCCTACAGACTTTGTGGCCTACGACACCGTCTGCAACCGTGTTGCCGGTCGCGCCAGGCAGCTGGAAGACTTCGCCCGTTCGGTCGATGTGCTCCTCTTTGCCGCCGGCGCCAACAGCAGCAACGGACACTACCTCTACGAATACTGCCGCAAGGTGCAGCCCCGCACCCACCTCATAGGGTCGGCCGCCGAGGTGAGGCCCGAATGGCTCGAAGGCGCCACCCGTGTGGGCGTCAGCGGTGCCACCTCGACGCCCCGCTGGCTCATGGAAGACATAAAGCAAAGCATAATCAGATGAATCTCGACCGACTGACACTCACCAACTTCAAGAACTATGCCGAGGCCGATGTGGCCCTCTGCGAGGGCCTCAACTGCTTTGTGGGCAACAACGGCGCAGGCAAGACCAACCTGCTCGACGCCGTCTACTATCTCTCGTTCTGCAAGAGCTACTTCAATCCGGTCGACAGCCAGAACATACGTCTCGGCGAGGAGTTCTTTGCCGTACATGGCCACTACGGCTCCGACCAGGCCTCGTGCATCGTGCGCCGGGGCAAGGGCAAGGAGATGCGCTGGGCCAAGAAGCCCTGCCGCACGTTGAGCGAGCACATAGGCCGCATTCCGTTGGTGATGATTTCTCCGTCGGATCAGCAGATTATCACCGGCGGCAGCGATGTGAGACGCAAGTTTGTCGACGGCGTTGTGTCGCAGACCGACCATGCCTACCTCGACCACCTGATACACTACGCCAAGGCCGTGGAGCAGCGCAACAAGCTGCTGAAACAGATGTGGGAAGACCGCCTCTTCGACGAGTCGATGCTCTCTGTGTGGGACGAGCAGCTCTGCATCCATGGCGACCCGATACTCGACGCCCGCCGGCGGTTTGTGGCCGACTTCGAGCCCATATTCCGCCGCTACTACAGCCACATAGCCTCGGCCGACGAGCCGGGCACCATAGACTACCGCCCGTCGGACACACCGCTCTTGCAGCAGCTGATCGACTGTCGCCAGGCCGACAAGTTCTCGCAGTACACCAATGCCGGGCCGCACAAAGACGACTTCCACTTCATGCTCGGTCCCGACATGCCCGTCAAGCGGTTCGGTTCGCAGGGGCAGCAGAAGACCTTCGCCCTGGCGCTCAAGCTGGCGCAATTCGAATACATCGAGAACCATTGCGGCGAGAAGCCCATCCTGCTGCTCGACGACATCTTCGACAAGCTTGACCTTGAGCGCATACGCCAGCTTATAGCCCTTGTCGGCAGCCAGCATTTCGGACAGGTGCTGCTCACCGACACGCAGCCGGGACGTGTGCAGGCCATCATCGACGACCTGCCAGGCCTGACCCACCGCCTCTTCACAGTCGACGGCGGCACGGTAACCACTAACAACTAACGTTCTAAAAGGGAAAAAATACAGAGAAAGATGCAGCCCGACCGCCCATTAGACTACTACATCACCCGGCTCTTCAAGCAGCTGGATATGGCGGAGTTTGCCTCCGAGGTCGAAGTGCAACGGGCCTACCGCTACCTCAGCGGCGACCTCATCTACAAGCTGACGTCGCTCTTCCGCTTCCGCGACGGGCAGCTCACCCTGCGCTTTGCCGCTGCAGCTCTGAAACACGAAATGATGATACGACGCGAAAGTCTCCGCCTCAAGCTCAACGAACAGCTCGGCGGCAATGTCGTCAAAAGAATAAAGATACTATGAAACATCTCTGGAAAGCTCTTATGATGGTGCGTCGTTGCAGCCGCAGGTCGTTCTGGCTGCGCATCGTCTATGTCTTTCTCCAGAGCCTTCTGCCGCTGGCCAACCTCTATATATTGAAACTGTTGGTCGATGCGGTCACTGCCGCGGCCACGGGTTCGGCGTCTCAAGTGGCAGTGCCTATATCCACACTGCTCATTGCCTTTGTGGGCATATTCCTGCTGGGCCGCATCATATCGGCCCTCAACGCCATCAACAGCGACATACTGAGCCAGCGTTTGATAGACTACACCACCTCCGTCATGCAGAATCATGCGGCAAGCCTCGACCTTGGCTACTACGACACCCCCGAATTCCACGACACCCTGCACCGCGCGCAGCAGGAAGCCACATCGCGCCCGATGCAGATTATGAACAGTTTCATGGCTTTCGGCGGAGCCGCCGTCATGCTGGTCGGTATTGTGGGTATGCTTGGCGCATGGTCGCCGTGGGTTATTCCGGTGATGGTTGTGGCCGTGGTGCCGTCGTTCCTTGTCAGGCTGTACAAGGCACGGTCTATCTACAACTTCCGCCGTTCGTCCACACAGCTCTATCGCCAGACCGGCTACTATGGGACGGTGCTCACCTCGCGCCCCTTCGCTGCCGAGCTTCGAGCCTACCGACTGGCGCGCCATTTCCGCAACCTTTTCACCGGCCATCGCCGCACGCTGGCCAGCCGTCTGCTGCGCATCTCGCGGCGGCGCGGCACCCTCGACATACTTTGCTCGTTCGTAGAGGCTGCCGCCTTGCTGGCGGTGGTCTACATGCTGATACATCAAGCCCTCGGCGCTGCAATAACCGTGGGTACGTTTGTAATGCTCTTCGAGGCTTTCCGTCGCGGTCAGTCTCAGCTCAACGCCCTTGCCACTTCGGTGGCAGCGCTCTACGACAACCGCCTCTTTGCGGCCAACCTCTTTGAATTCCTCGACCTCAGACCCACCATACTGCCGCCGGCCGAGCCTCAGCCTGTGCCCGAAACGATTGAGACCGTGGAACTGCGCGACGTCACATTCCGCTACCCCGGTGCCGATCGCGACGCCCTGTCGCACTTCAACCTCGTGTGCCGCCGCGGCGAGATTACACACATACAGGGCCAGAACGGCTATGGCAAGACCACCGTTCTGCGGCTCGTTTTGCGTCTCTACGACCCCGCACAGGGGGCGGTTCTCGTCAACGGCATCGATATCCGCCGCTTCCATCCTGCTGAACTACGTGCGCGCATAGGTGTCCTCTTCCAAGACTTTGCACGCTATGCCGCCACGGTTCGCGAAAACATAGAGTACGGTTCCATGGGAACTGTCGCCAAACAGACGATGGCACCCCTTCTCGACTTCGTCGACCGCCTGCCGCAGGGGTTCGACACTCCGCTCGGACGCCTCTTCGACGGCGGGCAGGAACTCAGCATGGGTCAGTGGCAGCGCCTTGCGCTGGCGCGTGCACTCGCATCGGACGCACCGATACTGTTGCTCGACGAACCGCTCGCTTGGATGGACCAGCCCACGCGCGACATATTTTTGCGCCAGCTCGAAGCGCTCAAAACAAACCGTATAATAATACTTGTAAATCATATTTAATATTAAATATACATCATCATGAATTACAGACTCGAAAAAATAAGTGCCAAGCTCCACGAAGGCGATCTACTCTTCCTCTATGGCGACGAAACCGCCGAACGCAACCTGCCTCTTTCGCGCAAAGAGATTGAAATAATCCGCGAACGCCGCAACGGGAAAAAGGATTTTATCGTCCGTTTCGACCGCTTGCCCTACCACCTCTACCTGCTCTCGTTCGATAGCGAGAAACCGGCTCCCGAATGCCAGGAGATGCTCCGCCGCCGCGCAGCCGACCTTCTGCCCATGCTGGAAGCCGACAAGGTGGAAGACCTTGCCATCACTGCCGAAGGCACCCTGCCCGAAGAGATGATGTCCATCGTGGAAGGCCTCACCTTGGCCGACTACTCCTTCGACCGCTACTACAACAAAGACCGCTTCCACCTAAACGGCCTTGCCATCGACCAACTCTACCTCAAGGCCGATGAGCTCGATGCCGCACAGCGCCTTTGGAACCGCATCTTCTGGTGCCGCGAGTGGGTCAATCTGCCTGTGCAGGACCTCAACGCCGCCGCCTTTGCCGACGAGTTGGCCTCGATAGCCGCCGACCTCGACGGCGTGAGCTGCACCGTCATGGACAAAAAGCAGATTGAAAGTCTCCGCATGGGCGGTCTGTTGGCCGTCAATCGCGGCTCTGTGGACGAACCCCGCTTCGTAGTGCTCGAATATCGCGGTGCCGCCGACTCGCAGCAGCCTGTCTGTCTCGTGGGCAAAGGCATCATGTACGACACTGGTGGCCTCAACATCAAGCCTGAAGACTATATGCAGGAGATGAAGAGCGACATGGCCGGTGCGGCCACGATGGCTTCGGTGCTTTTCGCTGCAGCCGACAACCACCTGCCTGTCAACGTGGTGGCCTTGCTGCCTATGACCGACAACCGTCCGGGATTCAACGCTTACGCAGCCGACGACATACTCACCATGTACGACGGCACCACGGTCGAGGTGGTCAACACTGACGCCGAAGGACGCCTCATACTTGCCGACGCCATAGCCTACGCCGCCCGCAACTACAACCCGCAGCTGATTATCGATGCTGCCACCCTTACCGGCGCCGCAGTCAGGGCTATCTCCACCTTCGGCATCGCCGCCATGCAACAGAACGCCGACAACCCCATGACATTGCTGAAACTTGTCGGAACGCAAGTCTACGAGCGTCTGGTGGAATTCCCTATGTGGAGCGAGTACGACGACTTCATAAAGAGCGACTATGCCGATCTCCGCAACTGTGGCACCACGCCGCAGGCCGGCACTATCACGGCCGGCAAATTCCTTGCCCATTTTGCCGCGCAGGTGCCCTACATACACCTCGACATCGCCGGTGTAGCCTATTTCACCAAGGCCCAGCACTACTACCGCACTGGTGCATCCGGCTATGGCATACGTCTGCTCTATGCTTTCCTGCAGATGCAGGACATGCTTGGCCTTGAAGAGAAACCGACAGCCAAGCGTTCAAAAAAGACCCGCAAATAAACCGTAAATAATCAAGGATATGACCAATAATGAAGATAAAAAGATAAAGGTTGCCATCACTCACGGCGATATCAACGGCGTGGGTTATGAGGTTATATTGAAGACCTTTGGCGACAGCCGTATGTTCGACATCTGCACACCGGTGCTCTATGGTTCCACAAAGGTGGCCTCGTACCATAAGAAACTGCTGACCTCGATGCCGCAGGAGATGCAGTTCACCGGCATACGCGATGCCAGCGAGGCGCAAGATGGACGCTTCAACGTGATCAACTTGACACAGGACGAGATAAAGATAGACCTTGGCAAGAGCACAGAGGTGGCTGGCGCCCTTTCGCGCGAGAGCCTCAACCGCGCCTGCGACGACCTTAAAGCCGGCAAGGTGGACGTCCTCGTCACAGCCCCCATCAACAAGCGCAACATACAGGCTCCCGACTTCGATTTCCCGGGCCACACCGAATACCTCTCGCATCAGTTCGGCTGTTCGAGCCTTATGCTTATGGTGTGCGACCGCATACGCATAGGAATTGTGACCAACCACCTGGCGCTGAAGGATGTGCCCGCAGCGTTGACACACAACCTGCTTTTCGACAAGATGATGCTTATGAACGAGAGCCTTAAGCGCGACTTCGGCATCACGCGTCCCAAGATTGCCGTTTTGGCATTGGATCCGCACGCAGGCGACAACGGAGTGATTGGCGACTTCGACGCCACAGTGATAAAACCCGTCATCGACGATGTGCAGAGCAAGGGCGTGCTGGCCTACGGCCCCTTCCCGAGCGACGGATTCTTCGGCTCGTCCGAGTTCAATAAATTCGACGGCGTTCTGGCGCTCTATCACGACCAGGGCCTCATCCCGTTCAAGCTGATGTCGTTCACCGAGGGCGTCAATTACACGGCAGGCTTGCCTTATGTGCGCACGAGCCCTGCCCATGGCACCGGCTACGACATTGCAGGCAAAGACAAAGCCAGCGAGCAGTCGATGCGCTCGGCTGTCTATCTGGCTTGCAACATACTGCGCAACCGGCAAGAATACGACGAGCTGAACGCCAACCCGCTTAAGTGATGAGAAAGCTTTTGCTAATCGACGGGATGGCGGCCGTCTATCGTGGATACTATGCGATGAGCAATTCGCCGCGTGTCAACTCGAAAGGGCTGAATACATCGGCGGCGCTGGGATTCACGATGGGCCTCTACGACCTGCTGCGCTCGCAGCGGCCTACGCATATCGGTGTTGCTTTCGACCTGCCAAAGCCGACATTCCGCCACGAGATGTATGCCGAATACAAGGCACACCGCGACCCGATGCCCGAGGAGATTGAAAGCAATATGCCTTGGATATGCCGCATCATCGAAGCCTTCCGCATACCACAGCTCACATGCGAAGGGTTCGAAGCCGACGACGTGATCGGCACCTTGAGCCACGCCGCCGAACAGGCCGGATTTGACGAGGTGGTGATGGCAACGCCCGACAAAGACTTTGCTCAGCTGGTGACGCCGGTGGTGCATATGTATCGCTACGGACGCGGAAAGACGCCCGACTCTGTGATGGGTATCAAAGAAGTATGCGAGCGGTTCGATGTGGGCAATCCTCGGCAGGTGATAGACCTGCTGGGCCTTTGGGGCGACGCTGTGGATAACATACCGGGCATACGCGGAGTGGGGGAGAAGACTGCCAAGAAACTGATAGACCAGTTTGGCAGCATCGAGGCCATGGTGGAGCACGTGGACGAGATAAAGAACGACCGTCTGCGCGAGATGGTGCGCGAGCATGCGCAGGATGCTCTCTTCTCTAAGCAACTGGCCACCATCCGACTCGATGCTCCGATAGCCTTCGACGAAGAGGCCCTGCGATTGGAGCAGCCCGACTACGAGCTGCTGCGCTCTGTGTGCGACGAGTTGGAATTCCGCCAGTTTGCGCGTCGCGTCTTCACCGACCTTTCGGTGAGCAATCCCGAGTTGGCCATGAAGTGGAACAACCTTGCGTCCAAGGCTGCAGCCGCCGAGAAACCGGCTGCCAAGCCGGCCGCCAAAGCCGCCGACGGCCCTACGTTGTTCGACCTGGCCGCCACTACGGCCGACGCTCCGAAGGTGGAGCATGCTATGCTGACTGCGGAAGTGATGCGCAAACTGAAGGGCAAGGATGTGGCCATCGTGGTGTCGGGTGCCGACATCGTGCTGGCTTCGACAGCCGACACCGTGTGGACCACGCAGGTTTCCGACCTGGACCTTCCCTTGTTCAGAGACCTGATGCACGACACGTCGACCATAAAGCTGTGCTACGACCTCAAGTCGCTGAAATATATTCTGGCCGAGCTTGACTGCAGTGTCGAAGGCTACGTGTTCGACGTGCAGCTTGCCCACTATTTGATCGACGCCGAGATGCGGCACACGCTCGACTATATTTGCTCCGGCATGCTGGGCTTTGTACCGGCCGATGCACAGTCGCAGGCTGCCGCCCTGTGGCAGCTTTATGCGCTGATGACTTCGCGTCTGCGCGATGCCGACCTGCTGCACCTGTACAACGACATAGAGTTGCCGTTGGTGGATGTGCTGATAGACATGGAGCGCGAAGGCGTGCGCATCGATGTAGACGCGCTGAAGCAGTATGCCAGCCAGCTCACCTCCGAACGCGACGCGATAGAAAAGCAGATATACGACATGGCCGGTCACCCCTTCAACATCAGCTCGCCCCGGCAGCTTGGCGAGGTGCTCTACGAGGAGCTCAAGGTGACCGACAAGCCGCCGCGTACGGCCACAAAGCAATACAGCACCGCCGAAGATGTGCTCAGCAAGCTGGCCGACCGCCACGCCATCATACCGCTCATACTGGAATGGCGTTCGCTGAGCAAGCTTGTGGGCACCTACCTCGACTCGTTTCCCAAGCTCATCAGCCGCACTACAGGCCGACTGCATACGGTCTACAATCAGACCGTTACGGCTACGGGACGCCTTTCGTCGAGCAATCCCAACCTGCAGAACATACCCATCCGCACCGAGCGTGGGCGCGAAATACGCCGCGCTTTTGTGGCGCGCGACGCCGACCACCTGCTGCTGGCCGCCGACTATTCGCAGATAGAGCTGCGTATCATTGCCTCGTTGGCCAAAGACCGCCACATGCTCGAGGCTTTCAACAACGGCTACGACATCCATGCCGCCACCGCCGCCAAAATCTACCATCTGCCTGTAGACGAGGTCAGCAAAGAGCAGCGCCGCAACGCCAAGAGCGTCAACTTCGGCATCGTCTACGGCATCTCTGCTTTTGGCCTGAGCGAGCAGCTTGGCATACCGCGCAAAGAGGCCGCCGCCCTGATCGACGAGTATTTCGCGCAGTATCCCGACATACGCCGTTTTATCGACGAAAGCGTCGAGTTTGCGCGTCAGCATGGCTTTGCCCGCACTTTGCTGGGCCGCCGCCGCTACCTGACCGACATCAACAGCCGCAACGCCGCCGCACGCTCGTTTGCCGAACGCAACGCCGTCAATATGCCCATTCAGGGCACCTCGGCAGACATGATCAAGCTGGCCATGGTCAACATACACCGCCAGCTGCAGGAACGCAACCTGCGCACAAAGATGATTCTGCAGGTGCACGACGAGTTGGTGTTCGACCTCTACAAGCCCGAAGAGGCCGAGGTGCGCGAACTGGTGCTCCGCGAGATGCAGAACGCCCTGCCGCTCGACGGTCTGACGATCGATGTCGGCATCGACGTGGGCGACAACTGGCTGCAGGCACACTAAAACATTACATCCCACTGCAATGAAAAGACTGACACTACTACTGTTTGCGGTGCTGGGCTTGCATATTGCGACGCTTGCCCAGCAGCCGTGGAATATAGACAGACTCGAAGACGCCTATCTCGATGACGCCTACCTCATCGAGCCTCCTGCCGAGCTGAAGGCCGAGGTGGAAGCCGTCGCAGGCAAGCGCCTGGCCTACAACACCGTCTATCACCTCTCGGGACCGTACAAGAGCTGGGGCCGCAGCTATATGCGCTTCCAGAACGCCGACGGTGTCGATTTCCGCCTGCCCGAGGATGTGGCCGTCAAGCTCTTCCCTCACATGGTGTCGTGCCGCTACTGGCACCAGCGTTTCGCTTCGCTGCTGAAGTGGTGCTTTGTAGACAAGGCCTCGCTGGCCGGATTGCTCGAAGTGGATACGCTCGACAACCGCTATGGCCGCTACAGCACCATGTATTGGCTCGACTACACCTTCCAGCCGTCGGAGCAATGGCCTGTGAGTTTCACTGTGATGACCAACACGCATCAGACTCAGCAGATGTCGCTCCACGCAATGGAGCGCCTGGCCGAATGGGGTGCCTTTGCCACCGATGCCGACCAGCTGGCCTACGAACGGAACGAGGAACGGCTGCGCCAGAATGTTGCCGACCGCAAGGCCGACCTGCAGCGTGAGCTTGACTCGCTGACCAGCATCAGCGACTGGGCCGAACGACATGCCGACAGCCTGGTGCAGGTGATGCAGCGCGATTCGCTCAGCGATGCCAACGAGCAGATGCTGGCCGAGGTGGAACGCGCCAAGGAGCGCATGAACCGCGACGAAATATTCATCATGAACATCAAGCCCGCACGCAGCGAGTATATGTTCGGCGTGGAACTCAATCTGTATAACTGCTACGACAAAATCATCAGCAAGATAGAGCTTACGGTGACTCCCTACAACGACCGTGGACAGGTGCAGGCCGACAAGTTCCAACGCACCGTGCGCACCGTGCGCTGCATGGGTCCCATACGTCCGGGTTCACCGGCGCAATATCTTTTCGACGAACTCTTCTGGAACGACCGTGGCCGCATCAAGTATATGCGCGTCACCGGCATCACGTTCCATTTCACCGATGGCAGCTACCGCTCGTTCAGCGGCTACAACCAGATATTGAAACATTCACTGAAATGATTGTTTGAATGCTTGAATGTTTGAATGCTTGATTGCGTCAGCCACTCAAACATTCACGCAATCAAGCATTCAGGCATTCAATAGCTCAAGCAATCCCCAAGTCATTCGTCGCCCGAGGTCTCGTCGTCGGGGGCGAATTCGAGTTGTTCGGGCGGTTCGGGGTAGATGTTGTCTTTGACGATATAGCCCTTGTAGAACTCTTTTATTTCCTGCAGAAAAGCGTAGGCTTCGAGGCGTGTGCGGAAGTCGCCCACCTTCACTTTGAAGTTGGGCTCGTCGAACACGATGTAGGCCGTTGTCGTGGGGTAGTCGGTCAGGAAGCGGTCGCGCATGTCGAAGGCGAGGGTCTTCGAGCTGGCGCCTGAGAATGATGCAATCTGCACGCGGTAGCCGGGTATGGTCTTCACCTTCGACGAAAGTTCCACGTGCCGCTCCACCATCTGGTTCACCGCCACATCGCCCACGACGCGCACCTGTGCGTTCAGCTGTGGAGCCGAGAGTTGGAATGCGACAAAGATGCCTGCGCATACAAGCATCTTTGTTATGTTGTTTTTATGGCTGTCTGTCATAATCAATAATTTGCAGTGTCGGCCACCACGCGCGAGGGGCGCACGGTGAGCACCGGCACTGTGCTTTGGTTGATCATTTGTTGTGCGTAGTTGCCAAGCAGCAGGCTGCTGAAGGTCTTTTCTTGTTCGGTCATGATGGCTATCATGTCGGCCTTCACCTCGGTGGCGTAGTCGAGGGTTGTGGTGGTGACGTTCTTCTCTACGTCGATGAACTTGGTGATGTATTTTATGTTCTCTTTGTCGAACACGCGCTGCACCATGCCTATGTAGTTCTTCACTATGCGGCGTATGTCGGGTGTGGTCGAGGTGAAGAGGCCGAGCAGGTGTATGGTCGAGCCGAAGGTGCGGGCAAAAAGGGCTGCTTTTGCGGCCTTTTGGCGGGTGTCGTCGCTGCTGTCTATAGGCACCACGATGTTTTCGAGGGCTTTGTTGAAGTTAAAGTCTTCGCGCACGATGAGCACCGGCACTGTCGAGAGTTCTATGGTGCGGTAGCTGTTGCGTCCCAGCATGTTGGTCTTCAGGCCGCTCATGCCGTGGGTGCCCACTATGAGCAGGGCGGCATTGTCTTCCTCGGCCTGCTTCGCCAACTGTTCGGCGGGCGAGCCTTCGCGCAGCACATACTCCAGTTTGATGCCTTTCAGCAGGTGGGCCACACCGGCGTTGCGCTGTTCTATTTCTGCGCGGATGGGTCCTTCGTTCTCGTTTCTCTCTTTCACATACACCAGACGGATATCGCTCTGCCAGCGGTTGGCAATGTCGATAGCGAGGTCGACTGCATTGGCCGAACCGGAAGAAAAATCAAATCCAACAACAACTCTGTTCATATTAGTGGTGGTTTAATTAATTCGGTGCAAAGATACATAAAAAAATCTATATGGCAAATTTTTTTTTACTTTCCGTCTTTGGGCGTCAGTCCGAGCGAGTGTCCGAGGTCGAGCATCATCTGCCAGGCGGCGTCGCGTTCGTTGGGTATCTTGCCGTCGAGTATGGCGTCTTTTATGGCGTCTTTTATCACCCCGATGTCGTGGCAGGGGCCGATGCCGAAGGTCTCCATGATGTCCTGTCCGCTCACCGGCGGTTGGAAGTTGCGTATGCGGTCGCGTTCTTCCAGCTCGACCAGTTTGCGCTTGACGAGCTCGAAGTTGGCGCGGTGGCGGCGTTGTTTTTCCTCGTTGCGTGTGGTGATGTCGGCGTTGCAGAGCAGCATCAGGTCGTCGATGTCGTCGCCGGCCTCGAAGAGCAGGCGCCGCACGGCGCTGTCGGTCACCACGTCTTCGGCCAGTATTATCGGACGCATGTGGAGCATGACGAGTTTTTCTACGTAGCGCTCCTCTGCGCCCAGCGGCAGGCGCAGGCGCTTGAATATGCGCTTCACCATGTGCGCGCCGCGAGCTTCGTGGCCGTGGAACGTCCAGCCCTGCTTGGGGTCGTAGCGCTTCACTCCGGGTTTGCCCACATCGTGCAGCAGTGCGGCCCAGCGGAGATAAAGTGGAAAGTGGAAAGTGGAAAGTTCTGCTTCCGCACCCGGACCACTTTCCACTTTCCGCTTTCCGCTTTCCACTTTCATCTTTCCACTTTCCGCTTGACAAACGTTGTCCAGCACCTGCATCGTGTGGAAGAAGATGTCTTTGTGGCCGCGGCCGTCCATTGTTTCTACACCTGCCAGTGCGCTTATCTCGGGCAGCACAAGCTGCATGAGGCCGCATTTCTGCATCAGTTTGAGGCCCAGCGAAGGGGTGGGGGAGAGCATTATCTTGTTCAGCTCTGTGGTGATGCGCTCGGCGCTGACAATCTCTATGCGGTGGGCGTTGCGGCCTATGGCCTCGAAGGTGTCGTCGGCTATGCGGAATCCGAGTTGGCTGGCGAAGCGGACGGCACGCATCATGCGCAGCGGGTCGTCGCTGAAGGTGA
>JAZNSV010000192.1:0-2658 GCA_045591485.1 Bacteroidales bacterium | reverse complement strand
TTGATCTGCTGCGGCTTTTGGATGTTGGTGTAGTGAATGGCCACATCCGTAGTGGCCCCCTGGCAGATGGCTTGTTCGGTGCGGTAGGCAATGCCGGTGCCTTGCTGAGCGCCCGTAAGCTGCAGGGTGTTCGCGGTGTCGATGCCGACTCTTATTGTATCGAAGAGGTGGTACCAGTCGCCGTTGGCGTTCTTGAAGCTCAGTCGGCAGACGTAGCTGCATTCTGTCGTCGGGCTCACGAATGCCTTTGTGAGGGTCGGGCGCTGCGTGTCGTGGCCCATCGGCAGGTAGGAGCCGTTGGTGTCGAGCGGGTTGGTGGTGAGGGTGAGGGAGTCGCCGTTAGGCATCAGGCGGAACCACATACAGGTGCGGCTCGTAGTGCCCTGGGGGGTGAAGCGGTAGGCAGTGTTGTTTGCGGTGAGTGTTGTTGCAAGGTTCCAACCTGAGGGTGCGAAGTAGGCTGGCGAGCCAGAGACCACGAAGTAGTTGGGATCGCTCAAATTGCTGCCTGGCACTTGCGGGATGCCGGTTGCATTCTGAATACCCAGAAGGCCGTTGCCGCCGTTCCAGTTCATGTTGGGGGCTCTGCGTTTGATGTGAACCTCGATGATGTTGGAGCCTTCATAGCAGACGATTTGGTAGGTCTGTCGGTTGTTCGTCTGATTGTTATATTGCGGTATCTCGTTCCACGAACAGATGATTTTACGACAGGGATAGGCATCCTGTACGCCGTAGTAGATGCCTTGTGGGGGAGGGGTTGACGAACTTGTGGGGTGTGTATCTTGATAGACTCCATAGATGGCATCCCTCATCGTCGCACCGCCGCTTGGCGCACCGCTTGTCCCGTCGGGCCACGGCAGTGGGGCCGAATAGGACCAGGCACAGCCTCCCGAGGCTCCCGAGGCGAACGTTACTATTCCGTTGCCACCGACAGTGAAGTAGTTTTTTCTTATGCCGAAGAAGTAGAAGGGGTATGGGATGTTGGTTGGCGAACCGGCCCAAACGTCGTCTGATCCGATGCCGAGGTTTGTGCCCATATGGAATGTCGGGTCTGGCGGATTGTAGGGCACCTGCTCAACCAGGTACGTGCCATTGAAGTACTGCACCGGTATATATGGTTCTGCCACCAGCTCGAGGCTCGGGTTGGCGCAGGTGACGGCGGTGTCCCATCCCGCACTGCGGTAACGCTCGTTGCAGACATGGTCGTACTTCTGCTCGATCAGGATTTCCGGACAAGGGCTCGCGGCGCTGTTGTTGAACGGCGTCGTCTGCGACTTCGCTGCAGGTGCCATGGCCATAATGGCCATAACGATGATTGCTGCTCTCTGTTTCATATTCGACATGATGTGAATGATTTATTTCAAAATTTAAACTTTAACCTCTAAACCTTAAACCTTCAAGTCTTTTAAATGCGGACGCGGCACGCCGCGTCTCGACAGCATCCAACCTCTAACCTATAACCTCTAAACCTTAAACCTCTCACCTTATCAGTGTCACCGAGCCTTTGGTCACCTTTATGTTCTTGGGCTCATATTCGTTTGCGTAGCGTATGATGTATGCGTAGGCACCCTGCGGACACGGTTCGCCGTTCAGGTTGCGTCCGTCCCATTGGCAGTCTGTTCCGCTGCAGTGGAACACCAGCTCGCCATAGCGGTTGTATACGAACATCTCCTGCTGCACCGTCTTCGTGCTCACCGACCCGAAGGTGCTGTTGCCTGCCGGGTTGTCTGGCGTGAAGGCGTTGGGCAGCCACATCGTCTCTTTGCGGAAGGGTATCACGATGTGTGTCGAATCCACGCAGCCGAAGGGGCTGTGGGCCACCATGCGTATGTCTGCGCTGTCGAGGTTCGAGGGTATCGAGTAGTAGGCCACGCGCGAAGTCTGGTCCACCCCGGTGGGGAAGTGCCACACGCGGCCGTCGCCACCTGTCGATACGTCGGTCAGTTCCACGTCTATATGGTCATAGTCGAAGTATTCCAGACTGCTGCTCAGTTTCGCCGTCAGCGGTGCGAGCGTGAAGTTCAGGTGCACTATCGAGTCGCATCCGTAGATATTCACGGTGTCGAATGTGGCAGTGTTGTTGCTCTCGTCATACACTTTGCCGTCTATCCAGCGTATCGGTTTGCAGTCTATCGTGTCGTGCGGCGTGTGGCTCACAACGTATACCGTCAGGTCGAGATGCACCACCGAGTCGCACCCAGGCTCCGACTGCTTGGTCACCTTCGGTTCTTTTGTGCTCTTCGTGTAGCTCTGTCCGTTCGCTTCCCAGGTGAAGGTCTCGCCGTCGCAGATGCCGTGGTACTCTGTTGTGTCGAAGTTGGGGAATGTGCGTATCATCAGCGTGTCATAGTTGGTGCAACCGCTCACAAAGTCGACGCTTGCGCGCACATAGACGCTGTCTATCTTGTTTTTCGGCAGGTCGGCAAAGTTGGGGTCGGGCACCATCGTGAAGGCCGTGTCGTTGTCCGAGAATGTGACCATACCATCCGGCAGGTCCACCATCTGGCCGTTCATTATGCGCTTCACCGTCCAGTTGATCTGCTGCGGCTTTTGGATGTTGGTGTAGTGAATGGCCACATCCGTAGTGGCCCCCTGGCAGATGGCTTGTTCGGTGCGGTAGGCAATGCCGGTGCCTTGCTGAGCGCCCGTAAGTTGCAG
>JAZNSV010000191.1:0-13344 GCA_045591485.1 Bacteroidales bacterium | reverse complement strand
TGCCTGCAACCTCATCAATCACCGTCCAAGAAAAAGATTCGGCTTCAGATCTCCTTATGAAATGTTTTTGCTATATTTGCACCAGCAATCAGGTCAACAATTTACTCCCTTGGTGTTGCGTTTATAACTTGAATTCAGCTTCAAAACAGAGTCGTATGGTGTTTTAGGCCTTGTTTCCGTATGGGTCAGTGCTCTGCCCATGTGTTCTAAAGGCTTGTTTGTACACATCTTGCATATATCCGTGCCGGCTCCCATAGTGCATATCAACGATACATCAACGATATATCAACGATATTTCAACGATTGAAATCGTCGAAATATCGTTGATATATCGTTGATGTATCGTTGATATGCACTACCGGTAGTGTAGATGGCCAGTATGGTGGGCGAATTTTATATTTAACTAAATTTAGGTTAACGTTAATTAAAATTAACATTTGGCTTTACCCCATAATCTTTGACCTATAACCTTTCAGTTTTTAACTTTTAACTTTTGACTTTTAGGGACATCTATAAATTGCCTCGTAGAGGCATAATCTCAATAACCCCACACATGCAAGTGTGGGGTATATTAAGCAAATACAACTCAGCGTCTCGGAGAGACGCACTCTCGAATGTGTATTTATAGAGGTCCCCTTTTAACATTTGACTTTTGACTTTTACCTTTTGACTTTTACCTTTTGACTTCTCGGGACGGGCGTGCAAAATCAAAAAAAATCAAAAAAAATGCACAAAAGTTATATATGTAAAGAAAATTTTGTATCTTTGTGCATTAATTGAAAAGAACATAACTGAAATATCTAATTAATTATTAATATCTTATGAAAAGTAACAAAGTACTCTTAGGCTTGTTTGTAGGCTTTTTGGCTTTGATTGGAGGCACTGCCGACGCACAACGGTTCTACGAAATCGGTCCGTCGAACGTCGGCGGACAGGTGTCCAGCCTTGTGCTCGACCAGAGTGATGCCGACCACACCACGGTTATCGCCGGTGCTTATGGCGGCGGTCTCTATGTGAAATCGGACAACTTCTCGACGATCGAGAGTCTCTACCGCACCGCTGGTATCGATCCTTCGCGCGGCACCAACCTCGCCGCCTGGCACGCTGTGAGCTATGTCGGCGACAACGGCGCAGCCGATGTGCTGCCCGTGAGCGCCATGGTGCAATGCCCCGGCCCCGACTATTCCGTGATTATCGGCACTGGCGACGACCAGTTCCAGATTGGCAGCTCCTACAGCCGCATGTCGATCCTTGGCAAGGGCCTCTTCCGCATGGACCCCTATGACTTCAACATCGAGGAAATACCCAATACCCGTCCCACCAACGCCGACAGCAAGTTCGCTGCCGTGCACGCCATCGACTATGTCTACCGCGACGGTGTGCTCTATCTCTATGTGGCCAGCAACTCGGGCCTCTACCGCTTCAAGGTGCAGAACGACAACTGGAATGTGACCCCCGAGACCATCTTCACCGGTCGCGTCGAGAAACTCGCCGTGGTTCGCCCGCTCAAGATGGCCTACTTCTCGGTCAATGGCAACCTCTATAAAATCAGCGACGCCACCGCCAACAGCGTGACCCCCATCGACATCACGCCCAACGTTGGCGCCTTCGGTCAGGAGAAGGGTCACCTGAAGCTGGCCTATTCCGTCACCGACCCCAGCTACTTCTATGCTGTTGTGATCGACTCCACCGGTCTGCTCGACAACGTGTACCTGACCCGCGACATGCAGAACTGGCGCGCTCTGGCCACCTCGACCGTGCTGCCTTTCACCACCACCAGAGGTTCTGTCTGCGGCGACATCGTCGTCGACCCGGGCAACCCCCGCCACGTCATCGTCGGCGGCTCCACCATCTGGTCGGGCACCGGCTATTCCGAGGAAGGCCTCTTCCAGTGGATGAAGACCTCCTACTCCGAGAGCGAGCTCAACAGCGGCGACTATATGCAGTCTGTCTATAGCAGCAACCTGTTTGTCCACTCCGGCATCCAGCAGATTATCCCCACCTACCGCAACGATATGATGACCTACTTCATCGCTACCGACGGCGGTGTCTATTCCACCAACTTCTTCACTGTCTACAACAACGAGAACAACGGTCTGAACAACCTTCAGATCAACGGTCTGGCTGTTTCGGCCGACGGTTCGCTCGTCAGCGGCGCCGTGTCCAATGCCTGCCCGTTTGTTGAGAGCCGCGACGCCCACAACGGCGGCGATGTCGTCGGCACCTGGTACGACGATGGCTCGCTCGGCAACATCAACCACTCGGCCAACGTCATCTGGTACGGCACCGGCGGCAAGGTGGCTGCCTCGTCGTTCCAGCAGCTCTATCCCCAGAGCCGCCGCAATATCTTCGTCAGCTCCGAGAACAGCCGCTTCGGCCGTTCCTTCGCCGACTATATGGACTACACCCAGACTCAGACCTGGACCATCAACAAGGCTTTCGTCACCCAGAGCCTCCTCGGCGGCGGCCCGTCCATCGGCGAGATGTATTTCTGGGAGACCGACCATGACGTTGCCTTCAACGACAGCGTGACCCTGAACGTCGACACCCTCGGCTATGTGCTCCGTAAGCGCAATGGCAACAGCAGCCCCTACGACACCATCTGGCTGGCTCTGCCCGGCACAACCCGCGCCGTCTACATCGAGCGCGCCGCCAACTCGCGCGACAACGACACCGTCAACGTTGGCACCGGTCGCGGCGCTTCGTTCACCATCCTGGCTGGCGACAAGGTCAACGTCCTCAGCGAGGGCAATGCGGGCTATCCTTTCGAGTACGTCTTCACGAAGAGCCAGAAAGCCAACGCCTCGCTGCGCGTCAAGAACCCCATCCAGAGCCGTATGCTTGTCATCGCCCGCGACTCCGCCAATCCCAACGATTGGGGTGTCTACATCAGCTGGTGCGCTCCCGACTTCACGCGCGTGTACGATGCTAATAATTTCCGCAACGGTTTGTGGGACGGCCTCATCCTCTGGGCTCCCATCTATGTCAACAAGACCAACTTCATCGCCGAGCGCAACATGCGTCCGCGTACCATGACCATGAACGACGACGCCACGGTGGCTTTTGTTGCCGTGCAGGATATGGCCAACAACAAGTCCTACATCGTCCGCGTCAAAGGCTTCGAGAATGTCGACTATTCGCAGAATATCTCCGAGGTCAAGAATCAGATTACCGGCCCGCGTACGGCCCGCTACTCCTCGGTTCTGACGCTCGACACTTTCTTTGTCAGCGACGACGACATCTTCTTCCCCCGCACCATCAGCTCGCTCACCGTCAGCGGCGACAACCTCGTGGTCACCTTCGACGGCTACAACAGTGACTATGCCAACGTGGCTGTCATCAGCAACTGCAACGACACCAACTGGAGTGTGGCCGAGAAGGCCATCACCGGCAAGAAGGGCATCCCCGCTTTCTGCTCGATGATTGAGAAGACCAGCGGCAAGGTCTATGTCGGCACCACCGAGGGCATCTCCATCCTCAACAGCGTCAGCGGCAGCAGCTGGACTCCCTACACCAAGATCCAGGGTGTTCCCGTCACCGCCATCACCCAGCAGAAGTTCGACCTGCCTGTGCGCCGCCACATCGGCCACACCGGCATCAACCGCCTCGACTATGTCTTCGCCAAGACCAAATGGCCCAACGCCATCTATATCGGCACCTATGGCCGCGGCATCTTCATGGATATGCAGTATGTCACCGACACCGTCAACGAGAGCAGCGACTCGACCGACTGGAACCTCAACATCCCGACCGTCAACGGCACCGAGCTTAGCTCCGTCAGCGTGTACCCGAACCCCGTCTACGGTCAGGCCAACCTCAGCCTCAGCACCAGCGTGGCCGGCCATGCCCGCCTCGTGGTCTACGACCTCAATGGCCGCTGCGTGGTCAACCGCGACCTCGGCCACATCAGCGAGGGCGAGCAGGTCTACACCATCGGCACCGAGGGCATGTCGAAAGGCATGTATCTTGTCAACGTCATCATCGGCGGCCACACCGCTGCTACCAAGATGATGGTTCGCTAACCGACGGGCGCAGACAACGAACAAAAGAAAAAAAGAGGTACCGCCCGCAAGGCTGTACCTCTTTTATTATATAATGAATAATATACCAACGCTTACCAAGATGAATAAAAATCTCGTAGAAGAACTGAAATGGCGCGGCATGATACACGACATCATGCCCGGCACCGAAGAGCAGCTGGGCAAGGAGGTCACCACAGCCTATGTGGGCATCGACCCCACCGCCGACTCGCTTCATATAGGCCACCTCGTCAGCATCATGCTGCTCAAGCACCTGCAGATGGCCGGACACAAGCCCCTGGCCGTCGTGGGCGGCGCCACAGGCATGATAGGCGACCCCTCGTTCAAGGCCGCCGAGCGCAAACTGCTCACCCCCGAGGAAATACAGCACAACGTGCAGTGCATCAAACATCAGCTCGAACGTTTCCTCGACTTTGAAAACCCCGTCAACGGAGCCGAGATACTCAACAACTACGACTGGATGAAAGACTACCTCTTCCTCGACTTCATACGCGACGTGGGCAAGCATATCACCGTCAACTACATGATGACCAAAGACAGCGTCAAGAAACGCATGGAGACGGGCATCTCGTTCACCGAGTTCAGCTATCAGCTGCTGCAGGGCTACGACTTCCTGACCCTCTATCGCACCAAGGGCTGCAAGCTGCAGATGGGCGGCTCCGACCAGTGGGGCAATATCACCACCGGCACCGAGCTCATCCGCCGCATGGAAGGCGGCGAGGCTTTCGCCCTCACCTGCCCGCTCATCACCAAGGCCGACGGCACCAAGTTCGGCAAGACCGAGGGCGGCAACGTGTGGCTCGACCCCGAGAAGACCAGCCCCTACAAGTTCTATCAGTTCTGGCTCAACTGCTCCGACGTCGACACCGCCCGCTATATCCGCATCTTCACCCTCTTCGGCAAGGAGGAGATTGACGCCCTGGAGAAGCAGCACGCCGAGGCTCCCGAGCAGCGCATACTGCAGAAGGCACTGGCCAAGGATATCACCATCCGTGTCCACGGGCAGCAGGCCTACGACACCGCCATCGCCGCCAGCGAACTGCTCTTCGGCAAAGCCACGACCGAGCAGCTTAACTCGCTCGACCGCGCCACTCTGATGAGTGTCTTCGACGGTGTGCCGCAGTACAACGTCAGCCGCAGCACCATCGAAGCCGGTGCCCCGCTGGTCGACCTCGCCGCCGAGGTGGGCATGTTTGCCAGCAAGGGCGAAATACGCCGCGAGCTGAAACAGAACTCCATCTCTGTCAACAAACAGAAGGTGGGCGAAGGTGCCACGCTCACGGCGCAGGATATACTCGCCTCGGGCTGCATCCTCGTGCAGAAAGGCAAAAAGAACTACTACATTCTCAATGTGGATTGAGAACTGAGAACTGAGAGCGGAGAGTTGAGAACTGAAAACGGAGAACGGAGAACTGTCCGGGTGCGGCAGCAAGTTCTCCGTTCTTCGTTCTTCGTTCTCCGTTCTCCGTTCATGCAAACAGGGCGCGGAATGCTTCTTCGATGACGCTGACAGGTACTATTTCAATCTTATAGCGCTTGGTGTCGAGGCTGCGGATATTGTATTTAGAGATGATTATCTTCTCGAATCCGAGTCGCGCGGCTTCGGATATGCGCTGCTCCACGCGCGACACAGGGCGCACCTCGCCGCTCAGGCCCAGCTCGGCGGCAAAGCAGATGCGTGGCGAGATGGGTATGTCGACATTCGACGAGAGTATGGCGCAGGCCACAGCCATGTCTATGGCCGGGTCGTTGACGCGCAAGCCGCCCGCTATGTTAAGAAAGACGTCTTTGGCGCCGAGTTTGAAGCCGCAGCGTTTTTCGAGCACTGCGAGCAGCATGCTCAGGCGGCGCATGTCGAAGCCGTTGGCGTTTCTCTGCGGTGTGCCGTAGACTGCACTCGATACCAGGCTCTGCACCTCGATAAACATCGGACGTGCGCCTTCGAGGGTGGCCGCCACAGCGGCTCCGCTCAGCGTCTCGTCGCGCTGCGACAGAAGGAATTCACTCGGGTTCGGCACCTCGCGCAGGCCGCTGCCCTGCATCTCGAAGATGCCCAGCTCGGCGGTGCTTCCGAAGCGGTTCTTTAGGGCGCGCAGTATGCGGTAGCCGTAGTTGCGGTCGCCTTCAAACTGAAGCACGGCGTCCACTATGTGCTCCATCACCTTGGGTCCGGCCAGAGTGCCGTCTTTGGTTATATGGCCTATAAGCAGCACAGGTACGCCGGTCTGCTTGGCGTAGTGCTGGAACTCGGTGGTGCATTGGCGTATCTGTCCCACACTGCCGGCGGGCGATTCCAGGTCTTCGGTCGAGATGGTCTGTATGGAGTCCACTATCAGCAGCTCGGGCTGCACGGTGTCCACATGCTCGAATATGCGTTGTGTGACAGTCTCGCTCACCACGTAGCAGTTCTCGGTGTTGATGCCAATTCGGTCGGCGCGCATTTTTATCTGCTGTTCGCTCTCCTCGCCGCTGACGTAGAGCAGGCGGCGGTCGTGTATGGCCAAGGCTGTCTGCAGCAGCAGGGTGCTCTTGCCGATGCCCGGTTCGCCACCGAGCAGCACAAGGCTCCCAGGCACGATGCCGCCGCCGAGCACTCGGTCGAATTCGCCGCAATGGGTTGCTATACGTTGCGTTTCGCTGTAGGTGACTTCCTGTATGCGTTTGGGTTTGGATGCTGTCGGCAGGCTTTGCTTCGAGCTCTTGGCCGTCGGGGTGGCTTGGACCACCTCTTCGGCGAAGGTGCCGAATTTGCCGCAGTCGGGGCAGCGCCCAAGCCAGCTCGACGACTGGTAGCCGCATTCCTGGCAGAAATAGTATGTCTTTGCTTTAGCCATGGTGTCTCTTTGTCTTGAAAAATCTGTTGAATATGCCTGCGGTGAGTATGATGGCACCGGCGATGGCGATGGTGACCTTCAGTGCAGTGAAGCCTGTGCTGGCTGCAAGGCGCAGGTGGTTGCTCACGATGTAGTAGGCTGTCCAGAAGATGCCGCCGCCAGGCACCAGCGGGATGATGCCGCAGATGAGGAATACCGTCACAGGACAGCGCCTGACGCGCGCCAACAGATGGCTCATCGCGGCCACCGTCAGTGCGCCGAGGAAAGCGGCCCCGACGGCATGTGTGGCTCCTGCCGAGGCCAAGGCGATGTAGACGCCCCAGCCAGCCATGCCTGCCAATCCGCAGTCGATATAATAGCGCCTTGGGGCGCCGAAGAGGGCTGAGAAGCCTATTGCGCCGAGCAGCGCTGCCGGCAACTGTATGTACCACGAGGCTGTGGCGGCATCAACCATCGGTGCGCCGAGCTGCAGCAGCCCTCCGCTCAGCCATCCCTCGGTTATGAACGCCAGCGCCACACCAAGTGCTATGCACAGGAACGCCAGGAAGGCGTCTGTCAGGCGTGTGGTGCCGGCAATGTAGTCTTCGTTGGCCAGGTCGCGTATGCCGTTGGTGAACGGCACTCCGGGCACCAGGGCTATGATGGTGCCTATAATCATGTTGGGCAGGTGGAATACATCGGGAGCCATGTGGTAGGCTGCTATGCACAGCAGGCCGCCCGCCAGGCCGCCGGTCAGATTGCCCATGATGCGGCTCAGGCGCGGCCCCACGAAGGTCATATAGCACCCCAGCAACAGTCCGCATGCCAGTGTGGCACCTGCATCGACAAAGCTTCCGCCGAAAAGAATGCAGAACGAGGCCACGCCGAGGGCTATGCCCAGCACCAGTTCCCACCAGGGTTTGCCCGGGGCGGTGCGTATGGCTTGCAGGCGTGCCGCGAAGTCGGCCACCGTCATGGGGCGTTCAGCGCTTGCCACCTCGCGGCTCAGCTGGTTCACGTCGACTACCCGGCTCAGCTGTGTGCCCTTGATGGGTATGAATTCGGCGCGTGCATAATGCTGGCCGGTGGCTATGATGCCGTTGCTGAGTACGAAGAAGCTTTCGTCTCTGACGCCATAGGCTTCGGCAATGCGTTCCATGGTTGACTCCACGCGGCTTATCTCTGCCCCGTTTTCCAGCAGTATGTGTCCGGCATCGGTGGCCAGCTGCAGTGCCTGTTCTTGTTCGGGGGTCATATATCTTGCTTGTAGATGTACAGCACGTCGCCGGCGCAGAACTGAGTCGAGCCGTCGGCGGCGGGTATTATCGATTTGCCGTTGCGTTCTATCATCACGAACACCATGCCTTGCTTGTAGGGGTATTCCTTGATGGTTTTGCCGAGCCATCGGCTGTTGGGCTCCACCACGTCGCGCAGCAGGTGCATCTGGGTGTCGGTGTTGTAGCCGAAGGTGCAGTAGATTATCTCGTCGCCGGGTTCGAAGACGGTGTGTCCCTTGGGCACCATGGTTTCGCCGTTGCGGCGCAGCAGCACCAGCACCATGCCGTCGGGCAGGGTCATCTGCTTGGTGCACCGGCCCGCCCAGGGGCTGCCTTCCGTCACCTCGAAGCGGCCGAAGGTGGCTTCCGACTGCTCGGTGAAGTCGCTGAAGGTGGTCATTACGTTGGCCTCTTCGTCTATCATATTCATCTTTTTGGCTGCAAAGGGTATCAGTGTGCCCTGAACCGAGATGGAGATGATGACCACGCAGAACACGACGCTGAAGATGTCGGCCCCGGTGCTATCGAGCAGGGCCTTGGCGCCGGGCAGCACGCTTGTGATGGTCATTATGGCAAAGACGATGGACGAGGCTCCGCGCAGGCCCACAAACGAGATGAAGGCCTGCTGGTTGGCTTTGTATTTTTTGAATGGAGAGAGGATGCTGAATACTGCCGCCGGCCTGCCGATCAGAAGCATGAAGGCAAACACTGCCAATGCGGGGAGTATGGCGGCGGGCAGCTTTGTGGCGTCGGCCATCATGCCGAGCAGGAAGAATATCAGTATCTGCATCAGGCTTGTGACTCCGTCGAAGAAGGCCACCAGTGGTTTGTGGCCCTCAAACTGTGTGTTGCCCAGTATGATGCCGACGATATATGTGCTCAGATATCCATTGCCGCCTATGGCAGCCGGAATGGCATAGGCGGCAACGGCCACCGCCAGGATATACAAAGACCCGAAGCCGTCGCTCGCATTGATAAAGCGTTTCAGCAGCCATGCTGCACCTTGTGCAATCAGTATGCCGCATGCCGCACCGAACACCAGCTGCGAGAATACGGTCCGGATGGCGAACCAGGCTCCGACCTTGGTGGTCGAGTCGGGGTCGACGGCGTTGAGCACAGCCAGCATCAGCACGGTCACCATATAGGCGCAGGGGTCGTTGGAACCGCTCTCCATCTCGACCATCGGCGCGGTGTTGTTTTTCAGGCCCAGACGGCGGGTGCGCAGTATGGAGAACACCGATGCCGCATCGGTAGAGCTCAGCACCGCGCCCAGCAGCAGGCTTTTGACCCACGTCCAACCCAAGGCGAAGTGGCAGAACACGCCCGTGAGGCCTGCTGTCAGGAATACGCCCACCGAGGCCAGCAGTCCGGCTTCGACGGCCACGGGCTTGGCCGAAGCCCACCGTGTGCCAAATCCGCCATAGAACATGATGAATATCAGTGCTATGGTGCATACGGCTTCCGCGATTTTGCTCATGCCGATGTCCGACGAGATGTCGTAGTTCCATCCCAGCAGGAAACCTGCCAGCAGGAACAGCAGCAGCACGGGAACACCCAGTTTTGACGACAGTTTGTTCAGAAATACGCTTGTGAATATAATCAGCGCAAATACTATAAGCAGGGTTACCATGGTTGATAGTTTAGTATTCTTCGATGGTTTTGTCTATGCGGTAGACTTTGTCGCCGCGGTGGAGTGGGGTAGAGGTGGCGAAGCTGAATCGGTCGCCCTGATGCACTTCGGGCACCGGGTCGCGGTCGAGCCGCATCTCTTTGAGGGTGTCGCGGTAGACACCGGTCGTCTCGCCGATCACCATC
Organism: Bacteroidales bacterium; assembly: GCA_045591485.1. Lineage (GTDB taxonomy): Bacteria > Bacteroidota > Bacteroidia > Bacteroidales > P3 > Colimorpha. The sequence goes on along the minus strand of JAZNSV010000191.1, from coordinate 3,399 downwards.
ACCTCGTCGCCCACCTTCAGCGTTTCGGCTGTCTGTATCTGGGCTTCGGCCACGCCTATTTTGCCGAAGTAGTTGCGCACCAGGCCGAGGTATACCTTCTGTTCGGTGGCCTGGCTTCCGTAGCGCTCGCTCCATTCGCCCATGCGGCGGCCCAGATAGTAGCCGTCCCAGAAGCCGCGGTTGAACACCGAGCGCAGCCGTTCGGTCCATGCCGCTATCTTCTCCTGTGTGTAGCTGCCTTCGGCTATGGAGGCCACCGCCTCGCGGTAGCATTCGGTCACCGTCCGCACATAGTCGGCGCTGCGTCCGCGGCCTTCTATCTTCAGCACCCGTACCCCGGCCTTCACAATTTTGTCCAGGAAGCCTATGGTGCACAGGTCTTTGGGCGACATGATGTATTCGTTGTCGATTTCAAGTTCGAGGTCGCTCTCCTTGTCTTTGACGATATAGCCTCTGCGGCAGAGCTGCAGGCAGGCGCCGCGGTTGGCGCTGTAGTTGTAGTTGTCGAGGCTCAGGTAGCACTTGCCGCTGATGCTCATGCACAGGGCGCCGTGGGCGAATATCTCGACCTGCACCAGCTCGCCTTTCGGGCCGCGGATGTCGTTGTCTTTGATGAAGCGCGTGATGTCGGCCACCTGCTGCAGTGGCAGCTCGCGAGCCAGCACCATCACGTCGGCCCATTGGGCATAGAAGCGCACCGCCTCGGTGTTGCTGATGTTGCATTGGGTCGAGATGTGCACCTCGATGCCTATCTGGCGGGCGTAGCCGATGACGGCCATGTCGCTGGCTATGATAGCCGTCACACCTGCCTCTTTGGCGGCGTGCAGCAGGGCGTGCATCTCGTCTATCTCGCTGTTGTAGATGATGGTGTTCACCGTCAGGTAGGTGCGCACGCCGGCCTCGCGGCAGGTGCGGCAGATGGTGTCCAGGTCGTCGGCTGTGAAGTTGGCCGCCGAGCGGCTGCGCATATTCAGGCGTCCCACGCCGAAGTACACTGCGTCGGCGCCGCCCTGCAGGGCCGCTGTCAGGCTCTCCCACGAGCCGCACGGCGCCATGATTTCTATCTTGTCCTGCATTTGTCTTAACTTCTTGACTTCTTCGTTTTTTTGTAGTTCATGGAGTTCAGGGAGTTCAGAGAGTTCAGGGAGTTCAAGACAATACCGTCGTCGGCACATTTGTCTTAACTTCTTAACTTCTTGACTTCTTAACTTCTTGACCTCTTAACTTCTTGACTTCTTAACTTCTTGACTTCTTAACTTCTTGACTTCTTAACTTCTTGACTTCTCAATTTCTATACAGGTCAATCACCGTCATGTCGGTCCATTCTGTAGGCTTCAGTCGGCTGTCGGTCATGGAGGCGTCCAGTGTGGTCACGCGGCCGTGCAGCACTTGCTCCACAAATCCGCAGAAGAGGTCTACACTGCCTGGCAGGAAACTCGCCACCTCGTGGCCGATGCCTTCGTAGCGCACTATCCACACCGGAAATCCCTGTTTCTTCATGCGTTTGAATACGGTGTTGGCACCGTAGAGCGCGTGACTGAAAACGGGCGGGAAACGCTTGTAGGCCACAACCTTGTCTTTCGTGCCGTGCATCAGCATCGTTGGTGCCGGTGGAGTCTTCCACTTCGGCTTGCCGTGAGTCATCACAGCCCCCGAGTAGGGTACCACCGCCGCCGGCCGCCAGCCGTGGGGCAGGGCCGATGCCGCAGCCATGCCGTTGGCGCGGCAGTAGTCCATCTGCAGCACCGTGATGGCGCCTGCGCTGCTGCCTGTGAGCACAATGCGCTCGGTGCTGATGCCCAGTTCTTTGGCATGATCCACCACCCAGGCGCAGGCTGCCGCGCAGTCTTCGGTGGCCATGTCGATGGTCCATTGGAAGAGGTTCTGCACCCCCTTGAGCGAGCGACCCGTCGAGGCCACCCGCGCACTGTCGCGCAGGCCGAGGGTGTAGTCGATGCTCACCACCGTAAAGCCTCTTTGCGTCAGCAACTGTGCTATCTCGGTCTGCAGCTCGTTGTCGCGGCTTCCGCCAACGAATCCGCCGCCGAACACCGCCAGTACGCATGCCGAGTCGGGACGCGGCGACGCGGGCCTCCACACATCGAGCATCAGCGCCGAGTCGCGCTCGGCATACTTATAGGTCGTCTTCTCCTGTGCCGCCAGTGGCAAGCCCGAAAGCCACATGGTTGCAACCGCCGTCGCAGCCAGTATGTATCTTGCAATCCTGTTTCTCATGTTTAAGGTTTAAGGTTTAGGGTTTAAGGTTTGGCGGCTGTAGAGACGCGGCGTGCCGCGTCTGCATTTATTTTGGGTCGGTGGAGTGATTACTTTCCACTCTCCGCTTTCCACTTTCCTAGTTAAGTAGGCAGTAGACAGTAGTTAAGCCAAATGTGCCGCCGCCGTTATTGTCTTGAACTCCTTGAACTTCCTGAACTCCCTGAATACTCGTCAAAACGAAAACACCACGCCGTTGCTCAGTGTGAACTGGCTGTAGATAAAGTGGCTGCCGTCGGAATTGGAGTTGTTGGTGTTGCTGTTGTTCAGGTCGCTCAGTCCCACGACGCTCATCCGCAGAGTGTACTTCACCTTCTCGCTGCCCACGCGCACCTGCAGCTGGGGCTCGAAGAGCGCGTTGGCTGTGGTGTAGCGGCTCGGCGCGTCGTCACTCTCGTTGTGCTTTATGTAGGTATAGTCGGGCAGGAAGGCGCCTAACTTCAATCCGAGGGCGAACTCGAAGGGACCCACGTGCCGCCAGCCGAGGTTCAGCTGCATGTAGGGCAGGGTGAAGGTGCCGTTGTATTCGTACGACGACGAGGTGCTGTCGCTGGTCGTGCTCTTGTAGTTGGCGCCGCCGTAGCCCACGCCCAGGTAGCCTTCCATGCGGAAGTGGTCGCCCGGGGCCCAGTAGGCGCCCGGTGCAGCCTGCAGGTAGTAGTTCTCGCCGCCGTAGTTGGCATGCACCTGGCCGCCCAGCCAGCCGTTGAACGAATGGGTGGCCGTGGCGCCGACGGTCACCGCCGTTGGCATGAAGAGGAATGTGGACACGCCGGCGGCGGCGTCCACGCGGGTCTCGCCCGGTGCTTCGAGCAGCGGAATATCCACGGTCTGAGGGTGATAGATGCTGCACGAGGCCAGGGCCAATGCAGCTCCGATTATGACAAGAGTGCGTTTCATAGTTTTCATCTGTTAAATAAACAATTAATTCTGCAAACGCCATAGAGCCATTTTTATTGTGTCATGCAGGGCAAAAATTATGTTCGTAGATTCAACTATCAAGTGCAACACAGTTGTGCAAAGATAGCAAAAAGATTTGTTTTGGGGAGGAAAAGTTCAAAAGTTTTCTTGGACGGAGATTCAGTTCGGTTTGCACATATAGTATGTAATCGTCTGAGACAGAAG
>JAZNSV010000190.1:0-15418 GCA_045591485.1 Bacteroidales bacterium | reverse complement strand
AGGTCGGTGTAGTCGATGCAGCCTGTGCCGCCCTGCGGCGTGAAGGTGAAGAAGGTGTCGCGCAGCGATGCCTGCGGAATGTTGAAGGCGCTGTCGCAGCCGTCGGTGCACTGGCTGCTGACGTAGAAGGCATAGTTGGTCAGCGGCGAGAGGTTGTCGATGCGGCACGGGTGTTCCGAAGGGTGTATGGTGGTGCCGTTGCCGCTGCCGAAGCCCATCTCGCCGTATTCGATGGTGATATAGGGGCTGCCGGCCTGCTGCCAGTTGATCACCACGTGGTCGGCTTCCATCTCGGTCATGCTGAAGCCGTAGGCAGCGCAGGTGCCGACGCTTGTTTCGTCTATCTCGAGTGTGGCGTCGGCGCTTGTGCGCAGCGCTATGAAACGTCCGTCGCCATAGTAGTTTGCAAATGAGTGGAAGCAACGTGTGAAGCGTGTGCCTGTGAGGTTGAACAATATCTGTGGGTCGAAGGTGTCGGTGTCGGCGGCATCGCTCATGGTGCCCAGCACAAGGGTGTTGGTTCCGCCTCCGGCATAGCGGACACGCAGGCTTATGTTCAGTCGGCGCAGGCTGTCTATTGCGGGTTGCGGCAGCACAAGATAGGTCGTGCCATGGCTGTTGGACACTTTCAGCAGGCCGCTGTTCACGCTTGCCGTGCCGCTTTGGTTGAAGCGCAACACTCGCCAGCCAGTCATGTTCTCGCCGAAGGTGTTGCAGTAGGGCACATCGGTCAGTGCCGACAGGGTGCGCAGCTGTTGCGGTGCACGAAGGGTGACCTGCAGCGAGTCGCACCGCACGTATATGTTGTAGAGGGTGTCGGGCATAAGTTCGAGCCTCAGCGGCTGCTCCGAAGCACGCACTATGGTGCCTTCGCCTTGGGCGGTGCCGGCCAGGGTATACTCGATGAAAAAGTCGCTGTAGGCGCTGTCCCAGCTCAGTTCCACATAGCCGTTGCCCGGCTGTGCCACGACAATCTGCTCGGGCAGCGGACAGTGGTCTGTGTGGGTGGTTATGCGTATTGGTGCGGCGCATGTGAGGCTCTCGTCGGAGCAGCGGCGATAGATGTCGTAACGTGTGCTGTCGGCCAGTGTCAGTGTGTCGGGAGCCTGCACTGTGGTGCCCAAGCCCTGCATCATGCCCTCGGGGCCGTATTCTATGGTTCCGCTCCCGCTGACAATAAGTCTGTTTTCTGTGGTGAGCTCGACGTTGGGCAGAGCGCAGCGCGAAAGCATCAGGCCGTCGACTACGGCGTTGCTGCCGTCGGTTGTGCGCAGGGCTATGAAGCGTCCGCTCCCGGTATATGCTTCCAGTGATATGTGTTGTGCGGCCCAGGAGCCTTGCTCTGCCGAAGTGGTGTCTATGGCGGTGAAGGTGCTCCAATCGCCCCGCAGCGTCATCACGCCCACCTCTATGGGGCTGCCGCCGCGTTGGCTGAAGTAGATGTGTATTGCCGCGATACTGCCTATTGCCGGTTCGGGAAGTATGATGGCTGCGGCTGTGTCGGCACCGTGGCAGTAGGGGAGAGCCGTCTCCGACGGCATCGTCAGCACGTCGGGTTCGAGGCAGGTCGAACCGCTGTCGGCCATGGCATAAAAGCGGTAGCTCTCGCCGGGAGTGAGGCCTTCGACGATGTATGTGGAATCTTCTATGCGCAGCAGTGTGCCATTGCCTTGCGGTGTGCCCTCTGGCGCGTAGTCGATATAGTAGCCGCCAGTGCCGTTGATGCTCACCCTGCGGGCCGAAACAGCTTGCACCGAAGGCCATTGTCCGCGTGCAATTCCGATGCTGTCTATCCATACGTCGACCGACTGTGTTGTGGCTTCGCATGCCAGCGCAATGATGCCGCCGCTGTGCCTGGTCAGAGGGAGTCTGAGCCGTTGCCATGTTTTGTCCTGGCTTGCGGTCAGTGTGTCGTGGGGAATGAAGGTGTTGGGGTCTGAGATGTTGGCCATAGATCCCACCAGCAGTCGGGCGCGTGAGGCTGCCGAGGTCCGCATGCTTATGGTCAGCTCATGGGCTTCGATGTCGGGCACGGCCAACTCTGGCAGCACCACGATGCTGCGGTTGTCTGCGGCTCCGCTCATCTTGAGAGTGTTGGTGCCGACAATGGCTATAGACGGTGTCGAGTTGTTGGTGCGCGCCACGGTCCATCCGTTGGCCATGCCTTGCATGGGGGTGGCGTCGAAGTTCTCACAATAGGGTGTGAGCCTTATGTTTCCGAGTTCTATGAGCAGGCTTTGGCAGCTTCCGTCGTCGCAGACAGGGCTCAGGTGTATGTCGTAGGCCATGTCTTCTTCCAGACCGTTCAGTGTGTAGGGTTGAGTGGCGGTGTCCACGGTGCCGCTGCCGGGGGCAAATCCCGCAGGTCCGTACTCTATCCTGGCGCTGTCGGCTCCGCGCCAGGTTACAATGCCTGTTGCGCTCACTGTGGCGCTGTCTATGGCGCATCTGGCCACCGCCACATCGTCTACAAAGAGCAATCCCGCCGAAGCCTGCACACGCAGCGTGATGTAGCGTCCGGTGTCTGCGTCGGTGCCCAGGTGTGCCACGTGGTGTTGCCATATTCCCATGGCATCGAGCCGCAGCGTGTCGGTGGGTGTGAAGGTGTTGGCGGAATCCGGATTGGCTGTCAGGCCCACAACGATGGCGCCGTCGGCCAGCAATGCTTCGTTGTTGGCATAAAGGTGCATGCTGAGAGCCATCTGGTTGGCATCGATAATTTTGCGAATTGTAAAGTATCCGCCAGCCTCTATGCGCATACTTTTGCTGCCGCTGTATCTGTTTTGGTCGGTGCTGATGGCTTTGCCGACACGCCAGCCCGAAGGTACCGACCCCGAGGGCTGAATGTCGAAGTTCTGGCAGTAGGGTGCGTGTATGGCCGATGAGCGTGTGTTGATGCCGAAGTTGTAGGTGCGTGCCGATGCACCGTTGCCGTCCTGATAGCCGCTCCAATAGGTCACTCCGTCGACGCCGCAGCCGCATATCGTGGCCAGGGTCACGGTGTACGTTTCGCCAGCCACAAGCCCTTCGACCCTCGCGGGCGAGGAGAAGAGTGTGTCGCGTATCAGCGTGCTGCTGTTGCGGACGGTGCAGAGCAACGCCAGGCTGTCGGTCGACTGCCAGCTTACGTTGAACCCCGTACTGTCGATGTTGTATGGGTGTACGTTGTAGGCCATGCAGTTCTCCATGCACACGTCGTCTACGAAGAGGCTGACGCTTCCTCCTGCCGAACTCAGGCGCAAAGCCACGTGGCGGTTGCCCAGGCTGTCTATGTGCACTCTGTGGTATTTCCATTCGCCCACAGAGCCGAGGCTGAGGGTGGTCAATGCCGAGAAGGTGTTGCTGTCGGTTATATCGCTCATCAGGCCCAGTTCCAAAGAGGCTGCGGCCTGTTGGCGCAGGGTCCATAGAGAGACTGTGCGGGCTTCGCTGCATGCTGTGGCATCAGGCAGTATGCCTATGGTGCTGCGCGTGGCGTCGGCGGCCATCTTCAGCGATTTCTTGCCCGAATGGAGACGTTCAGTGCTTACAATCGGGTATTCGCCCATTGCCGACAGGCGTCGCCAGCCTTGCGGCAGGGTGCCTGTGGCTTCGGTTTCGTAGTTGGCGCACCACGGCACTTCGAGCGGTGGGTCGAGGGTGGCAAAACTGAGTGAGAGGTAGGCGCATTCGGTGCCACCGTCGTCGGCCATGTCTATGTGTACCCTGTAGTTGGTGCCTGGCTGCAGACCTTCTATGAGGGTGTCGGTCGTGGCCACGAACGAGATGCCGCTGCCTGGCTCGAAGTCGGCGGCGGTCGACTGCACGGCCCGATACTCGATGCGTGCGCTGTCGGCTCCTGTCCAGCCGATGCGAGCCGCATCGAGGCCTATGGCACTGATGGTGGCATCGGCTATGGCTTTGCGGCGTATGCTGAGGGCGTCGAGTGTCCATTGGCCGGTGGTGGACAGCACAGGGCAACGCCCGGCAGCACCCGTCAGGGGCACTTGTCTACGATGCCATTCGGTGGCGGCGAGTAGTGTGTCTATGGGTTCTACGACCGAGTAGGGGTTGTCGGCCAGACCTACGACGAGCGGGGCTGTACCGTAGCCGTAGAAGTCTATCTGCAGTGTGTCGGGGGCATCGCTGCCCAGCAGTGGTAACGCCACGGTGGCGCCATCAAGTTTCAAGGCGCTGCTGCCGCGGAGTCGGTTGGTGGTGGCTGTGGCGCTGCCCGAGGCGCACACCCATCCCTGAGGCAGGTTCCCCTCTTGTTCGAAGCCTTCGCAGTAGGGTGGCAGCACCTCGTGGGCGAAGGTGTGGAAACTTATGCGCTCTGACTCTGAAGCCGAGTCGCCGCACGAGCCAAGCAGGTAGAGGTCGTAGCCTGTATCCGATGCCAACCCGTCGATGGTCATCGGCGGCGCTGTGGCCGTCAGGGTGGTGCCGCTGCCTGGGGCGAAACCTTCGGGGCCGTATTCTATCCTCAGTGTGGCTTCAGGGCTCAGGTAGAGGGTGTCCCAAGCGAGTGTCACCCCTGCGTCGGTCAGGTTGTAGGCCGTCAGTCCGCCAGTGAGGCATCGTGCCATACGCAGGTTGTCGACCCTCAGTGTGCCGCTGCCTATGCCCATCAGGGCCACATATTGTCCGGCTCCGGCGTAGGCGTCGAAGCTCGTCAGTTGCACGCTGCCGTCATTTGGCCAAAGTGTGTCGGTGGCCACAAACGACGATGGCTCGGCGGCGTATTCCATCACGCCTGTAACCAGAGCCGCTGTGCCGTTGCCGACAAGGCTTAGCACCATCTTCATGTCGTTAGCCTCGGCGCCTACCAGCCGTGGCAGCACAGCCAGGCAGCTGTCGCCGGCGGGCGAGAATAGCAAGGCTCCGTTGTCAATGCGGGGTTGGTTGGTTGTTGGGCGGCGCCAATGCGGCGGCATAGTTGCTGTGGCGTTGTCGAAACGCTCGCTGTAGGCCGGTGTGATACCGGCACTCTCCATGGTGCGCACGCTGAGTGTCGTGGGCTGGCCGTCGGCACATCCCACAACGAAGGTATAGCTGCTGTCGGCAGCCAGGCCTGTGATTTGCAGTGGGCTTGTGGCTGGGCTGATTGTCGTGTCGCCGTAGGCCACCTCTATGGTGCCCACGCCGAAACTCTCAAAGTGCAGCGTCAGCCGGTCGCTGCCCAGATGCGACACCCAGGGCTCTGTGGTGCCGCAGCCGCTGAGGCGTATATTGTCTACATAGAATTCGCTGTTGTCGGGTTGCAGGCCGCGCTCCATGCGCAATGCTACGCGGCGTCCTGTGCCGGTGTATTGGCCCAGATCCACCACCGCTTCCTGCCAGCGGTTGCCGTGGCCTACATGCAGTGTGTCTATCGGTACGAAAGCCCGTGTGTAGCGCCCGGTGTCTTCGCAGATGCCAACCACCAGGCGCGCCGCTGTCGACGGCGAGAGCATGCGCATGATGAGGTATATGCCGTCGAGCGAGTCGAGCCCGCCCACCGGCGGCGCTATGGCCATGCTGTAGTGGCTCCCGGCCAGCGTGCCGGGGTATAGCACCAAGGCCGCTCCCGTGCCGCCATGTGGCGAGGCTGTCAGGTGTGGTGCGTAGCCCAGGTCGTAGTTGCGCGACACTGCCCAGCACTGCGGCGCCGTCGCTGTGCCGGTGCCGTACGAGTCGAAACTCTCGTCATAGGGCGCCGCCACCGTGTCGCACACCTGCCCCACAGCCGCCATCGGCAGCCCTGCAATCATCAGTACTATAAGCCACCATTTACGCATATCGGTACACATAATAACGCGCGTGCGCAATATTTATTGTGGCTTTATTTCGAAAACCTTTATGAGAGATTGAAATCGAAGTTGATAATGGAAAAGAAACGGCTGACGCACCATCAGGTGCATCAGCCGTTTCTTTGTCAATTTTTGTCTGGTAATTGGTGATTAGTGATTGGTTTCACTTTTCACTTTCATTCCACGACGAGTTTGCGGACGGCGGTGCCGTTCACGTCGGTCACGCGGACGTAGTAGACACCCTTGGCCATGCTGCTTACGTCGATGGTGTGCAGTTCGGCCTGTTCGGCGTCGCAGTATACGGTGCGACCGCTGATGTCGAGCAGGCACACGGTGGCCGATGCCGAGGTGACGACGGTCACGCTGCTGCTGGCTGGGTTGGGGTAGAGGCTGAAGCTGACATCGCCAGCCCGGTCTATGCCCTCTTGGTTGCCGCCGGCAGTGGTGGTGAAGTTCAGCGGGACACTCCAGACGCTGCTGTTGTTGTCGCCGCAGATGGCACGCACCTTGACGCTGTAGTTGGTGGCGGGCGTCAGACCGCTGAGCACATAGGGCTTGGCGTTCACGCTCCGCAGGTTGTCGGCATCGTCGTTCAGCATCAGCTGCCACAGTGACTCGGTGCCGCCGGCGGTCCAGTTGAGGGTGACCATGGTGCTGTCGATGTTTACGGTTGTCAAGCTGGTCGGAGCGTTGCACTCGACGGGGCCTGGAGTGTCGCCATCGGTTGTGACGGTGGCATAGGTCCAGCTGCCGTAACCATAGGTTTCGCCGCAATAGGCACGGACACCGACGGTGTAGGTGGTGTTGGGTGTGAGGCCCGTGAACGTGTACTCGTTCTCTTCGGTATACTGCACTTCAAGGTCATCTTCGTTCCATTCAGTGCCTTCGACGATGGCCACATCGTAGTCGTATGCATTGCTGTTGAAGGTGATGCTGATAGAGGTGTCTGTGGCGGTAGCCACGAGGTCTGTGGGTGTTTCGCAGGTGTCGGGCACGAAGACGGCGGTGGCGGCGCACTGGCCGTCGAAGACCACGAGGGTGTCGCCGTTGGCGCACTGGTCGCCGCCGCTGACGTTCAGGACGGTGCTGTCTGCGGCGTCGACGATGGAGAAGGAGGTCTCGTAGGCGTACTGTCCGCTTTGCCAGACGAGGACCACGGAGTCGCCGAGGCAGGGGCTGAGGGTCTCGGTGGCGCTGCTGTTGCCGGCGGCGATGGTGGCGCTGGCGAAGAGCGAGCCCGCGGAGTAGACCTGGACGGCGTTGCCGTTCCAGCCGTCGCCGTAGCTGTCGCTCATCACGATGCTGAAGGTGCAGTTGCCGTTCTCGCAGGCGGTGCGGAAGGAGCCATGTACCCAGCTGGTGCTGGTGGGGGTCTCTTCACAGGCCGAGCGCAGGAACCAGTAGTAGACGGTGTTGGCCGTGAGGCCGCTGACGCTGTATGCAGTGTCGCCCGTAGTGTAGTTCATGGTGGCGGAGTCGATGTTGTTCACGGTGCCAAGCAGGAGTATGTAGCCATCGTTGTTGTCTGTGCTGATGTCCTGCCAAGTGAACTCGGCGCTCTCGGCCTCGATGGCAGAGACTGATACATTGACCGGGTGGGCACAACCCAAGCTTTGCACCATGATATTGTCAATCACGACGCGGTTGTCGCCGCCCGAGGCAAGGCTGGAACCGACGAAGGCAAATCGCACCGTTTGGCCTTCGTAGTCGCCGATGCCGACCATTATGTTAGTGTACTCGCTGCCAAGGTCGTTGGGGTTCATGTCGTCGCGTGTGGTGTCGGAACCCATCTGGTAGATAGGAGTCCAGCTGGCGCCGTCGTTGGTGCTGATGGCCACAACTATGCGGTCGTTGTCGTCGAAGTTGGTGCTCAATTCAGAATATCCTGTTGCGGCGATGTCGAAGCTGAGGGCCATGTTGGCATTGATGGCCAGTGCAGGCGAGACAGCCCAATAAGAATAGTCGGACCACAGGTTCATGGCGAGCGCTTTCCCATCAATGGCGATGCTGCCATAGGAGTTGTTTGCACTCCAGCCGGATGTGGTGGGGGTGAGGCTGGGCACGGTGTCGAAGACGCCGTTGTAGCGCAGCCAGCATTCATTGTAGCCATATTCTTCCCAGCTGCTGAAGTCCTCGGCCCACGGGGTGGCCTGGGCAACGGCGCAATTGGTGCGGAACGAGCATTCTGCCGACCACTGGGCGGTGCCTTCTTCGCAGACGGGGCGCACCCATACGTAGTAGTGTGTGTTGGGTGTCAGATCGACGAGTATGCAGCCGGCCTCGGTGGTGGTCATGGGTTCGATGTCGGCGGGTATAGTGTTGGTGGTGGTCACGCAGTACTCGTAGGTATCAATACCTTCGGTGGCGGTCCATGCCACGGTGGCGGTGGTGTCGGCCAGTGTGGCGATGTGCACGTCGGTCAGTCGGCGGCACGAGGTGATGTCGATAACGATATCGTCGATGTTGACGCTGACGCCGTTGGCAGCACCCGTGCGGAAAGCCACATATATGGTTTCGTCCGGACCGAGAGTGACGGTGTCGGCATAGGCGGTGTATTCGGTCCATGTGCCGCTGTTGCCGGCGGTGTGGAAGAGGCGGCGGAAGGTGGCCGGATTGGTGGGATCGGTCATCAGGCCCATCTCGTAGCAGTTGGCATTGCCGCCATAGGTGGCCCACCACGAAATCTCGAGCTGTGTGGGGTCGGTGCCTGCGGGCAGGGCGGGCGAAACAAAGTAGGTGGCGCCGTAGGAGTAGATGTTCATGCCTTGGCCTTCACCGTGGCCACTTGTAGAGACGTAGTGGTAGCCGAAATCGTCCGAACTGTAGACCTGCCAGCAGAACGGATCGGCGCCTACGGGCGTATTCTCAAAATTCTCGGTTATGGGCAGCTCGTCAACAGGTGCGCAACCGGTATAGACGCCGACTGCGGGACTGTAGACGACGGCATCGCCGCAGGTGTAGCCGACGCGGAATGAATAATGCGTGCGGGGGGTGAGCCCGGTGACGGTATAGGTGGTGTCGGTGGCGGTGCCGGCCGTGGTCCACGTGGTGTTTGTGTCATAGAGGTACTCCACGGTCCAGGAAGACTCGCTGCCGCCGGCGATCCACACCAGCGTCACGCTGGCATCTTCGGCCGAGGCCACTGCCACATTGGGCTGCGGGCAGTCGCTGTTGTCGGCACACTGGCCTATGAACAGCATATCGGCCTGTGAATTGTCGGATTCCAAATAATACCACTCATCGGACGGAACCGGGTTGGCCGGGCTCAGGTTGTCGTTGTCGCTGGCATAGAAGAATGTGGGGCTGTTGCTCTCGTGGTAATAGAATTCTGGATAATCGCTCTCGTAGGAGCCCGTATTGTCGTCGAATGTGATGAGCAGGTTGCCGCCGTTGTAGACGAATGGAGTGGTGAATGTGATGGTGTCCCAGGCACCGTCGGCGGCGTCGAATGTGTAGTTGCCGCTGGCCACAAGGGTGGCATTGGTCACAGGCTGGGCGGCGCTGAGAGTCGATTCGGTCGTGGTGGAGAGGTACACATCAACGTTGCGCGTGGACGTGTTGTAGCCTGCATGGCGGATGGCCACACCATAGATGGTGTCCATGCTGCTGACATAGCTGCCGCTATAGATGGTCTGGCTGTAGCTGTAGGAATAGAATACGTTGATGGGATAATCATTATTGCTGTACTCGTCGAGCGGTGTGCTGCCGCAACCGGCGACGGAGAAGCTGCGCTCCATGGCCTCGGCGGTGTCGCCGTCGCACAGGGTGGTCACCATGACGGTATATCTGTGTCCCTCAACAAGGTTGGTGAGGAAGGCGTAGTTGCCGTTGACAACCCACGTGGTGCTGTCTACGTCCACACTGTCGCCGTTGGTGATGTCAAAGATGGTGACGATGGCGCCGGTCTCGTCGATGCCGCGGCCGTTGCCGCTGTAGGTCCAGGTGGCCACAGCCGAGTTGCTGGTGGTGTTGGACACCTGAAGGTTGGTGATGTCATAGCATGAGAGTTCGGTGGTGAACGAACCGCACGAGCGCCAGTCGCTGGTGCTGCCTTCGCACACGGTGCGCACCCAGGCATAGTAGGTTGTGCCCGGCTGCAGGCCGGTGAGCGTGGCCGAAGGCTCGGTGGCCTGCACCAGCACAGCGTTGTTGCTGTTGTCGGCGGTGTCGTTGGCTACGATGCTGTAGCTCACTGTCCAGGCACTGCCGTCGGGGTCGTCCCACACAACGGTGGCGCTGTTGTGGGTCACTGCCGACACCGCTGCCGACAGCGGACGGTGGCACGCAGAGGCCTGCTTTATAGAGAGGTTGTCGACAAAGACACGGCTCATGCCGCCCGAGAAGAATGCCAGGCGCGCGCCGGCAGCCTCGGGGTAGTCGGCGGTGTAGAGGTCGTATTCCGTGTAGCCGCCGCCGGGCTGGACGGTGAGCACCGGGCTGAAGGTGGCGAGGTCGGCGGTGTCGCTTATGAAGCCCACAACGGCGGTACCCGAAATGACATTCATCCAGAAGCTGATGTGCAGAGCCTCTCCGGGCAGCACCGCGGTGCAGATCATGCCGGTGTCGGAGGCGTTCTGGTGTACGAAGCCGAGGGCATTGTCGTTTGTGCCGCCCACGCCGGCATTGCCCCACACCAGAGGCTGAAGCACGCTGAGGCTGGTGGTCTGGTAGGGCGCCGTGCGCAGCTGGTACCAGCAGAGAGGCACATAGGTGTCGGCGTCAAAGTCGTCGGTGAAGTAGGTGAAGTAGGGCAGGGGCACCATTTCGGCGCAGGCAGTGCGGGCCTTGACAGTGGCCCACGAGGCGGCGTTGTCGGCCGCGCACACGGCGCGCACGCCAAAAGTATATGCAGTGTTGGCGTTGAGGTCGGTGATGGTGTAGGTGGTGCCGCTGATGGCGGTGGCCACAATCTGTGTGTCGGTGCCGCTGATGACCTCAATGTCGTATGAGGCCGCGAGGTTGGCGGTGTTGATCCAGGTGATGGTGGCCGTGGCAGAGTCGATCTCAGTCACGGTCAGCCCTTTGACACGGCGGCAAGCGTCGGGATTGCCCAGCTCGTAGCCGATGGTGAGCTTGGGCATGAAATACGAGGGGTAGCCCGAGTCGGAGCCATAGACATAGCGCGAAACGTAGGAATCGGCATTTGTGCCGTAGAAGTAGGCCGTCGAATAGTTGGACGCCACCGATTGGATGTCGACCAGCAGGCCGCCGCCTGCGTAGTTGTAGGCTTCATCAAGCTCGATTTCCAGCGCGTTGTTGGCTACTGCCAAGGTGCCTTGGTAGACCACCGTGGCATCCGTCACGTCGATAAACGCACTGGCAATCGGGGAGACATCGTCGACCGTCATAAGGCGGATGGTGAATGCCGAGCCCCATGCATCTTCCGGCATCGACGAAAGGTAGTACTTCAACGACACAATGTCGTTGCCGGCAAGCCCAGTGAGCATCGAGGCCGGGTAGACTGTCTGTGTGTGCGTGTTCGCGTCGAGCCACATGCTGTAGACGGGAAAGGTGTAGCTGGTGACCGTGCTGTCGCATACGGTCAGCTCCTCCTGCGCTCGCACACCCGGCATAGCGACCGCCATGGCCGCCAGCAGGGTCAAAAAAACATACAATTTCTTCATAATAGTGTGTTTTATGTTTGTAATGATTTTGTTCAAATATGGTTATCACACTATAAATCAACCTCTCTACGCCAAACTGCTATTTTGTGTTTAGCGTAACAAATATAGGAAAAATAATTGAAATAAAAAAATTTTTAACAAAATTTATTCTTGAAGCGGATGTTGGCTCCGCAGAGGGCGTCGTCGGCGTTGATGCCGTGGCGCCGGGCCCAGTCGACGAGCGAGAAAAGCAGGTCGCCAAACTCGGCCTCGGTCATATCGCCGCTCAGCAGCTCTTCAGCTTTTCCGCTTTGTACCTCAGCCGTTTTGCCGCTCTCCATGCCGGCCACTTTCTCCTGCATGCGTATGGCTTTGATCATCGATGGCAGCGAGTCGGGCACCCCTTCGAGCACGTTGCGGCGCCCCTCGCGCATCTTCAGCTGCTCCCAGTTCTCGTTGTGGTAGTTTTCGCGGTCGTAGATGAAAGGGTGGCGCCCTATGAGCTTGTCGCAGATGGTGTTGTAGACGTCGGCGGCAGAAAACAGGCCCCGCTCTTCGGCAATCTTCATGTAGAACATGACGTGCATGGCCAGGTCGCCGAGTTCTTTCTTCAGGTTTTCCACTTTCCGCTTTCCGCTTTCCGTTCCCGTCTCTTCGTTGGCCGCTTCCAGGTCCACTATGGCCTCGCTCAGCTCGTGCACCTCTTCGATGGTGAGGTAGCGCAGGCTTTTGAGGGTCTGTTTGCGGTCCCATGGGCACTCCTTGCGCAGGGTGTCCAATATGTCGGAGAGCCGCTCAAATGCGTCTAACGTCTTCGATTCCATCTACTGAGCGGAGTTTTTCGATGAGTCGTTGCAGGTTGTCTACGTCGGTGACGTAGAGCATTATGATGCCGCGGGCCACGCCTTCCGAGGCTTCGAGGGTGATGGCTCGCATGTTGAGGTCGAGTTCGTCGGATATATGGCGTGTGATTTCCTGGAGCAGGCCTTTGCGGTCTATGGCTGTGAGGGCTATGCCGGTGAGGAGCGAGAGTTGTTCGCCCTGGCGCCATTTTGCGCGCACTATGTGGTTCTCGTGGCTGGCCATTTCGTCCATGGCCACCTTGCAGTTGGTGCGGTGCACCATGATTTTGCCGCCTTGCACTATGCCCACCACCTGGTCGCCCGGCACGGGCTTGCAGCAGGGGGCCGTCTCGGTGGGCAGCCCCTCGTAGTCGCGGTCGAGCAGGAAGGGGGTGCCGCTCTGGGCCGGGGTGTCGGCTTCCGTGTGTTTGGCCGAGCCGTGCTCGAAGAGGTCTTTGTATTTGTCGAGGAAGAAAAGCTTCGGTGCGGGGTGGGCCTTGCCGAAGCATTCGGCCACCTGCTGCTGTCCCACGGTGCCCACAGCCAGGTCGTAGTAGAGGTCTACGTCGCTCTTCTGGTTGAGGTAGCGTTTCAGCTGGCCGAAGGTGTCGCGTGTGTCGCGTAGGTGCATCTTGTCGAGGTAGGCTGCCAGTTTGCGTTTGCCTTCGCCCACATATTCTTTCTTCTGCTGCCGCAGGAAGTCTTTGATGGCCTCTTTGGCGCGCGGGGTCTGGCATTGTGTGAGCCATTCGGGCTGCGGAAGGGTCTTGCGCGAGGTGAGCACCTGCACCTGGTCGCCGGTGTGGAGGCGGAAGCCTATGGCGGCGGGGCGCGCGTTGACCTTGGCGCCGATGCAGTGGTGGCCCAGGTCGGTGTGTATGGCGTAGGCAAAGTCGAGCACCGTGCTGCGGCTTGGCAGGGTGACGGTCTTGCCCTGGGGGGTGAAGAGGTAGATCTCCTTGGTGTAGAGAGACTCTTTGAATTCTTCTACCAGGTCGAGGGCGCTCTTGTCGCTCTGTTCGAGCGAGGTGCGTATCTGCTGCAGCCACTCCTCCACCGGGTTCGAGTCCATCTCCTCGTCGGGGTGCGCCTCTTTGTAGAGGAAGTGGGCGGCCATGCCTTTCTCGGCTATGGTGTCCATGCGCTCGGTGCGTATCTGTATCTCCACCCATCGGCCTATGGGCGTCATCACGGTGCATTGCAGGCTCTCGTATCCGTTGTTTTTGGGCCTTGTGATCCAGTCGCGGAAACGCGACGGCAGCGGCGCAAACTGCCCCGTGATGAGGGCGTAGACTTTGAAGCATTCTTCTTTCTCCTGCTCGCGGGGCACGCCCTGCAGTATGATGCGCATGGCGTAGAGGTCGTAGATCTCTTCGAAGTCCACATGCTTGTTTTCTATCTTCTTCCAGCAGCTGTAGACCGATTTGGTGCGCGTTTTGAGGCGGTATTGGTAGCCGTGGGCGTCGAGCATCTGGCGCACGGGCTCTACCAGGCAGCCCTGCAGGCACTCCTCGGTGCCGGCGGTGGCGGCTATCTTGGCCTCGATCTCGGCGTATTTGTCGGGGTTGGTGTATCGCATGACCAGCTCTTCGAGCTCGGTCTTGATGGTGTAGAGGCCCAGGCGGTGGGCCAGGGGGATGTAGAGGTACTGCGTCTCGCTGGCTATGGCCAGTTTCTTGGTGTCTTTCATCGACCCCAGCGTGCGCATGTTGTGCAGGCGGTCGCAGAGCTTGAGAAAGATGACGTAGGCGTCGTTGCACATCGAGAGCAGTATCTTGCGGTAGTTCTCGGCCTGCTTGCTGTCGGTCTGCTGCATCACCATGACGTCGTCTATCTTTGTGACGCCGTCGACGATGGTGGCCACGCGGTCGCCGAAAACCATGCGCAGCTCGTCGAGGGTGATGTCGGTGTCTTCCACCACGTCGTGGAGCAGCGCGCACACCACGGCCACAGGACCCAGCCCCACCTCTTTGACGGCTATCAGGGCCACGGCCAGCGGGTGGAAGATGTAGGGCTCGCCGCTTTTGCGGCGCGTGCCGGCATGGGCGGTCTTGGCTATCTGGAAAGCACGCAGTATCTGGCGCTCCTCGTCGGCCGAAAGGGGCTTCAGCTGGCGGCAGGCCTCGACCAGCTCATCGTATTTGGCCTGTATGTCGCGCTCCTCGCGCGCTTCGTCTATCACATATTCTGCCATCTCACTCTTTCTCCAATTTCGTGCCTGCTATCAGAAAAACAAAAACGTCAGCGTGCTCACGGCCATTATGTGCAGGCTGAAGCCCAGGGTGAAATAGGTGTCGCCGTTGACGACGCCGAGGCCCATCGACCCCGAGGTCCAGCAGAAGTCGCCTCTGCGCTGCGGTGCCGCTATGCGCACACCGGCCTCGGCGCCCAGATGGCGCGGGGCAAACATGATGCCGCCGTAGAGGTGCCAGTCGATGTCGTCGTCGTAGCCCGAAAGGCGCAGTGCGGGGCCGGCGCTGAGGTAGCTGCCGCGTGTGCCGCCCAGCAGCGAAACGTAGGCACCCCAGCGTTCGGGCAGGTAGGTCAGGTTGGCTCCGGCGGCAATGGTGTGGTCGCCCAGCAGCAGCTCGGCCTCGGCAAAGAAACCGCAGTACTGGTCGTCGAGCGAATTGAAGTAGTGGTGCTTGGGCCGCACATAGTTGGCCTGCGGCCCGGCTTCGCGCAGCTGGCTCGGACGCAGACCCGTGGTGCGCTGCTGTCCGTCGAGTCCGTAGTAGACCGGTGCGCCGATGATGTTTTGCTCTTTCTTTTTCGATTTCGATTGCACACGCTGATTCACATACGTGCTGTCGACGCGGCCGCCGATTACGTTGGGCTCGTTGTCGGCGGTGTCGGTGGTGGCCACGCTGTCGCGCACCACATCCTGGGCCATGGCCATGCCGCACATGGCCACCAGGGCCATCATTGCTGTCAATATTCTTTTCATCTTGTCAATCAGTTGATTTCAGTATGTTTCTCCAGTCGGTTAGCGGTTATGTAAACCGCTATCATTAACGTGCGTCCGGCGTTTTTATTGTGTCGGCCCGCCATATATTTTGTGTCGGTCTGCCAATTTTTATTGCATCGGTATGTTATTTTACATAAAACTTTGAACCTCAGTGACCTATATAGGCATAACCTTGTATACTACTGAAAATCAGCTCATCTACTGCACCGGTAGTGCATATCAACGATACTTCAA
>JAZNSV010000189.1:0-8353 GCA_045591485.1 Bacteroidales bacterium | reverse complement strand
CGACACCGACACCAACGTCTATGTCTTCGAAGGCGTCGAGTTCAACACCAACTTCCGCGTCTATGTCCGCGCCATCGAGGGCGAGGATATGAGCGACAGCGTGTTCACCACCGTCAGCACCGTCAAGCAGATGCCCGCCGTTGTCGGTATCAATGTCATGCCGCTGAGCCACAACTTCGCCCAGGTCAACTGGAACCGCGGCAACCAGGCCATCGAGAACCAGTGGGCCTTCGGTATCAAGAAAGCCAGCGACACCGTCTACACCTGGACCGTCGTCGACCACATGGACACCATGATCTACGGCCTCGACGAGCTGACTGCCTACAATGTGCGCATCGCCGCCCTGATGGACGGCATGAGCAGCGACAGTGTGAACTACAACTTCACCACCGCCAGCAAGGCTTCGGCCCTGAGCGCCTGCATGACCGTAGCCGAGGGTAATGCCACAAGCACCTATTATCCAGTGTATGGCACCTGGATGGATGCAAACCAGCACAATCAGCTTGTCTACCCCGCCGAGATGCTTACCGAACTTGTCGGCAAACCCATCAGTTCAATCAAATTCTATGTTCAGACTGGCGGTTCCGTCAAGAATGGCAGTGGTTGGCATTTGCAAAACTTCGTGTTCAAAATGGCCGAACCCAGCAATGTCAGCCTGCAGTCGGGCTTCATTTCGGCTCCTATGGAGACTGTGTATGAAGGCTCGATAGATCCTGTTACCGCTACTGACGGTATGGTGATCAATTTCACTACTCCGTATATCTATCTTGGAGGCAACCTGCTCATTGATATCACCACGACAACCAACGGTGTATACAACGCTGCAACTTTCCGTGGCGTCAATACTGCTTTTGTTACCTCGCGTTATTCTTACAATACCTCAGGTAGCTATAGCAGCTTCCTGCCGATGGTCGACTTCTGCTACGTGGGCCAGTACATCCAGGATCTCGCTGTTGAGAACATCACCGAGAGCGAGGCCGATGCCACATGGATGCCCGGTGGCCATGAGACCGAGTGGCAGTATGTCAACGCCGAAGGCAAGATGACTGCCGAGGAGCTCGACGCCGCCGAGAAGACCACCACCAACGAGCAGAACGCCCACATCGCAGGCCTTGAGCCCAACAAGGACTACACCTTCTATGTGCGTGCCCACGAGCTCCGCGATGTCTACACCACCCCGATGTTGGTCGCCGCTGTCGACACTATCATCGACACCACCTACAGCAAGGAGAACCCGCTGGAGATGATTGTCACCACCAGCTACGACACCACCTTCACCGCTCTGATGGACACCCTCGTGGCCACCGCCACCACCACCGGTGCCTTCATCCTGCCCACCGACACCGTCTACACCACCGAAGAGCCCATCGTGATCGATAGCTCCCTCACCGTGTGGAAGGTCGCCAAGACCCATGTCGACACTGCTTTCGGTCAGGATTGGTACAGCGAATGGTGCAGCGTTGATTACAGCAGCCTGATGACCTGCCTCGGGCCTCTGACCGTCCAGGTCGCCGCCGCCAGCACCGACAGCGCCCTCGTTCTCGGCCTCGCCCTCGAAGGCAATGCCATGAACTTCCGCTATGCCGTCAAGGGCACTGACGAGTATGTCACCGTACCTGGTATCGACAGCGTCATCTACGACACCACCGACATCGAGGTCGTCTACGCCCCCGAAGACATCGACACCATCTACTACGGCTACGACGAGAACTACGAGGAAGTGGAGAGCGCCGAGCCCTTCAACGGCTACAACGGCGAGACCTACGAATGGGAAGAGCCCGTCACCAGCTTCTACACCGAGCTTGCTGAGGGCGCCGAACCCGTCGACACCGTCTACGCCATCGACACCATCGACTTCTTCTACGCCTTCCTCGAACCCCTCACCAGCAACACCGACTATGTGGTTTCCGCTCAGGTGGTCTGCGACGAGCAGAACGCCAGCAAGTGGAGCGAGGATGTCGAGTTCACCACCGAATATGAGTGCGGCATCGTCGAGCTGCCTCTCGTGGAGACCTTCTACGAGACCAGCGTGACCCGCGACTGCTGGACCATAGCTATCGGAGAGAACGAGCCCGACTTCGACACCGTCTTCCAGGCCGAGATTATCAATGGTCAGCTCTTCCCGGCTGGCTATGTCGACGCCCACGACTACGTGCCCGACTACGACAGCGAACAGCGCTACAACCGCTACGTCATTTCGCCTGAACTGCCCGAGACCGAGAACGATCTCTATTGGTTCAGCCGCGTCATCGTCAACGGCTACGATGCCCGCGCCTACAGCGACGAGCACGACTACAGCGACGACAGCGTCGCCTTCGGCTACTCGATGACCGACAACGATCCCGAGAGCTTCGAATGGAGCGACTTCCGCCAGGGTGGCTTCGGCACCGGTGCCTCCAACACTGCTTGGACCAACACCCAGTTTGTTCCTGCCGGCGCCAAGTATGTGGCCTACCACTTCAAGGGCTCCAAGCCCGACTGGATGCGTCTGGTCGACGTCACTGTCCGCGAGGCCGACGTCTACAACGTGAACATCTACAATGCACAGCCTGCTATGGGTAGCGTTGCTATGACTCTCGACACCGACACCGTCGAGGCCGCCGACACCTACAGCGAGTCTGTGTACGAAGGCACCACCATCGGTCTGGAAGCCACCGCCAACGACGGCTACCGCTTCACCGGCTGGGAGGTCGTCAACGCCCAGGGCAAGCGCACCGTGGTCAGCGAGTACAACACCCGCAGCTTCGCCGCTGCCGACACCGTGATGATTGCCAACTTCGCCATCAACGAAGCTACCGTCAAGGTTGCCATCAACAAGAGCGCCGAAGGTACCGTGGCCATCAGCTCGCACGGCGACACCAACCAGTTCAAGGCCGAGACCGGCACCAGCTTCACCCTCACCGCTGCCGACACCGTCGACAACCGCATGAGCTTCCGCGGCTGGAGCCTCAACGCCAACGCTGCCAACATCGTCAGCTACGACAACCCCTACACCTTCGACCTTGTTGCCGAGAGCAACAACGATGAATACACTTATACCGCCATCTTCGTCCAGGATAGCTTCAACGTGGTGGTCAACTACGACACCGCCATGGGTACCGTGACCGGCAACGGCATGCACCCCATCGCCGACAGCGTCAACATCACCCTGACTGCCGCCGTCAACCACGGCTACGAGTTCGTCAACTGGACCGGCGCCGAGGGCGAGGTGATTACCACCGAGCTCAGCTTCGACACCACCAGCCGCAGCCTGGCCGACCTCGAGTTCAACGCCAACATGCAGACTGTGCCCTTCTATGTGCAGGTTGCATCGAACGACGAGGCCCTCGGTACCGCCGTGGCCAGCGCCGAAAGCGCCCAGTATCTGGACACCATCACCTTCACCGCTACCCCGGTTGAGGGCAGCCACAGCCACTTCATGTTCTGGAAGGACCTCGTGAACCAGACGGTCTACACTGAGAACCCGCTCGAGTACAGCGTCGTCGAGGATGCCAACATCATGGCCTTCTTCGATATCGACAGCCACTACGTGAAGGTTGTCAGCGACAAGGACAACTACGGTTATGTGACCATCAACGGCGAGGCCGCCGACAGCGTCCTCTTCCGCTATGGCCAGCAGGGCGTCAGCATCGAGGCTAAGCCCAACACCGGCGTTGCCTTCACCGCTTGGAACGACGGCAACACCGGCAATCCGCGCGTCATTGGCGCTGTTGAGTACGACACCACCTTCACCGCTTCGTTCGACAGCATCGTCTACCAGATCGCCGTCAACGTGGACGAGGTCGAGGGTAGCGTTGAGAACCTCAACGGTGTTGAAGGCAAGTATCTCGACACCCTGACCTTCGTGGCCGAGGCCAACGCCGGCTACCGCTTCGTTGACTGGACCGATGCCGAGGAGAACCACTACAGTGGCGACACTCTGCACTACACCATTACCGACGCCGAGAATCAGGCCGTCATGGCCAACTTCACCGAGGCCGGTAAGGTCAACATCAACCTCGTGGCCAACATCATCGATGGCGGCACGCTGACCGTCTACGGCCAGAGCACCATCAATGGCGAGCCCGTCGACACCAACAGCGCCGCTGGCTACATCCGCTACGACTCGCTGAGCACCGTCACCCTCGTGGCCGCGCCCGCCGAGCACTACCACTTCCTGCGCTGGATGAGCGCCGACACGCTCCTGAGCGAGGAAGAGACCGTCGTGGTTGATAGTATCTATGGCGACGCCATGTACTTCACTGCCTACTTCGAGATTGACAGCCACCTTGTGAAGGCTGTTGCCGAGAACGGCAGCTTCCTCTTCAACGGCGTGGCCGCCGACGGCGACAGCATGTACACCAACTACGGCACCACCGTCAACGTGGCTCCCGTGCTGACCGCCAACCACTACCACTTCGTGGGTTGGAACGACGGCACTGAGGACACCGTCCGCAACATCCTCGTCGAGAGCGACACTATCCTCGAAGCTACCTTCGCCATCGACACCCACAGCGTTACCCCGAGCGTCAACAACGAGCTCTTCGGCACTGTCGTGGTCGAGGGTATGGAGGCCGATGAGAATGGTGCCTACTGGTACAACTACGGCGATTCGGCCTACCTGACCGCCGTGGCCAACACCGGTTACCACTTCGTCAACTGGAACACCGGCTCCACCGACGCCGAGTACGGCATGGTTGTCATGGCCAACGACGCTATCGTCGCCAACTTCGACACCAACGTCTACAATGTGACCCTCGTGGCCGAGAACGGTACGATTGAGGGTGCCGCCACAATGAAGCACTTCACCACCGAGCAGTATGTCGCTGTGCCCGCCTACGGCTACCACTTCGACAACTGGATGAATGTGGAGAGCAACACCGACACCGCTGAGCTCAGCGCTGTCAGCGACACCACCATCATCGCCAACTTTGCCAAGAACACCTACACTGTCTATGCCGCCGCCAACGATAGCGCCCTCGGTACTATCAGCGAGCCCGTCAGCGCCCTCTACCTCGACACCGTCACCCTCTATGCTGAAGCTATCGAGGGCTACCACGTCGAGAACTGGAGCAACGGTATGACTGGCGACAGCATCACCGTCGTGGTGACCGGCAACGACACCATCACCGTCAACTTCGCCATCAACGTGTACAACGTGACCGCCGTCGCCAACTTCGCAGAGCGCGGTACCATCGCCGGTGCCCACGCTACCGAACACGGCGCCCTCGACACCCTCGTGGCTGTGCCCAACTACGGCTACACCTTCGAAGGCTGGAACAACGGCGTCACCACCGACACCATGGTTCTGACTGTGGTCAGCGACACCAACGTCATCGCCAGCTTCGGCAAGGCTCAGTTCAGCGCCACCGCCGAGGTCAACGATGCCACCATGGGTACCGCCACTGTCAACAACGCCACTGCCAACTACCTTGACACCGTCGTGTTCACGGCTGCCGCCAACGAGCACTACCGCTTCGTCAACTGGAGCAATGGCGCCACCACCGACACCGTCTCCATCATCCTTGCCAGCGACACCACTCTGACCGCCAACTTCGAGGCCATCATGTGGACCGTCAGCGTGAGCAGCGCCGATGAGACTATGGGTACTGTGTCGCCCGCCGGCGACAGCACCGTCATGGACGGCAGCAGCTTCACCGCTACCGCCACCGCCCTGGCCGGCTACCACTTCGTGAGCTGGAACACCGGTGCTACCACCGAGAGCGTCACCGTCACCGTCGACAGCAACATCGCCCTTGTTGCCACCTTCGCTCAGGACACCACACCTGCCATCCCGCAGTTCACCGTGTACCTGTCGTCGGCCAACAGCGCTATGGGTACTGTCAGCGCCGGTGCCACTGTTGACTCTGCCAGCAGCTTCACCGCTACCGCCACCGCCAACGAGGGCTACCACTTCGTGGCTTGGCTGCACAACACTGACACTGTCAGCACCGATGCCGTCTACACCTTCACCGTCACCGAGGAGATCTCTCTCGTTGCCCACTTCGCCGCCAACCAGGCTCCCGTCAACAACTACACCGTCACAGCCGAGGTCAACGACGCTGCTATGGGTACTGTTGAAGGCGCCGGCACCTACACCGAAGGCACCGAGTGCACTCTTGTGGCCCACGCTAACGCTGGCTACCGCTTCGTCCGCTGGATGAACGGCGATCAGGAGATTGGTACCGACAGCATCTACACCTTCGTTGTCAATGCCAACGTCACCATTACCGCTGTCTTCGAACAGGTCACCGGTATCGACGATGTTGACATGAACAATGTGACCATCTACAGCACCGACAGCAAGATCATTGTCCGCGGTGCCGAGAGCCAGAGCATCTACGTCTTCGACGTCAACGGTCGCGTGATCACCAGCGAGGCCAACGCCGCTGAGACCTGCGAGTTCCGCATGTCCAACACCGGTGTCTACCTCGTCAAGGTTGGCAACGCTCCCGCCAAGCGCGTCCTCGTGGTTCGCTAAACGGTTCTAACCACCCTTAGGAGCGGCAGGCATGCCGCTCCAACCCCCAGCGGGGCGCCCATCCGGGCGCCCCGCTGTTTTTGTATGGCATCAAAAATGAGGCGCACATTGCCAGGTCTGCATGCCCATGAGGCTGAGCTGGGCTGAGGGCTTTTCGGGTCGGTGGATAATCATTGTGCGGAAAATATTCTTCGGCGCACAATAATTGCAACAGACAGCCGTTATATCAGAACTTATAAAAAAAACAACATATATCATGACACAAGAACAGCTCAAGTTCAATCCCAATCCTTTGGTCAGCTTCCTGGAGAAACCCATGGCTGAGTTTACAAAGGCCGATATCCTCAAGGTCATCGAGGAGTTCCAGATAGAGATGATCAACTTCCGCTACATGGCTGACGACGGACGTCTGCACACACTCAACTTCGTTATCCAGAGCCTGGCCCATGCCGACGAGGTGCTCACCAGCGGCGAACGCGTCGACGGCAGCTCGCTCTTCCCCTACATCGAGGCAGGCAACAGCGACCTCTACGTTATACCGCGTTTCCGCACCGCTTTCCTCGACCCCTTCGCCGAGGTGCCCACGCTGAACCTGCTCTGCTCGTTCTACAACAAGGACGGCGAACCCTTCGCACTGGCACCCGAGTACACCCTGCTGAAGGCCGACCGCGCCTTCCGTGAGGCCACCGGCGGCATGGAGTTCGAAGTGATGGGCGAGTTGGAATACTATGCCATCGCCCCCAAGCAGGACGAATATATGCCCGAAGACCAGCACGGCTACCATGTGAGTATGCCGTTCTGCAAATTTGAGGAGTTCCGCACCGAGGCCATGCGTATGATTGCCGCCGCCGGTGGCGAGATTAAGTACGGCCACAGCGAGGTGGGCAACTTCACCCATGGCGACCTCATGTACGAGCAGAACGAGATAGAGTTTCTGCCCACTCACCTGGAGCAGGCAGCCGACCAGCTGGTCATAGCCAAATGGATGATGCGCGAGCTGGGCTACAAGTACGGCATCACCATCACCTTCGCCCCGAAGATCACCGTCGGCAAGGCCGGCAGCGGCATGCACGTGCACACCCGCGTCAGCAAAGACGGACAGAACATGTATGTGGACGCCAACGGCTTGACCGATGTGGCCCACAAGACCATGGCCGGCATACTGAGCCTTGCCGGTTCGCTGACTGCCTTCGGCAACACCAATCCCACCAGCTATTTCCGCCTGGTGCCTCACCAGGAGGCCCCCACCAACATCTGCTGGGGCGACCGCAACCGCTCGGCTATGGTGCGTGTGCCGCTCGGCTGGAACAAGCAGACCGGCAACATGATGGCCAGCTGCAATCCGCTGGAGAAAGCCACCGACGTGGACTTCAGCCACAAGCAAACCATCGAGCTGAGAACTCCCGACGGCAGCGCCAACATCTACCTGCTTTTGGCCGGTATGACCGTTGCCGCCCGCCACGGCTTCGAGATGGAGAATGCTGTGCAGTATGCCAAAGACCGCTACGTGAGCGTCAACATCTTCGAGCATGAGGATGTGCTGAAGCGTCTCGAGGTGCTGCCCGACAGCTGCGCCGCCAGCGCCGACCTCTTGCAGCGCGACCGCGCCATATATGAGCAGGACGGCATCTTCGCCCCGGCTCTGATAGACGGTATCATCAAGCAGCTCCGTGATTTCGACGACCGCACCCTGCGCGCCGAAATCGGCAAGGACAGCGAGAAGACCCTTGCTTTGGTCGAGCGATTCCTGCATTGCGGATGATGCACAGCGTGGCACTACTCATAGGCGGCAACCAGAGCCTGCGGCGGTCGCGACCAGAGGGAGCAACCTACCTCAGCAGGCATGCTCTGATACACCAAGCGACCGAGCTGATACGCGAGCGTATCGGCTCG
>JAZNSV010000188.1:0-9180 GCA_045591485.1 Bacteroidales bacterium | reverse complement strand
GTACAACGGCAGAAGGGGTGTGCTGAATGAGCTGACTTTCAGTGGCTTTTGAAAGCGGCTTTTTCGGAGTTTTTTTTGCTCGGTGTGTGTGTGGTGCCGGTGGCCTGTATTTTTTTTTGTGTGGAATGGGGAAAAGTTTGTATCTTTGCACCCGGAAAAGAAACATACAGAAATCGTAATCGCATGACGACACCAGGAAAGAGTATCTGCAAGGAGCTGAAGGCTGTGCGGCGGCGCATTGCCGAGGAGAATGGCATCGAATTGGAGATGCCGGAGTGCACCTACAAGGGGCCCTGCCGGGGCACTTGTCCGCGCTGCGAGAGCGAGTTGCGCTATCTGGAGAGCGCGTTGGCCGACCGTCTGCGCATGGGCAAGGCCGCCACCGTGGCTGGCATAGCCCTCGCGCTTACGGGCACTGCCGCCGCGCAGAGCACCGGCACTCCGCCGCTGCCGCCGGCGGCCAGCGAGTGCTGTCGGCCCGACACAGGTGCCCCGCGGCTTGAGGCACCGGTCATGGGCAAGCCGGCAACCGACGCTGCAGGGCTTGTGCACAATCCGCCGCAGGTGGTGGCCGACTCGGCGCGGGCGACCGGAACGGTGGTGGATCGGGATACGAAGGAGCCGCTGCCATTTGTGAACGTCGTTGTCAAGAAAGACGGAAAACAGGTCGCTGTTGCCGTCACAGACTTCGACGGTATTTTTACAATCAATTTGCCGGAGGATACATACGATTTGGAGTTCACTCGCTTTGGCTATCATCGGAGTATTTGGCCGCATGTCATATTTCCGCAAGATATGTGGAAGCAGAAAGAGCCTTTGATTATGGTGGGCGATGTACAGCAATTGGATAGTGTTCTCATCGAAGGCGACGTGGGTCGATACATAGAGCTTGGCCCCGACAGCCAATTCGGTAGCGAAATCCAGGGCGTGATGCTGAGGGTTCAGTACTGAAAAGTCGAAGGGTCGAAAAGTGGATTGCGTTATTGTGTGTTTTTCCGCCGATTTGATTTGATTTAGCGGTGCTCAAGGCCGCACCCTGCGGTCGGGCATGTGTTTTTGCGTTAGTGGCTGGAGCGTCAGCACTTACGCATTAACGCATTCCACCCTCTCAACTTTCCACTAACTCACCAATACAAAAATGCAGACGCGGCACGTCGCGTCTCTACAGGCGCTAACCTATATCGGGCATACACAAGGTATGCCCCTACGACTCTGCCACTTTTCCACTTTTCCACTTTTCTACTCTTCGACTCTTAGTCTTTTGGACTCTCTTTTGGCGAGAGGGCTTCGCTGATGTTGATCACGTGGTCGGCGAGTTTCTCGTAGAGTGCGTAGAGGTTGCTGTAGGCGTTGCCGACGTTGTAGTCGTAGCGGTTCGACTTGAGTGCTTCGAGGTGTTCGTTGCGCAGGCGGTCGCGCAGGTGGTTGATGTCCTGCTCCACGGAGTGTGCGGTGTCGATGTCGGCGTGGTCGTAGTCGTGGAGGTTGGCGTCCATGATGTCGAGTGCGCGCTGCACGAGTGCGCTCATCTGGTCGAGGTTGGCGTTGAGGGCGTCGCTGAAGTGGGCGGCGTCGGCGCGCTTGCTCTGACGGATGAGGGCTATGTGGTAGATGTCGTCGCCGATGCTTTCGAGGTTGTCTGAGATGCGGAGCATGGAGGATATGCGCTGCGAGGTGTGCTGGCTGACGCCGCTGCTGCCGAGCTGTGTCAGGTAGCGGGTGATTTCCATGTCCATGTTGTCGGTGATTTGCTCGTAGTGGGCTATGCGCTCGAGGGTGTGGTCGAAGTCGTCCTGGCTTTTGGCGGTGCGCAGGGCCGGCAGGAAGGTGTACATGCGGAGCACGCGTTTGGAGAATTCCTCGATTTCGAGTTTGGCGCTCTGCAGGTTGAGCTCGGCGGTGCTGAGCAGGGCCGACTGGATGTATTTGAGGCGGAAGGGTTCGTCGTCGGTGTTGGCGTTTTTCTCCTTCACCATGTGGTTCACAATCTTGATTATCTGCGGGATGAAGAAGGCGAGGAGAATGGTGTTGCCGACGTTGAAGAGGGTGTGGAAGAGGGTGATGGCCATGGGCATGTCGTGCGGGAAGACATGGAGGATGAGGTTCATCATGGGGCGGAAGACGATGAGTGTGATGACGACGCCGACAACGTTGAAGAGCAGGTGGGCGCGGGCGGCTTTTTTGCCGGCGGTGTTGGCCACGACGGCGGCTATGTTGGCGGTGATGGTGGTGCCGATGTTCTGGCCCATGACGAGGGCCATGGCCACGTTGAAGTCTATCCAGTTGTTGTAGCACATGACGAGTGTGATGGCCATCATGGCCGACGACGACTGGACGATGCAGGTGAGCAGGGCGCCGATGGCTATGAAGAGCAGGATGGACCAGAAGCCGTAGTGGCCGAGTGAGGCGAGGGTTTGCAGAAACTCGGGGTATTCCTTGAGGTCGGGCATGGCGGCCTGCAGGAGGTCCATGCCTACGAGCAGGAGTGCCAGTCCGATGACGGTCTGGCCGATGGACTGCATGCGGTCGCGCTTGGAGAAGATGAAGATGAGGCTGATGGCTGCTATGAGCATGGAGAGGGGCAGCCCGCTGCCACCGTCGCCGAGGCCGAGGAGGGTGATGAGCCATGCTGTGGCGGTGGTGCCGATGTTGGCGCCCATGATGACGGCTATGGCCCCGGAGAGCGACACCATGCCTGCGTTGACGAGGCTGACGACCATGACGGTGGTGGCCGACGAGCTTTGGATGATGGCGGTGATGGCGGTGCCGGTGAGGATGCCGCTGACGGGGTTGCCGGTGAAGTGGCCGAGGATGGTGCGCATGCGGCTGCCTGCGACTTTCTGCAGGCCTTCGCTCATCATTTTCATGGAGAAGAGGAATACTGCCAGCGCACCGGCGAACTTGATGATAATCAGTAGGATTTCTGTTGCTGTCATAGTAGTGGTTTTTGTTGTTTTTCCGACCGCAAAAGTACCACTATGATGTTTCAAAACGGTTACAAAACGGTTAAGATATTGTTAAGTTTTTTCGGAGATGAATGCTCCCGCCTGCGACCGAGGGTTCCACCGCTACGCGAAATCCTGGAAATCTTGGAATTTATTTGTTGATTCCATAAGATTTCCAGGATTTGCCCGGATCATGTAGATTCAAAGAGTCAGAGAGTCGAAAAGTTAAAAAGTCAAAGAGTCAAAAAGCGGATTGCGTTATTGTGTTAGTGGCTGACGCGTCAGTACTCATGCATTCACACAATAAAGCAATACACTTGTTGACTCTTGATTTTTTAGCCCCTTAGACTCTTCGACTTTTTGACTTTTCGACTTTTCGACTGCTTGCAGTCTCCGCTCAGCAGCAGTCGTGGTCGTGGCAGTGGGAGCTGCGGGTTTCGAGTTCGAGGGTGCTGTGGTGTATGCCGAGTGAGTCGAGGAGCTCTTTGACGCGGTCGGTGACTTGTTCGAGCATCGTGGCTTCGGGGATGACGATGTGGCAGGTGAGGGCGGTCTCGGTGGTGGAGATGGCCCAGATGTGGATGTGGTGCACGTTGAGCACGCCGTCCAGCTCCTCGATGTGGTGGGCTATGTCGTCGACGTCGAAGCCTTCGGGCACGGCGTCGGTGCTCATGCGGAGACTTTCGGAGAGAAGCTCCCAGGTAGAGACGAGGATGACGACGGCGATGACGAGGCCGATAATGGGGTCGACGACCGACCAGCCGGTGTACTTGATGACGATGCCTGAGACGACGACGCCGACGGAGACCAGCGTGTCGGCCAGCATGTGGAGGAAGGCGCCGCGGGTGTTAATGTCGTGCTGCTGCTGGCGGCTGAGGGCCCAGGCGGTGAGGCCGTTGATGACGATGCCTATGGCGGCGGTCCAGATGATGAGGTCGCCGCTGACCTCGCCGGGGTTGAAGAACTTCTGCACGCTCTCCACCATGATGGCGCCGACGGCGACGAGGAGGATGATGGCGTTGAGGAGCGAGATGAGCACCGAGGCTTTGCGGTGGCCGTAGGTGAAGCGCTTGGTGGCGTGGCTGGAGGCCAGCTTGAGGGCTATCATGGCCAACAGGAGGGAGAAGACGTCGCTGAGGTTGTGGCCGGCGTCGGAGAGGAGGCCGAGGGAGTTGCCGATGAAGCCCGCAACGGCTTCGACGATGACGAAAAGCAGGTTCAGCGCTACCGCCACTATATAAATAGTAGACAGTTTCTCTATCGCGTGCGCGTGATGGTGGTGACCGTGGTGGTGGTCGTGTTCGTGGTGGTGATCATGGTGCTCATGGAGACCGTGTTCATGGTTGTGGTGGTCGTGTTGGTGTTCCATAATTTTGATGGTTTTATGTTCTGATTTAGTTTGAAATTTCATTTTGCAAAAGTACTAACTTTTTCCGACTTGGACGTGTCACCATTGCTGGTGAGAGGGGGCTGTAAGGTTTAAAGTTTAAGGTTTAAAGTTTAAGGTTTGACTATTAGCTATTTAGCGCATGTTGTCGGGTGTTGCGTTTCCATGCACACATCCGGTGGGGCGAGGTGAAAGTGGTGCTTGAATGGATTTTAAGCTTTTTTTTATAGAAGACTTCTATTAAATTGCCTCGGAGAGGCATAACTCTCAATAGCCCCACGCGGAAGTGTGGGGTAAACTAAGCAAATACACGACCCGCGTCTCGAAGAGACGCTACCAAATGTGGATTTATAGAACCATCCTATGGTTAAAAATCATTAAAAAAGCAGTGCCCCCTGTTATACTTTTGGCCAAAAGGTGGTTATATGTATATATGAAAACAACAAAAAAGGCAAAATAACGTTAATGCAAAAAATAAACACTATGAAAATGAAGAACACATCCTTTATGGTCCGCTGCTGCATGGTGGCGGTGTTGATGGTGTCGGCCATGGGTGCCGCACAGGCACAGAACGAGCGCGCGACGCTCAAGAAGGCCGAGGGCCTGGTGGCCCAGCGGCAGTATGCGTCGGCTTTTGCCATGCTTGATGCGCTGGACCCCGCGAACGACCGTCCGGCGGTGCTGGCCATGAAGGCCGACATCGTGCTGCACTACTTTGCGCAGAGCATGAACCACATGGTTTTCTCGCTGGTGGACCTGAAGAAGGGTGAGAGCCTCGACTCGGTGCGCATCAACTTCGAGATGGGGGATGCGTTCGCCTTCGATGTGGACAGCCTCTCGCGCCGTCTGCTGGCCGCTCATCCCGGCGACCAGTCGTTGCTGGCTACCCATGCCGCCTACCACAAGGCGTTGCTCGACGACTATGGCGACGATTTGTGGATGACATACCTCACGCCTGAATGCAAGGCCCTGTTGCAACAGGCCACGGAGAGCGTCGACGCCTGTTCGCAGATGGGGTATCTCTACACCTCGGACGAGGCCATGGCCGACAGTGCGGCCTACTACTTCCGCCGTGCCGTTGCGTTGCAGGACACCCTCTGGGAGGCGCACTACAACCTGGGCGTGATGGAGTACCAGCTGGGAAACAACGACAAGGCCCTGGCCCACCTGGAGCGCGCCTGGAAGGGCTATCGGGTGCCGCGGCTGAAAGGCGACGCCGCCCGCGTGATGGCCATCATCTACGACCAGGCGCAGAACAACGCCAGCAAGGCCGAACGCTACTACCGCCAGGCCGTTGCCGACGACAGCACCGACGTCACCAGCTGGGGCTTCCTGCTGGATTTCCTGCTGCGTCAGCCGGCGGCACAGAACGAGGTGCTCCCCGTGTTGCGGTCCGGTTGGCATGCCGCTGTGCAGAGCGACAATCCGTTTGACGAAACGGGTTATATTATCGGCCAATGCGTGAAAAACGAGAAAGGGAACATGGCCATCGCGTTCCTGCAGTCGCGTTGCAACGAGGCGAAGGAGGACTTTGAGCTCGGTATCTGCCACCTCTACCTCTTCCAGCTGATGGAGAAGGGCGGCGAGGACGTCGCCCACCTGCGCAAGGCTATCGAATGCTTTGAGCGCGAAGAGGCTCCGGAGAATTTCCTGAATTCGCTGCGCGAGGCGCTGAAGGAGGCTGAAAAATAAGACTGTAGAGACGCGGCGTGCCGCGTCTGCATTGCAAAAAAAAATATGCGTACAAATCTTTTTGCAATTATTGTGATGGCCATTCTGACAGGGGCTGTCGGAGGTGGCCGTGTGGCGGCGCAATGCATGGAAAACATCGGGCACCGCTACTCCACCACCTTTACGCGGCACGGCGACACGCTGGTGCTGGGCGTCACCTTCGGCGAGGAGGGTATGAAAATAGATTACACCTGCCAGCGGCAGCAGGACGGCAGCATTGTGGTGAGCGGCACGGTGGCCTACGCCAAGACTGGCGAGACATTGCCATACGTGACGGTGAGCAGCCTTTGGGAGATATACCCTAAGAACAATTTCGTGCCAAGGGAGGAGTTGGCGGTGACCGACAGCCTCGGTCGCTTCTCCTTCCGCCGGCCGGCGCTGAGCCAGCGTACGCTGGCCTTCTGCAGTGCGGGTTTCAGGCCGGAACTTTTCGAGGAGCATTGGGACACCATAGCCGTCAGCGAGCACGAATACCTCATGCAACGCGACGTCAGCCAGCGCTTCGACACCGCTGCCGTCACTACCGAAGAACGCACACGCTTGATGACGGAATTCTATGAGGTGTTCCATTCGTTGCCCTGGAGCCAAGAGTACGCCTGGCTGGAGAGCGAGGGACTGTGTTGCCGTATAGGGCGTTTCCAGCCTTCGGGCACGCTGGGGGTGCACATGCTATGGCCCATCGACGACTGCCGGAACTGCTACTTCAACGGCATGCACTACACGAACTTCTATGCCGACCGCCTCTTCGCGCTCTCGCCCGAGGGTGTCTTCGCCTCGCAGTCGCCCTCGTCGGGCGATTTGCGCGACCACCTGCACATCTCGCTCATCGACGGATATGAGGTCTCCGGATTCCACGCTCTTGCCCTCGACAGCACACAGGGCGTCCTCACTGGCCTGCGCTGGGCCGAGGGCGGATGGCTCTACTTCCGCACCGAGCGTGGCGGATGCTACAAGCTGCATGTCGACATGCACCCGCAGACCAACTGCAGGATGGAGGACGTGGAGGTCAGCGAGGCCGAATACCTTGCCGCCAAAGCATCTTTCGCCCAATACAACCACGCTCGCAAGCAGTATGACACCCCCACGGCGGCCGACACCGCCGCGGTGCTCCGCTACCGGGAGAAGTACAACATGTCGTGGTGGGACCCCATGGGCGCGGACTCGCAGGATGTGGAATACTCCCACCTGGAGGGCACGGACATCGACATCTTCTTGGTAGCCATAGGCGACGGCTGCGCCACCATCATTACCGGCGACACCGCCGAGATGAATGCCTGTTGGCTGGCGCTGTCGAAAGAGGGGGTCTTTGCGGGTTATCAGGTACCGCTGGAGTTGGAAAGTCCGGGGTACATCTATCTCTACCCACTCGGTGCCGACCGTCGGAGTGTAAAACAGAGCCTTGTCTACCAGACCACCCCCGCATGGTTTCCCTACGATGGATGCTTCTGGGGTAGCGACGGCTGGCTCTACCTCGAAGGCCGCACTGGTAACCACGACCGCGTGGTGTACCACAAGGTGAGGCTGAAGGGGGGAGAGTGACTGAGTGGCTGAGTGGCTGAGTGGCTGAGTGACTGAGTGGCTGAGTGACTGAGTGGCTGAGTGACTGAGTGGCTGAGTGGCTGAGTGACTGAGTGGCTGAGTGGCTGAGTGACTGAGTGGCTGAGTGACTGAGTGGTTGGGTGGCTGAGTGGACTTAGTCATTCGTTCTCGAAAGCGTTTGGGCTGGCGCAAGAGCTGTTCGATTGCCCTATTTCCGTTTCATCGTGTATGTTTCAACAATGGTGCAGTCCTCAAAGTCGTACTCGTCCTGGAATACCAGTTTGTCCGGGGTGAGTTCCACAATCTTCCATTCGTTGGGATAATTTTCTGCGTAGTACCACGTGATGGTCTCATTGTCGCAAGTGTAGCCGACCCTACTTTTTGAAATTTCCAGCGGAGGCATGGGGTCGCAGCCGCCCTTGTCGTGTTCTACCATCGTGATGGAATCCTCGTCGATATCAAATGAGATATATCTGTATTCGGCGGAATCCAACATTAGGTCGTATTTCGTGGTATCGGCAGCGCTTCCCGCTGCAACCATTTCTTCAGGGCTTTCGCTGCAATCCCATCTTTCTGTCGCTGCCACTGTCTCCCAATGCCCGACAAGAGTCTTTTCCTTGTTGTTTGTCGTCCCGCTCTTGCAGGCGGACATCATCCCAAGGGCGCACAGCATAGCACCGACTAAAATTAGATTTTTTATATCGTATATCTTAGGCATATCACTATTGTTATTTCACGCTGCAAAGATACACATTTTTTCCTATTCGGTAAAATATAATTGTAGGTTGTTGTAAAACACCACGTTTGTTTCCGAACCATACCGTCGATAGCTAGGAAACATAACGTTACAATATAGTCAGGCAAAAGATGAGAAAAGTTTGAGTAAAAGGGGAGTAAAACCTAAAGACTTTTTTTTGCATAAAGAAAGATGCCTTTGGCATCGGTGTTATCCGAGCCAAAGGCATCTCTTGTACTGGTGTGTTGCTCGTCAATCGCGGCGGTCGCGGCCAAAGAGGCTGCCGATCCACTGCCTATTGAGGCGGGCGATGTTCTGACGCTTGATCTGCTTGGGGCACTCGGCCTCGCAGGCGTAGGTGTTGGTGCAGGAACCGAAACCCAACTCGTCCATCTTGCAGACCATCTTCTTGACGCGGTCCATGGCCTCGGGCTGGCCCTGGGGCAGCAGGGCGAGGTGGCTCACCTTGGCGCCCACGAAGAGCATGGCGCTGGCGTTCTTGCAGGCTGCCACGCAGGCGCCGCAGCCGATGCAGGCGGCGGCATCCATGGCCTGGTCGGCCTTGTGCTTGGGCACGAGGATATTGTTGGCGTCGGGCACGCCGCCGGTGGTGGCGCTGATGTAGCCGCCGGCTTGGATAATCTTGTCGAAGGCCGTGCGATCCACCACGAGGTCGCGGATCACCGGGAAGGCCTTGGCACGCCAGGGCTCCACCCAGATCTCGTCGCCGTCGTTGAAGTGGCGCATGTGGAGCTGGCAGGTGGTCACACCGTCGTCGTTGCCGTGGGGACGGCCGTTGATGTAGAGGCCGCACATGCCGCAGATGCCTTCGCGGCAGTCGT
>JAZNSV010000187.1:0-12779 GCA_045591485.1 Bacteroidales bacterium | reverse complement strand
ATAAGGCAGTCAACTCCTTGGCTCACAGAACGACATGGCTACGATCCGACTTACTTCTTAACTTCTTAACTTCTTAACTTCTTAACTTCTTGAAATATGAATATGGATTTTTATAAGTTCGACGGAGCAGGCAACGATTTTGTGGTGGTGGACAACCGTCGGTCGGGGTTTGAATTGGGTGAGGACGAGGTGGCACGCATCTGCCACCGCCGTTTCGGTGTTGGTGCCGACGGACTGATGACACTCGACGCCAGCGACGAGCAGGGGATGGATTTCGAGATGCACTACTACAACAGCGACGGACGGCTGGGGTCGATGTGCGGCAACGGCGGCCGCTGCATAGCCATGATGGCCCACCTGCTGGGCATGGGCGAGCGGCTGCGCTTCCGCGGCTACGACGGTCCGCACGAGGCCGAGATACTGAACTGGGACGCCGACAGTCGGCACGGTGTGGTGCGCTTGGGCATGCGGAGTGTGGCCAAGGGCGAGATGCGCCGGATGGAGGACGGATGGTTCCTCGACACCGGTTCGCCGCACTATGTGGTGCAGGTGACCGACCTTGAAAACTACGATGTGGTGGGCGAAGGCCGGAGGCTGCGCCATCGCAAAGACCTCTTCCCGGAAGGGGCCAATATAGACTTTGTGGAGCCGATGGCCGACGGACGGCTGGCGGTGCGCACCTACGAGCGCGGTGTTGTGGACGAGACCTGGGCCTGCGGCACGGGCGTGACGGCGTGCGCGCTGGTGAGCGGATGCCACAAGCTGGTGGCCCGCGGGGGCGACTTCTGCGTGGACTTCGACGCCACTGACGAGAGCTTCGACAATGTGCGGCTCACGGGACCTGTGGCCCTCAACTTCACGGGTACGTGGAAATTAAAATAAAAACGATGGATCTTTTCAGCGCGATAGACACCGAGCCTGTGCGCAAGCACATGGAGGAACTGGCGGCCGAGATAGACCGCCTGAACCATGAGTACTATATGAACGACCGCTCGCTGGTGAGCGACGAGGAATTCGACCGCATGCTGCGCGAGCTGCAGGACCTGGAGCGGCAGTACCCGGAGCTGGCCAGTCCGCTGAGCCCCACAAAGAGGGTAGGGGGCGAGGTGAACAAGAAGTTCCGCCAGGTGGAGCACCGCTTCCCGATGCTCTCGCTGGGCAACACTTATTCGATAGAAGAGATAGAGGAATTTGAGGCGCGTACGCGGCGGCTGCTCGACGGCACGCCGTTCAGCTACACCTGCGAGCTGAAATACGACGGAGTGGCCATCGGGCTGACCTACCGCCACGGGCAGTTGGTGCAGGCTGTCACGCGCGGCAACGGCGCCGTGGGCGACGACATCACCATCAACGCCAAGACCATAGGCACCATACCGCTGCGGCTGAGGGGCGAATATCCCGACGACTTTGAAGCCCGTGGCGAGGTGGTGTACCCCTTCGACGCCTTCGAGGCGATGAACAAACAGCGCGAGGCCGAGGGCGACGAGCCCTTTGCCAATCCGCGCAATGCCGCCAGCGGAAGCCTCAAGCTGCAGGACAGCGCCGAGTGCGCCAAGCGCAAGCTTATGTTCTGCATGTACTTTATGATGGCTCCCGACGGTGTGGCGCTGCCCGACACCCACTACGGCCGCCTCGAATGGGCCCGGCAGATGGGCTTCAAGGTGCAGCCATACATACAGGAATGCAAGGATATAACCGAGATAAAAGCATTCATAGACCATTGGGACAAGGCGCGGTGGGAGCTGCCGTTCGGCATCGACGGCATAGTGATAAAGGTGAACCAGACCGCTTTGTGGGACCGCCTGGGCCTGACGGCCAAGAGTCCGCGCTGGGCTATAGCCTACAAATTCAAGGCCGAGCGTGTGAGCACGCCGCTGGAGAGCATTAGCTTTCAGGTGGGGCGCACGGGCAAGGTGACGCCGGTGGCCAACCTGCAGCCGGTGTGGCTGGGTGGCACCACGGTGCGCCGCGCCACGCTGGTCAATGCCGACTTTATAGAAAAAATGGGTATCTGTGTGGGCGACAGCCTGCTGATAGAGAAAGGCGGCGAGATTATACCCAAGGTGGTGGGTGTGGATATGGAAAAGAGACAGGCAGGCGCGATGGCGGTGCAGTACATAGAGCACTGCCCCGAATGCGGAGCGCGGCTGGTGCGCGAAGAAGGCGAGGCCGGACACTACTGCCCCAACAGCGACGGTTGCCATCCGCAGATAATCGGACGGCTGGAACACTTCGTGGGCCGCAAGGCGATGAACATAGAGACGCTGGGACCCGAAAGACTGGAACTGCTCTATGCAGCTGGATTGGTGCGCAACGTGGCCGATATCTACGACTTGAAGCGCGAGCAGCTGATAGGACTTGGCAGCGAAGCCACCATACAGGAGAAGGGTGCCGACAACATGCTGGCCGCCGTAGAGGGGTCGAAGCAGGTGCCGTTTGACCGTGTGGTCTTCGCCCTCGGCATACGCTACGTGGGCGAGGTGGGAGCCAAAAAACTGGCTCGATATTTTAAAAACATGGAAAACCTGATGGCTGCCAGCCAAGATGAGCTGGCACAGGTGGAAGATGTGGGTGACGTGACGGCGCGGGCCGTGGCCGAATGGTTTGCCGACGAGGAGCACCGCAAGATTGTGGGCCGCCTGCGTGAGGCCGGCCTGCAGATGGAATACCGCGCCGACGAAGGCGACGAGCGGCTGGCCGGCATGACAATCGTGGTGAGCGGCGTGTTTGAGCATTTTTCGCGCGACGAAATCAAGGCCGATATCGAACGTCACGGCGGCAAGGTCAGCGGCTCGATAAGCAGCAAGACGACCTACTTGCTTGCAGGCGACAAAATGGGGCCTGAAAAACTGAAAAAGGCTGAGAAACTTGGAGTGAAGCTGCTGAGCGAGAACGAATATATGGAGATGGTTGGCCAATGAGACGCGTGGCTCTTTTCGTGTGCCTTTTGTTGCCGTGCCTGTCGGGCATGGCACAGCAGAAGCATATAGAGGTGGCCGTGAATGGCAGCTACATGCTGACCAACAACAGCAGCTACTGGGAAAACAATGCTTTTGGCTTTGGTGTGGATGCTGCGTGGTGGTATCGCACTACGGGCGACGCATGGTGGATGTTGCGTCGCCAGCATCCATCGTTCGGTATAAAAGCTTCATATGAACACATCCCAGGCGGTATAGCTGGCGACAGGTTCGGCATCGTGGGGCTTTTGCGTGGCAGCTTTCTGCCAGGTGTCGATTGGCTCGAATGGAATATCGGACCGGGTTTCTCTTTGTATACGAAATCTGCAAAGGCTACTGGAGACAAATCCAATGTCTTTATATCCTCGGCGCTGAATTGCCTGATAGATGTTGGACTTACGGCTCATTTGAACGAAAGGATGACTATTGGGGCACGACTTCTGCATACAAGCAACGGCATGCTTTCGAGACCCAACCAGGGCTTGAACTACATACAGCTGGATGTGGGTGTGAAATTTGGCGACACGGAGAAACTGCCGCTTGTTGAATGCCCAGACACGTCGTTCAGGCGGCATGAGTTGGGATTCACTCTTTCGCCGGGAGTGGCCATGACGCGCTATGAACCGCTTGACGGCTACTACCCGTGCTACGACCTTTCGTTGAATTACCAGTATTATATAGACCCAGTGGTGGCTTTCGGCGTAACGGCCGATTTGTGGTACAATTTTGTTGACAACGAGTTGAAGAAGCGCTACCATGTTGAATGGCCTGTGCCGGCCTACCTGAGCGTCATGCCTATGGTGGAAGGTTTTTGGGGACCTGTGAGCATAAAAGTAGGTATGGGCGCAAACCTGCTTACGTCGGATTTGATAGGAATGAAAATCTATGAGAGGGTAGGGGCCTACTATAATTGGAACCGGTATTATGCAGGTGTGGCCATACACGCACACGCGGGTCAGATAACCTTCATCGAGTGGAGCTGGGGTATGCGTTTTGCGATATCTTAGATTCCGGCTGCCTTCAGAATATCGTCCACGTAGGCTTTTTTCCAGGGAGTGCTTATGTCGAAGATTTGCTCCAGCGGCTTGTCGAGCATCTCGATGAGCAGGTGTGTGTTGTCTTGATGTTCCATACCTTCGAGGGCTGTGGCTATCTGCCGCCAGTCGTGCTGGGCATAGAGAAGTGGAATGAAATTGCCGAGGTCGAAGTTCTTGAGCACCATGTTGTCGATGCCTTCGGTCTCGATGCGGCTATGGGCGCGGGCCAGTTTTATCTCGCCAACTTCTTGTAGCACCTGCTGGTATTTCTCGTAGAGCACATATTCGTTGAGAAGGAAAGCCACGATTGTGTCGGAGAGACCGTTCCACATGCGTACAGGCAGCGGATGGGCCACAAAGCGGCCGATCATGAAGCTTCCGGCGGTTAGACCGGAGATGTTGCGTGCGCGGCACACTTTGAATATGCGTCTGAAGAAATCAATCTTGTTACTCGTGTAGAGCAAGTTGAAGAGGCGACTCTGGTCGTTGTGGTCGCCCATGCGGCTTTGCAATACACCGTCGACATAGTCGTCTTGGCGCGACTCGAACCACGAGTTGACAATGTCGGTTGCCTTCTTGGGCTGGCTTTGCAGGTCGCAACGAATGAGACGTGCCAGCTTGCCGATGTCGGTTATGTAGGACGCCTGCTTGGAGTTGACGATTCGCTGGTATTCGGTGTATGCCGATTTCATCTGCTCGAAGAACTGTTTCTCGTCAGCGGTCAGTTCTACAGCGTCGCCTTGCAGGTATTTGGTAAATCGGGCCGGACGGAAGTTGGCTTGGCCTTTGTATATGCTCTGGCGCCGAGAACTGACGGTAATCATGTCGCCTTCGTGCAGCGTTATGCCTTCAGCGTTAGTGATGCAGCCTTCGGTCATCGTGATGCCGTAGGAATAGAGGTCCATGAAGGCGGGAATGCCGTAGCCACGGCAAGCGGTGACAACATGGATGGCCGCCGGCATCATCGAAAGGATGGCGTCGACTTCGTTGAGTGTAATGGTGTCTTCGGGAACAAAATGTTTTTGGCACAGGCAGACGTTGTTTCCTTGTGCCTTGAGTTCTTTGGCCTTGCCAATGCTGAAGCATAGGCGTGCGCTGATGGCGGTGCGTGGCAGCACGGCCAGTCCATGGCCGAAGAACTGCAGTTTGCAGATAGAACTGTCGTCGATGGAAGCAGATACAATCTGGCGCAGGTGATAGGGCTTGATTAGGTCCATCACATGGATGTCGCTTATCAGACCTTCGTGTTTCATGTTGATGGCCGACACCAAAGCTGCGCGGCCCGTCATTTCCGATGCGTTGAGTTGCAGCACCGAGAAGAGGCTTAGCATACGGGGACGCGTCTCGACGGCGAATTCGATTGTGACGGGCGTTTTGTATCGGTTCTCAAGTTTTTTCAGTAGCGGGTCGAAATGGTATACGGCGGGAAACTGACTGCGTATCTCGTTGCGGTCGCTGTAGGCAAGGTCTTCGGTGGTTACATCGCCAGTCATAATCTCTTCGCCGAAGATGTTTCTGT
The DNA here is from genome assembly GCA_045591485.1 of Bacteroidales bacterium. GTDB lineage: Bacteria > Bacteroidota > Bacteroidia > Bacteroidales > P3 > Colimorpha. Next base: position 7,266 of record JAZNSV010000187.1, on the reverse strand, counting down.
AGCTCTCCACCTGTTTGCCTTCGCCGGTGCGCGAGTGGCGGCTATAGAGCACTCCAGGATAGCTCTCATCATTGCCTATGGTCCACACCATACGCTGCATGATAAAGCTCGGATAGGCTTGCTTGCCCTGCATGAATGTGAGAATGAGGTCAGAGTTCTCAATATAAAATTTGCGAACGAAGAGTGTGAGTTGCAGCGCTTGGTAATGGGCGTCGCTCACCAGTCGATGGTCGACGGCGCTGATGCGTTCTTCCAGTTCTTTGATGCGGCTTTCCTGAGCTTCGGTCGAAAGGCTTATGTCGGCACGCTGGTATTTGTGTTCGATGCCGAGCATCTCGGCTATCGTGTGCAGGGTGCTCAGGTAGACTCGGTTGGCCATTGCCGGAGCATGGGTGAGCTTCAGGGCTTCGAATGCAACGCGCGTCACTCCGATATTAAGCAGGGTGGGCATCAAACCTGGAATATACTGAGGCATGGCACACCGTATGGCGAACACCAACGGATTATGACTGTCTCCAAGAGTGCATTTTGTCATAATCTCAAGGTTGCTGATGGTGTCTTCGAGCAGCTCCGGCAGGTGCTCTGGCTGGTTGAAAGCTTTGGCTGTTATGATACAGAAGTCGGGAACTGGGTAGCTGTTGCGTGTCAGATCCATCAGCATACGTCCTTTGTAGCTGATTTCTTCGTCGGTGAAATCGCCTGTGGTGAGTGTCGTAATCAGTTCGTCGCTCTCGCGCAGCTTGTTATGCTTCACAAAGTCGATGCACTGATTGTGGAAGTCGTTTCTCAGTGCTTCCAGTTCGGGTTGTTGCTGTCCGCTTTCGTGTTCTTCCAGCAGCATCTCAAGGTAGTGTATCTGCTCTTCATTGCGCAGCTTCAGCATACAATACATGTCGTACCACCGGGGTGGAAACTCCCTTTGGGTGTCGTCGCCTTCAAGTCGATAGATGACGGTGCCTGGTTTGTTGCCTTCAAGATGGTTGGCGGGATCTTCGCTGTCGTGATTGAATATCTCGCGTCCCTCTTTGGCATATAGGCACACCATGTAGTAGTTCGGATAGCTGGCTCTGATTCTTAGCTTTGATACCTTGAATGCCATAATAGTAGGAGCGGTTTTAGAGTGTCAGGTTCTCGTCGGTGGCCGAATTCATCACAGCCTCGAACATTGCCTCGGGGCTCATGCCGATGTATTGAAGCATTTTCTTGGTGTCCTGAGCCAGATAGTGGTCTGGGTAGCTCTCCACAAATTGTGTATACGCCTCTTTGGCCTCCTCGTATTGCTCGCCGCTCTCGTAGGCATAGCCTTTCAGGAACATGCAGCCGGCAATGTCCTCAAATCCCGGGTAGAGGGTGATGACGCTGTCCAACAGGCCGATGGCCTGTTCTGTTTGCCCAAGGTTGACGCTCAGTTCGGCGGCACGCATCATATATACAGGTGCCAGACTGTCGTCTGCGAAATCGTTTGCAAACTGGCGGTACATTTTCAGCATCTCCAACGCTTCGCTGTCGTCACTGCTGACGTCCAAAGTCGAAAGTTCTGCCTCGTGTGCCTCGATGTCTTTCACACGTTGTTCGCGGTTTGGCGAGCAGGCCGCAATCAGGGCAATGCCGATCAGGCATAGAAATAATTTTTTCATGTGTCGGTTTATTTCTTATTCTGTTTCATTCTGTATTTTGTTCTCACCTTGCCTGTGGCGATGTCGTTCAGGCGGCGGCGCAGCATGGTCTTGCGCAGGCTGCTGAGGCGGTCTGTGAATACTTTGCCGTCCAGATGGTCCACTTCGTGCTGTATCACACGGGCGTAGAGGCCTGTCGCATCGTCGGTGTGCTCTACCCAGTTCTCGTCCCAGTAATGTACTCTTACTTTGGTCGGACGTAGCACGTCTTCGTGTATGTCGGGCACGCTCAGGCAGCCTTCGTTGAAGTAGTCTTTTTCCTGGCCGAACTCCAAAATCTCAGGATTGACCAGTGTGTGTTGCTCTGTCACTTCGCCATAGCTGTCGGTCTTTTCGTCGTATGGACGGAATCCGATAACCACAACTCTTATCGGCAGGTCTACCTGCGGGGCTGCCAAGCCCACGCCGTCGGCGGCATACATGGTCTCGTACATATTTGCTACCAGCTCTTTCAGATTCGGGTAGTCTTTTGTTATTTCCTGCGATATTTTGCGCAGTGTCGGGTGGCCGTAGCCAACAATTGGGAGTATCATATCTTTTCTAAATATTATGCTTGTTTCAATCTTTTCTTACATTCTCATGTAGTCTTGCAGCATGATGGTGGCGGCAATCTGGTCAATCATACCTTTGTCGCGGCGTTGTTTTTTCTTCAGTCCGCTGTCTATCATTGTCTGGAAAGCCATCTTGGAAGTGAAACGTTCGTCGATGCGGGCCACCTTTTTATCGGGGAATGCCGCCTTCAGTCTGTCCACAAACGGCTCTATATATTGCATCGATTCGCTCGGCGAACCGTCCATCCGTCGGGCTTCGCCCACCACAAACTCGTCGACCTCTTCGCGCGCGCAGTAATCTTTAATATATTGCAGCAGGGCCGGAGTCTCAACGGTTGTCAGGGCGGTGGCAATGATGCGCATGGGGTCGGTCACTGCCACCCCAGTCCGCTTCACGCCGTAGTCTATGGCCATTATTCTTCCCATCTCTTTAAAACTGAAAATTGAAAATTGAAAATCAAGTCGCTTAATTTTCAATTTTCAATTCTCTCTGTGGCCCCTCTCGGGTTCGAACCAAGGACCCGCTGATTATGAGTCAGCTGCTCTAACCAACTGAGCTAAGGGGCCGTTGCCACTGGTTTGCACCAGTTTTTCTCTCTCGAAATCGGGTGCAAAATTACTACTTTTTTGCGACATGGCAAAATTTTTTTTCTTTCTTTCACATTTTTTTTATATCTTTGCCCTAAATTAAATTAATATACAAACAACCCAAAAAACTAAATATCATGAATATAGATTGGCAAAACCTTCCGTTTGGTTACATGAAAACGGACTACAATGTGCGCTGCTGGTATCGCAATGGCCAGTGGGGTGAAATCGAGGTTTCCAGCTCCGAACACATCGAAATGCACATGGCTGCCTCCAGCCTTCACTATGGCCAGGAAGCCTTCGAGGGCCTGAAAGCCTATCGTTGCAAGGATGGCAAGATCCGCATCTTCCGTCCCGAAGCCAATGCCGAGCGTCTGCAGAGCACCTGCCGTGGCATCATGATGCCCGAGCTCAGCACCGAGAAATTCGTCGAGATGTGCAAGCGCGTCGTCAAACTTAACGAGCGCTTCATTCCTCCCTACGGCACCGGCGCCAGCCTCTACCTGCGTCCTCTGCTGATCGGTACCGGCATCACCGTGGGTGTCAAGCCCGCCGACGAGTATCTCTTCCTCATCTTCGTCACCCCCGTCGGACCGTACTTCAAGGGTGGCTTCAAGGCCAACCCCTATGTCATCACCCGCAAGTACGACCGCAGTGCTCCTCTCGGAACCGGTATCTACAAAGTTGGTGGCAACTATGCAGCCAGCCTGAAGGCCCACACCGAGGCCTGCCACGGTGGCCAGTATGCCTGCGAGTTCTACCTCGATGCCAAGGAGAAGAAGTATGTTGACGAAGCCGGCGCTGCCAACTTCTTCGGCATCAAGGATGGTGCCTATATCACTCCGAAGAGCACATCCATCCTTCCCTCTATCACCAACAAGAGCCTCATGCAGCTTGCCGAGGATATGGGCATGAAGGTCGAGCGCCGTCCCATCGACGTCGAAGAGCTCAGCACCTTCCAGGAGGCTGGTGCTTGCGGCACCGCCGCCGTTATCAGCCCCATCGAGCGCCTCGACGACCCCGAGACCGGCAAGAGCTACGTCTTCGGCAAAGAGCCCGGCCCCTACAGCACCAAGCTCTACAATGCCCTCCGCGCCATCCAGCTTGGCGAGGCCGAGGACAAGCACAATTGGAATACCATCATGGACTAAATCACATAGTCGCAAAAATGATCCAAGTAATAAACCGCCCCGATCCGGGGCGGTTTATTATTTTTTTGTCTTCATACAAACGCAAAAAAAGCCGCTCTCTGCAGGGCGGCTTTTTTTTACTTGGATACTTTGTCAATCAAGCTTAGGCACCGATTTTTGCTTTGTAGGCTTCGGCGTCCAGAAGGGCGTTGATGTCGGCCATGTTCTCGGGTTTGATCTTGATGATCCAACCGGCACCATAGGGGTCGGCGTTGATGGCGCTGGCATCTTCCAGTGCGGCGTTGAACTCGACCACCTCGCCTTTCACGGGCATCAGCAGGTCGGCCACGGTCTTCACAGCCTCGACGCTGCCGAAAGCCTCGCCGGCCTCGACGGTGTCGCCCTCGCAGGTGACGTCGACAAAAACTATGTCGCCCAGCTCGTGCTGTGCATAGTCAGTGATGCCAACAAAGGCAAATTCGCCCTCGATACGCACCCATTCGTCGTCCTGGGTGTACTTCAGATTTGCAGGAATGTTCATGTTTTTACGTTGTTTATGTGATTTGTTCTTTGTTTATTTCACGCTGCAAAGGTACATATTTTTTTCATTCCGCAAAAAAAAAATTCCCCATTTCAATAATTTTAGTATTTTTGCACCGTCAAAATCAGATGATTGTGGGGGTGATAATTCGAGTATTGGTCTGATAATCAGCTAACTTTATTAAATTATTGATGTACAGCAAAACAGAACTGGAATCGAAAGCCCATATTGAGCTTATTGGTATAGCCGAAGAAATGGGCATCAGTAAAGCAAAGCGTCTTGAGGCGCAAGATCTCATCTATCGTATTCTCGACCATCAGGCGTCGAACCCCACCCCCGAACAGCAGGCTGCCGACGCACGCCGCGCCGCCGCCGAGGGCGATGGCCGCCGTCGCCGTCAGCACCTCAAACCTCAGCTGCTTGCCGAATCGGCCATGAACAATCCCGAAGTGCACCACCGCAACGACCGCAAGCAGCAGCAACAGCAGCCCCGAGCCGAGCGTCAGCCTTCGGCCGGAGCCGAGCCTGCATTCGTCCGCACCGACGAGCAGCCCGCATCCCGCGACTTCAACATCTCGTCGCTCGAGATGCCCACTGTACCCACCGTTCCCGACATTCTCTCGCCCTCCGGGCGCCTTATCCTGAGTGCCGTCAAGGCCAGCGATGCCGCTTCCGAGGCCCCCAAGGCCGCCGAGCCGGAAGCCGCCGCCTCAGCGGCAGCGCCCCAGGCCGTTGCCGAAGCTGCCGCAACCGAGGCGCAGCCCGTCAAGCGCAAACGCGGACGTCCGCGCAAGAATCCCCAGCCCGAAGCCGCGGCCAATGCAGCCGAGCCCAAGCCGCAAGCCGCAGCCCCTGTGCGCGACCCCGAATCAGAAGCCTCAGCAGCTCAGGTTGATTCCCAGCTTCAGGCCGAGCCCAAGAATACGAAAGTCCAGGAGCCCCAAGACCAGGAACCCAAGCAGAGCAAACAGCCCCAGCAGGCACCTAAGCAGCCCCAGCAGGCCCAGCGCTTCCAGCACGAGAACGAAGGCATCATAGAGGCCGAAGGCGTGCTCGAGATGGTGCCCGACGGCTACGGCTTTCTGCGTTCCAGCGACTATAACTACCTCTCCAGTCCCGACGACATCTACATCAGCCCACAGCAGATACGCAACTACGGCCTCAAAAACGGCGACACCATCCGCGGCATGGTGCGCCCGCCGCGCGAAGGCGACAAGTTCTTCCCCATGGTGCGCTTCATCGACATCAATGGCCTGGCTCCCGACCGCATCCGCGACCGTGTGCCGTTCGAGAGCCTCACACCCCTCTTCCCCGACCAGAAGTTCAACCTCACTGGCCATCCCCGGGAGACCCTCTCCACGCGTATCATAGATATGTTCACCCCCATAGGCAAGGGCCAGCGCGGCCTCATCGTGGCTCAGCCCAAGACCGGCAAAACCACACTGCTCAAAGAGGTGGCCAACGCCATTGCCTTCAACCACCCCGAGGTCTACCTCATGGTGCTTCTCATCGACGAACGCCCCGAAGAGGTCACCGATATGCAGCGCTCCGTCAAGGCCGAGGTCATAGCCTCCACCTTCGACGAGCCCGCCGACCGTCATGTGCGCATCGCCAATATCGTGCTCGAAAAGGCCAAACGCCTCACAGAATGCGGCCACGATGTGATGATTGTGCTCGACTCTATCACGCGTCTCGCCCGTGCCTACAACACCGTGCAGCCCGCCAGCGGCAAGGTGCTCAGCGGTGGCGTCGAGGCCAACGCCCTGCAGAAGCCCAAACGTTTCTTCGGCGCGGCCCGCAATATCGAAGGTGGCGGCAGCCTCACCATCATTGCCACCGCCCTCACCGAGACCGGCTCCAAGATGGACGATGTCATCTTCGAAGAGTTCAAGGGTACTGGCAACATGGAGCTGCAGCTCGACCGCAAACTGGCCAACCGCCGCATCTATCCCGCCATCGACCTCACTGCCAGCAGCACCCGCCGCGACGACCTCCTGGTCAAGCCCGATATCCTGTCGCGCACCCTCGTCCTTCGCAACCACCTCTCCGACCTCACCCCGCAGGAAGCCATGGAGTTTCTTCAGAAGGCCATGCGCAACACGCGCAACAACGAGGAGTTCCTCTACACAATGGATAAGTAATCAGTGCAGAGTTGTTTTGAGGTTAAAGATAGTAAAAAGAATAGAAGGGAAGTGAAAAGAAGAGAAAGAATTGAAGAAAAGTGTGAAGAAGTGAAAAGAAGCGAAAAGAAGCTCGAAGATGTGAAAGGAAGTGAGAAAACAATACCGTAGACGGCACATTTGTCTTAACTACTTTAACTTCTTAACTTCTTAACTTCTGTAATTCTAACATACACCGAGCCCCGGAGGGGCGACACAGATTGCTCTGTGCCGTTCCTCCGGGGCTCGATGTTTTTTTTGGGTGAGGAAAGGCAACCGGGGGCTTGCGCCCCCGGCTCTCATCTGCCGCCCCTTCGGGGCTGGCCGATAGCGGATGATCACTCTATCGTGCCTTTGCCGAGGTAGGCGGTTCCGCTGTGCTGGCCGTTGTTGCGCTTGCCGCCGCCCACGGCGAAGCCGTAGACGTGCACTTCGGTGCCGCTCCATGCAGCAGGCACCGTCACGCTTACCTTGCCGCTGCTGCGGACGACGGCGCTGCTCAGCACGCCGCTGCCCACCTCGGCCTGGTAGACGAAGATGTACACCTCGTCGTCGGCGTCGGCGTCGTCGGCATCGGTGTCGCTCGGGAACGTAACCTCCACCAGCAGGTCACCGTCCATC
>JAZNSV010000186.1:0-8501 GCA_045591485.1 Bacteroidales bacterium | reverse complement strand
GATATATCAACGATATTTCGACGATTACAATCGTAGATATATCGTTGATATATCGTTGAAGTATCGTTGATATGCAGTACCGGTACACTGCCGGAAGTGGTGGTGACAGCACTTTTTTGCAACTTTTTTTTGCCGATTGGCGAATTATTTGTATCTTTGCACCATGAAACGTTTGCTTTTTGTATGTCACGGCAACATCTGCCGCAGCCCTATGGCTGAGTTTATTATGAAGAAGATGGTGCGCACCGCCGAGCGCGAGGCCGACTTCGAGATTGCCTCGGCCGCCACAAGCACCGAGGAGATAGGCAACCCGGTCTACCCCATGGCACGACAGGAGCTGGCCAAACACGGCATCGGCTGCCCCGGACACTCGGCCCGTCAGCTGACCAAGGCCGACTATGCCCACTACGACATGATTGTCGGCATGGACGCCTCCAACATGCAGGGCATGCTCGACATCCTCGGCAGCGACCCCGACGGCAAACTCAGCCTGATACTGGACCACACCGACCACCCGCGCGATGTGGCCGACCCGTGGTATACGCGCAACTTCACCGCCGCGTGGAAAGACATCTACGAGGGCTGCACGGCCATCTTCAACAAACTGTGCGCCGATGAGTGAACCGGCTGTCGACTTCGAACAAGTCGAGGCCCTCGGCATATCGCGCGAGGCCTACGACGAAATTCTCGACATTGTAGGTCGCATCCCAACCATGGAGGAGCTCTCCACCCTGCTGGCCATGTGGGAGAGCAACGGACGCCAGCAGAGCCTCTACGGCTGGCTGCGCGGACAGAAGCACACCGTGGAACGCGACGAATACCTCTACACCGGCAATGCCGACCATCGCGCCATCCGCGAGCCCAAAATCAAAGAATGCCTCGGCATCGCGCAGCAGCTCTGCAACAATCCAACATCCGACTTTCGACATTCAACATTAAACACCGGCCTGCTCATATACATGGTCGGCAATGTCAGCACCGAATTCGCCGACAGCGAATACGCCCGCCGGTGCCTGCACCTTGTCGACGAGCCCATGGCCGCCGACGGACGCGAAGAAGACTGCCAATACATCGAACTCATACTTGGAGCCCTGCATGGAGCCGCGCTCTGCCACGAGCCGATGGCCGTGGCCGCCGGCGGACTCTTCTGCTCGCTCCTGCGCTACACCGCGCCGCTGGGCTACGACATACTTCCACCGCGCGAGGTGCGCCTCGACGCCTTTCTCTTCGGCGAAGAAACCGGCCGCTATCTTGTGGCCGTGGACGAGGCTAACGAAGACCAATTCCTGCTCAAACTCGACGATGCACGTCTCAACTGCTGCTTTCTGGGGCGCACAACAAAAAACCGGGTCGTCGTCGATGGGTTCGACTTCGGCCCGGTCAGTGGGTACACGCAAGTGCGCAAATAGAGCTACAATATAAACTTCACCCTGAAACCGCGTGTTGTGGGCTCTTCGACCACCTCGCGGCACAGCGATTTTATCTCGTCGACGGCCTTGCTGTCGACGCCGTCGGCCTGCAGGGGCGACACATCGACGCCAGCCTTCATGAAGTCGAGGGCCGCGACGTTGTTCTGTTCGCTATAGGTGAGGCGCAGGGTGAACGGATAGAGGCTCGGCATGACGGCGGCGGTCATCAAATCAGTGATGCGGTCGGCGGCGTCGCGCTTGGCAGCGATATTGTACTTGTTGCAGAAAGCGGCCATCTGCGAATGCACGTCGAGCATGTCGAAGTCGGCGCTGTCCACCTCGAAGAGCAGTTTGTGTATGCGCTGCACAAAAGCCTTGGTGGCGCTGTGCACCGGATTTTCGAATATCTGCTGCGGCGTGCCGTCCTCGTAGATGATGCCCTCGTTCATGAAGAAGATGCGGGTGCTGACGTCATGGGCGAACTTCATCTCGTGGGTGACGATGAGCATCGTCATGCCCTCGGAAGCGAGCTGACGCAACACGCTGAGCACCTCGCCCACCATGGTGGGGTCGAGGGCCGACGTGGGCTCGTCGAAGAGAATCACCTCCGGATGCATGGCCAGGCAGCGTGCTATGGCCACGCGCTGTTTCTGTCCGCCCGAAAGGTCCGACGGCATGGCTCCGGCCTTCTCGGCCATGCCCACCTTGCGCAGCATCGTCATGGCCTCCGACTCGGCTTCGCTGCGGCTCAGGCCGCGCAACTTCATCGGCGCGAAGGTGACGTTGTCGAGAATGGAGAGATGTTCAAAGAGGTTGAAGCTCTGGAACACCATGCCCATCTTCTGGCGCAGCTTGTTCAGCGGATAGCCTTTGGCCAGGATGTTCTCGCCGTCGACAATAATCTCGCCGCCAGTGGGCGGATCAAGCAGATTGATGGCACGCAAGAAGGTGCTCTTGCCTGTGCCCGAAGGGCCGATGATGCTTATCACCTCGCCCTGGTTGATTTCGCAGTTGACGTCCTTGAGCACCTTGAAGACGGTGCCGTCAGGATTGACATATTGTTTGTTGAGGTGCTTTATTGTAATCATTTCTTTCTGGTTTTAACGGTGAGATCAAGCAGTTTGCCAAGCAGCCATGCCAGGACGAAGTAGATGATGGTGACTATCAGCAGCGGGAAGAAAGCGTCGAAGGTGCGGTTGCGTATCATGTCGCTGGCGCGGGTCAAGTCGTTGATGGCTATGTAGCCTACGATGGAAGTGTTCTTCACCAGCGAGATGGCCTCGCCCTTGTACACGGGCAGCACGTTGCGCACAGCCTGCGGGGCAATGATGAACACGAAGGTCTGCCACGGGGTGAAGCCAATGGCCAGGCCAGCCTCTCTCTGGCCGTTGCCCACCGAAGCAATGGCCGAGCGGAACATCTCGCTGACGTAGGCCGCGAAGTTGAGCGCAAAGGCAACGACTGCCACCATGGTGGCGCTCATGCCGGTGCCGGCCAGAATGACGTAGAACATGATGAGCAGGAATACCAGCATCGGTATGCCGCGCATGATGTCGATATACACTTTGGCGGTCTGGCTCAGCCAGCGGCGGCGGCTCATGCGCATCCAGCACACACCCGCTCCGAGCAACGAGCCGAGCAGAATGGCAAGGACAGATATTTTGACCGTCTCCCACAGGCCGTCGGTGATGTAGCGCCAGCGGTTCTCGACCACAAGGTTGTTGCGGAACACGTCTTTCATGCGCTGGCCGAAACTCGTGTAGGCCTTGACCGAAGCGTCTTTGACATAGTAGCCGGGATGGGCGCTGAAATGGCTTGTGGCAAAATCGAGGGTCTTCTGGCGTTCTTCTGTGATGAAGATTCCGCCGCCGAGTATGTCGATGCTGCCGCTCTGCAGTGCGGGCACGCTGGCACTCGCCGGAAAGAAATTGAACTCGACGGGGCGACCCACATAGCGACCGAATTTCTGCATCAGCTCAGGTTCCAGACCGCGCCATTCTTTCTCCACGGGGAAAGCCACAGGGGGCATGTTGACAGCCTCGCCGACCATTATCGGCTTGCCCTTGGGCGCAGGACCCAAATCGGGCATGGCCAGCTGCGACGGCGTCTCGCTGTAGAACCACCGTTCATACATGGCCTGCATCTCGCCAGTGGCAATAAGCGAATCTATGAAATGGCTGAGCGAGTCGCGCAGGCTGGTGCTCTCCTTGCGAAACACCATGCCGCACGGGAACTCCTTCTCGCCGCGGAGCGCCAAACGTATGCCGAGTCGGGTCTGCTCGTCGATAGGAATGAGGCAGTCGTCGTCGACATACACATCGGCCTGCCCGCCCACAATAGACTCGATGCAGTCGGTCTGCGTGTTGAAACTAAGCTTGGTTATATCTGTTCTGGGCGAGAACTGAATTTCGTAGACAGAACCAGAGTTGTAGGCCACTTTGAGCCCACTGATGTCGGCCTCGGACTGGATGTCGACTGCAGCCTTCTCCGTCCGGCTGCAACCGGCCAACAGCATCGCGACAGCCATACCCACGGCTGCCACCAATCGCGTTATTCTTATTGTCATTGTATGCGTATCTTACTTTCCGATTTTCAGTTTTATACTGTCGGCCAAAAAAGCGGCGACATTTTCAGGTGCCAGACCTGTGACGTTGATGCACAGATTGTAGTTGTGTGCGTCGAGGCGCGAAGTGTCGGCCACATTTCTGACAAAGGTGTCGCGTTCGCGGTCAATGCGATCCACCACCTTGGCAGCCTCATCGGTGTCAAGATGTTCTTTTTCGGCTATGCGGCGTATGCGGACGTCGCGGTCGGCCACAATGAGTATGTGGTGTGCGTTGGCAACGTCGCGGAATATGTGGAAGCCGGCACGTCCGACAATGATGCAGCTTTCTTTTTCGGCCAGTTCGCGCAGCAGACGTGCTTCGGCATAATAGAGGCTGAGCGGTGACGGCTCGACAACGCCCGTGGTGTAGCTGGCAGCGCCAAACTGCTGGTACATACGGCAGATGTCGTTCCACCAATTGCTCTTTTGAGCCATAATCTGGTCCATGTTTTCCATGGTGATGCCAAATTCGTTGGCCACTTTCTCAATGAAAGTGCGGCCATATACTTTGAGTCCGAGCTTCTCGCCCAGGAGGCGGGCTATGCTGCCCCCGCCGCTACCGCATTCGCGGTTGATGGTTATGATTGTGTTGTTCATAGTATTAGTTTCTTTTTTCAAAGAAGGCACCGTCGAAACAACGGTGCCTTCTCTGTATCCAAGCATATCGACAAAGAGATGGTCGGTTAGCGGCGTTTCTCTTTGATACGGGCTTTCTTACCGGTGAGGTTGCGCAGGTAGAAGATACGGGCGCGACGCACGGCACCGCGCTTGTTGACGTCTATCTGCTCGATGAACGGGCTTGCGAAGGGGAAGATGCGCTCCACTCCGACGCCGTTCGTGACCTTGCGGACAGTAAAGGTCTCAGTTGCTCCGCTTCCGCTGCGCTGCAAAACAACGCCTTGGAAGTTCTGGATTCTCTCTTTGTTACCTTCTTTAATCTTATAATGGACCGTGATGGTATCGCCAGCCTTGAACTCGGGGAACTCTTTGCGCTCGACAAGGTTCTCTACATACTGCATTAATTCAGTTTTTCCCATGACAAATAGATGCTTTTAGTGGTTAAACTCTTATTTCTTTACCATCTTGACAACGGCGGTGAAAGCCTCGGGGTTGTTCATAGCGAGGTCGGCAAGCACCTTGCGGTTGAGTTCGATGTTGTTCTTGTGAAGTTCGCCCATAAAGACGGAGTACGAGATACCGTTGATGCGGCAACCGGCGTTGATACGGTTGATCCACAGCGAACGGAATTCGCGCTTCTTGTTCTTTCTGTCGCGGTAGGCGTAGGTCTGACCTTTCTCCCATTTGTTCTTGGCGACGGTCCATACGTTTTTACCTCTGCCCCAATAACCTTTGGTGCGGTTGAGGATTTTCTTTCTGCGTGCTCTTGAAGCAACGGCATTGACTGATCTTGGCATAAGTTTTTAATTTGTTTTTCGTTCAGGCGGCAGCGCGGTAGTTGTTGACTTTTTCATTGAACCGTCTGCACTTGTTTGCTCTGCAACAATGGTTAATAACTCCTTTTTTTTCTTGCTTGTCGGTTAGGCAAGCAGCATGCGTTTGACGCGTTTCTCGTCGTCGCGGCTCACGAGAGCGGTGTGGTCGAGGTTGCGCTTCTGGGTCGTCTCCTTTTTGGTCAGGATGTGACTGTGGTAAGCATGCTTTCTTTTGATCTTGCCGGTGCCGGTGAAAGCGAAACGCTTCTTGGCAGCGGCCTTGGTTTTCATTGTAGGCATTACTTTACTGTTTTTTTAAGTTAGACTATATGTTGATATACTTGGTTTCTCACTTCTTGGGTGCGATAATCATAAGCATTCGCTTGCCCTCGAGGCGCGGCATCTGCTCGGGCTTGCCGTATTCGAGCAAGGCCTCGGCAAACTTCAGCAGCTGCTGCTCGCCCTGTTCCTTGTAGACGATGCTGCGTCCGCGGAAGAAGACGTCCACCTTCACCTTGTTGCCTTCCTTGAGGAAGCGTATGGCGTGGTTGAGCTTGAACTCGAAGTCATGGTCGTCGGTCTGCGGACTGAGGCGGATCTCTTTGATTACAATCTTCTGCGAGTTGGCCTTGCGTTCCTTCTCGCGCTTTTTCTGCTCGTAGAGGAACTTCTGGTACTCGATGATTTTGCACACCGGCGGGTTGGCCGTGGGCGAGATCATCACCAGGTCGAGACCGTCGTCGTAGGCGCGGCGCAGGGCCTCCTTGGTGTTCATGATGGTGGGCTCCATGCCTTCGCCGACCACGCGTACCATCGGTACGTCGATGCGCTCGTTGATCATGTGCTCCGGTTCTTTCTTGACCGGCCCGCGGCCTCTCTGCGGCATGCGGGGCGCGCTGTTGTTGGTGTTGTAGGGCGTTGCTATAACTTGGTTCTCCTATATTAAATTATCTTCTCATTTGGTAATCATCACCCGGTCGATCTCTTCCTCGATGACTTTGGCGAAGGCTTCGGGCGTCATTGCGCCGAGGTCGCCGGCGCCCTGACGGCGCACGCTGAGGGTGCCGTCGGCCACCTCTTTCTCGCCGAGGATGAGCATGAACGGCACTTTGGCCAATTCGGCGTCGCGTATCTTGCGGCCGATTTTCTCGCTGCGTTCGTCGATGGTGCCGCGCAGGTTGAGGCCTTCGAGGCGGGCCTTCATCTCGCGTGCCTGGTCGATGTATTTCTCACTGACGGGCAGTATGATGAACTGGTCGGGGGTGAGCCACAGCGGGAACTTGCCGCCGGTGTGCTCTATAAGCACGGCGCAGAAGCGCTCCATCGAGCCGAAGGGGGCGCGGTGGATCATCACCGGACGGTGCTTCTGTCCGTCGCTGCCTATGTATTCGAGGCCGAAGCGCTCGGGCAGGTTGTAGTCGACCTGGATGGTGCCCAGCTGCCAACGGCGGCCGATGGCGTCCTTGACCATGAAGTCGAGCTTGGGACCGTAGAAGGCGGCCTCGCCCAACTCGGTGCGGGCTTTCAGGCCTTTCTCCTGGCAAGCCTCCACAATGGCTTGCTCGGCACGGGCCCAGTTCTCGTCGGTGCCCACATACTTGGTCTGGTTGTTGGGGTCGCGGAGCGAAATCTGTGCCTCGAAATTGTCGAAGCTCAGGGCCTTGAAGATGATTTCGATGATTTCCATCACCTTGATGAACTCTTCCTTCACCTGGTCGGGGCGGCAGAAGATGTGGGCATCGTCCTGAGTAAATGAACGCACGCGTGTGAGGCCGTGCAGCTCGCCGCTCTGCTCGTAGCGGTAGACGGTGCCGAACTCGGCGATGCGCAGCGGAAGGTCCTTGTACGACATCGGCTCGTTCTTGTATATCATGCAGTGGTGCGGGCAGTTCATAGGTTTCAGCAGATACTCCTCGCCCTCTTCGGGGGTGGTGATGGGGCGGAAGCTGTCGGCGCCGTAGTGGTCCCAGTGGCCGCTGGTGACGTAGAGCTGCTTGCCGCCGATATGGGGAGTCATCACCTGCTTGTAGCCGTAGCGCTTCTGAATCTTGCTCAGGTAGTCCTGCAGGCGCAGGCGCAGGTCGGTGCCTTTGGGCAGCCAGATGGGCAGGCCCTTGCCAACCATGTCGCTGAACATGAACAGGCCCATCTCCTTGCCTATCTTGCGGTGGTCGCGCTTCTTGGCCTCTTCGAGCATGGCCAGGTATTCGTCGAGCTCTTTCTTCTTGGGGAAGCTGATGGCGTAGATGCGGGTCAGCTGTTTGCGGTGCTCGTCGCCGCGCCAGTAGGCGCCGGCCAGGCTCAGCAGCTTGACGGCCTTGATGGCGCCGAAGTCCACCAGGTGCGGTCCGCGGCAGAGGTCGGTGAATGCGCCGCTGTCGTAGAAGCTGATTTCGCCGTCGCTCAGTTCGCCGATGCGCTCCAGCTTGTACTCATCGCCTTTCTTGGTGAAGAAGTCGAGTGCCTCGGCCTTGCTCACCTCGCGGCGCGTGATGGGCGTCTTGGCCTGCACCAGCTCCATCATCTTCTTCTCGATCTTGGGGAAGTCCTCGCTCGAGATCTGGTAGTCCATGAAGTCGATGTCGTAGTAGAAGCCGTTCTCGATGGCGGGGCCGAAGCCGAATTTCACGCCGGGATATAGCAGCTCAATGGCCGAAGCCAGCAGGTGGGCGCTTGTGTGCCAGAAGGTCTCCTTGCCTTCCTCGTCGTTCCAGGTGAGCAGCTGCACGGTGGCATCCTCGTTGATGGGATGGTAGAGTTCCGTCACTTTGTCGTTCACTTTGGCCGAAAGCACGTTGCGTGCAAGGCCCTCACTGATGCTTTTCGCTATATCAAGAGGGGTCACACCAGCCTCGTGCTGGTGTACCGAACCATCTGGTAATGTTATGTTTATCATGACAATATTAGTCTTGTTAGGGTCATAATTCGAACTGCAAAGATACAACTTTTTTTGAATATCTAAGAATTTAATTTAAAACCGAAGAAAAAAAATGGTTTTTCTTATGCTTTCAGTCCGGTTTTCCTCTCCACCGGTAGTGCATATCAACGATACAT
>JAZNSV010000185.1:0-13043 GCA_045591485.1 Bacteroidales bacterium | reverse complement strand
CTCATGGATCCGCGCTATATAGAGGTTGTCGGCCTTTTCGTGCCGCGCGGCGGCATCAGCATCTATCCCTACGCCAACTATGGCCGTCCTGGCACAAAATATGAACAAATGGCCGAACAGCGGCTTATGAACTACTCTTGCCGATGAAACAAATTCTGCTTATAAACGATGTGGTGGGCCACAGCCATGTGGGCATGGCCGCCATGCTGCCCATACTGACTCATCAGGGCCACTCCGTTTTCAATCTGCCCACTGCCTTGGTGAGCAATACGCTCGACTACGGTAAATTCAATGTGATGGAGACCACAGAGTATATGCGCGGAACGTTGCCCGTGTGGAAGCAGCTGGGGTTCCGGTTCGACGCTGTGTGTACAGGTCTTATGTTCAGCGAAGAGCAGGCACGCCTGGTGTCCGACTACTGCCGCTCGCTGAGCGACGGCGGATGCCGCATCTTTGTCGACCCCATCATGGGCGACGGCGGACGTCTCTACAACGGTATGGGCGAGCGGCAAGTGGAACTCATGTGCGAGATGGTTTCTGTGGCCGACCTGACATTTCCAAACTATACCGAGGCCTGCTACCTCACCGGAATGCCTTTCAGAGCCGAAGGCATGACGTGGACGGAAGCCCAGCAAATGCTGGATGCCATACTTGCCATCGGCGCCCGCACTGCGGTAATCACCAGCGCGCGCGTCGACGGCCAACCGTGTGTGGTCGGACGTCGCAGCGATGCCCTGATGGCCGGCCTGGTGCAGGACTATTCCGACGGTGTTTATTTCCGAATCGACTATGAGGAAATTCCCCTTGCCTTCCATGGTACGGGCGACATCTTCTCGGCTGTGCTCATCGGCGAGCTCCTTGGCGGCGAAACCCTCAAGCGCAGCACCCGCAAGGCTATGTCGGTGGTCAGCCGACTCATCGACCGCAACCGCGATCAGGAAGACCTCTGCCTGGGCATACCGATAGAGAAATGCCTCGACCTGCTGTAATCCTGTATTTCAGTGCAATATACATGGTAAATCATATATATGAGACGGTATTTATATCTGATAATCATGGTGCTGCTGCTTGTCGGCTGTGGCGGAGGTGAACGCGTGCGGGCCGTCTACCATTGGAAGACGACCTTCAACCCCACGGAATACGAACTGCAGTGGCTTCGCGACCACAAGGTGCAGCGGATATATCTGCGCCTGTTCGATGTCGATGTCTACGACGGTGAAGGTGGGGCAGCCCCGATTGCCACCACACGTTTTATGCAGCCGTTGCCCGACAGCATGGAGATTGTGCCTGTCGTATACATCACCAACGAGGCTATGGAAAAGATGTGGGGCGGAGCCGAGCGCATCGTGGAACGAGTGCTCAAGATGGCCGACTGCAACGGCTTTGAGGTGCACGAGGTGCAGGTGGATTGCGACTGGACCGGCCGAACCAAGAACGACTACTATTGGCTCTGCCAAAGGATGCAGGAGTTGCTCCACGAGCGTGACATCGAACTCAGCTCTACCGTTCGTCTCCATCAGGTGGACAGCACCTTGGCCGAACTTTCCGTAGACCATTCGGTGCTGATGCTCTACAACACCGGCGACCTGCGCAACGCCAAGACACGTAATTCGATACTCGACTACAACGATGTGAAGCCATACCTCGGCCGACTTAATAGCCAGACTATGGACAGCATGGGTGTGGCCTGGCCGGTATTTGGTTGGGGCGTCGCATTCGATGAAGAAGGGCACTTCTCGCATATCGTCGGCCCGGCTACCTTGGCTGCCGACAGCTCGGCGGGCCTGCGCGAAGAATGGGGCGAGATGGAACAGATGCGCCGCGTGCAGCGTCGCCTGCCTCGCCGTCGAGGATCCGAGGTGGTGCTATATCACCTCGATTCGTTGAACCTTTCCAAGTATACATACGATGAGATTGAAGAGCTTTATAACCGTTAGCTTTTTGCTGCTGGCTATGCGGGCTGTGGCCTGTGGTCCCGGCCCATTGGTAATGCCCGACGACTGCGACATCTATCGGCTGATGCCATACTATGCTGAGTTGAAGGAGCCCGACTACGGTCGCCGCGATGCCAATTGCCAAGCCTGGCTCAAAACTGTCGGCGGTAAGGTTCCTGTGGCCGCCATCCGTAGCGCCATCTACGACCTTAACCTGCGCGACTGGCTGCGAGTGCAGCAGGGCGACGACCGTGGCAACGCCTTCTGCCGCCATTTTCTGGCTGTGGGCGACTCTGACGCCATACGGTTGCTGGTGTGGAGCAAATACTACGAACAATGGAGCGAGGAGATGCGCTCTCCGTGGTACTACGGCTGCGGTATGGACGACTGCTCTTTCGATATCGACAGCGTCATATCGGCATCTACTCATTATTTGGAAACCAAAAAACAGAAATACGTCGACCGCTACCTGCTGCTGGCTATGAAGTGCCTCTATCGCAGCGGTCGCAGCGAGGAGTGTGTGGCTTTGTGGAACAAGCACAAGAAAGTGGTGCGTGACAGCCATCTGGGCGAGCAGGCCGAAGGCTATCTTGCCGCCTGCCTCAACCGCATAGGTCGCAAACGCGAGGCTATAGACATCTATTCGCGTCTGGGCGATGCTGCCTCGCTTTTCCTTCTGGTCGACGACCGTGTCGAGGTTTTCGAGCGCGTGCTCCGCAACAAGCCCAACTCGCCTTTCTTCCCCATCGCCTTGCAGCGTGTGCTCTTCGTGGTCGAGAATTACGTCACCAGCAACGAGATGACACGCTTTGCCCTCGACAGCCTGCAGCTGCGCCGTCTGGCCGCCATCGCTGTTCGTGCCGGTAGCGACAACCGCATCGCCGACAAAGCCATGTGGCGCTATGCTGCCGCCTGCCTCTACGACCACCTCGGCGAGCCACGTCGCGCTTTGCCGCTGGTAGAAAAGCTCTCATCCGGCGACGACTTCCTCAATACCTCTATCCACGTACTCCGCATGCGTCTTCATGCCGAGACCGACCCGATCGACGATGCCTTCGAACGCCGCCTTATGTCCGAGCTGCGGTGGCTCGATGCCCGCATGCAGCATGAGTGGGCAGCGGCCGACAGCGCCACGCGCTTTCGACTGAGCCATATCGACGGCTTTGGCTACAACTTTGAGGTCTTCCGCACCATCTATGCCAACGATGCACTTCGTCGCATTGTCCTTGCACGCGACGGCCTCTACAACCGCTTCCGCCGCGCCGGACGCACTACCCGCGCCCTGCAGTTGGCCAATATGGCCGACAACCGTTTCCTGCAGGTCAGCGCCAATCCAATCGTGGCCGTATTCCGCATGGGCGCCGACGGACAGAAACTCTACCATGCATCTGTTGACAGCGTGCCGACCTACAACTACGACTGGTTTCCCATCATGCTCACCGACTCTGTCGATAACGGTTGCTATGGTCAGGAGGAACGCTTCAACGCCCACGACTACAGCAACGTGCTCTTTATCTGTGCCGACCGCCTCGGCGCCGACGCACTGTCTGCCTATTTCCAGCGCGTGGAGAAACCTGTCGACGATATGGACCGCTGGCTCAACGAACGAAGCTGCACTGACGCCGACTACTGGTGCGACATCGTAGGCACACACATGCTTCGCGAGATGCGCTTCGACGAGGCCTACGATTGGTTGCGCCGTGTCGACGAGAAGTATGTCGACCGGTTGAACACCTCCGTGTGGATGCTCTACGACCCGATGGAATACGACGAGGTGGCCTTTGCTCCCGCCGACCGTGCGGGCTACAAGCTCCGTTTTGCCATGGTGATGGGCCATCAGGAGGCGTATATGACAGAGAAACCCGACCCCAACGACCGTGCCGATGCCATGTTGCAGCTCTCCATCGGTCTGCGCAATGCCTTCAGCTACCGTGCCTGGCCTCTTGTGAGCTATGGCGGTGGCTATTTCCAAATCTGGGACGACGACCTTCTGCACTACGACAATCCACTTCACGATTATTACATGCCGTATCTAATGGCCGACGCTGCTGCTGCGCCTTATGCCGAACCTGCCGAGCATCGTGCAGCCGAACTGCGCAAAAAGGCTTTCGCCACCTACACCGACCCCGAACGCAAGGCCCGGGCTCTGCGTCGCGTCTATGAGTATACCTACCTCATGCAGCACTATGCCGATACCCCTACGGGTCAGGACATAGCGCGCCGCTGCGACCGCTGGAAAGACTATCGGCGTTAGACAGCGCGTATTTTGCCGTCGCTGCTGCGGTGGTAGATGGTGAAGTGGCTCTTGACCTTCTCAAGGAATGGCGACAGCGTGTGCACCGAGCGGCCGTAGTGGTCGTCGTAGATGATGCATAGGCGTCGGCGCGAGCGCGAGAGGGCCACAAACAGACGACGAGCGTCTTCCTGTATCTGCTTTTCTGTCCAGCTGCGTTGGCCTGGATAGCTGCCGTCTATGGCGCGGTAGACAATGACGGTGTCGAATTCCAGCCCCTTGGCTTTGTGTACGGTTGAGATGATGTATCGCTCCTCGAGCGAGCTGCCGCACATGTCGGCCTCTTTGCAGGTGCAGAGGTCTGTGGTGTAGCGCTCAAGTTGTCGGCGCAGGGTGGGGTAGAGGTCGGTGCGCACGAGGTCGCATTCCAGATAGCGCAGCAGGTGGCGCCATTTGTCTACCGGCTCTATCAGACCTCTGTCGAGCAGCGAGCGGTAGGCGTAGTCCAGCTCGTCCATCAGGGTGCCGTCGGCGTGCAGGCCGTGCTTGTACAGTTCCATGTACCGTTCGCGGAAGCGGGCTATCTGGCGGTGGTTGTCGCTGGCGTAGAGCCGTTGGCGGGCAGCCATGGGCTGGGCCGCCGTGTGGCAGTAGCGCAGCAGCTCGAGGGTGGCCATGATGTCGTCGTCGGCCTGGTGGCTGTTCTGCCCTTCGAGGTGAAGCGCTTCGAGCAGATGCCCGAGCTTGTAGTTGCGCAGGCGCGGACGCACGAGACGTATGTATTTCAGCGTGTCGAAGCAGGTGGGACAGATCCCGGCGAGGTCTATGTCGGGACACGAACGGCGCAGGTTGCTGTCGAGTATGCGGTAGTCGTAGTTCACGTTGTGCCCCACGAGGATTTTCCCTTTGCAATAGTCCATGAACGCCCTCAGCCCTTCGGCCCGTTGGTGGCGGTGGCTGTTGCGGTATACTTCGAGCATCGGGTTAGTGTGGCCGCCCACGGTTTCGGGCAGCTCGCGGTCGGTCTCGATGATGATGTTGAACGGTCGGCCCACCACCTCGCCGCGGCGCACGGTGACGGCGGCTATCTGTATGATGTCGTCCGTGTCGGTGTCGAGGCCTGTGGTCTCGGTGTCGAAGATGACGAGGTCGTCGTTGTCGTAGGCGTGTACAAACTGCTGCAGGTACGAGCTGTCGTCGTACATTAGGAAGTCGGTCGGCAGCAGTGCTTCGCGCCGCATCTCGCGCATCATGGTGCGCGCTGCGGTGTATGTCGGCGCTATGTGCAGCCCCCAAAGCAGCCGCGCCCAGGCTATGAAGACCGTCTCGTCGCAGAGCACGCTCATGTGTGCCGTCAGCAGGCGCACGGTGGGTGTCGAGAAGAGGTCGGTGCCGCTGATTTTGAAGTGGCTCACCCCCATGCAGTTCATCACCTCGCTGATGTCGTCGGCTTCGCGGTTGGTGCTCACCAGTATGGCCACCTTGGCCTCCGCTCCCGACGTCTCGCCGTAGCGGCGTGCGAAACGGGCGGCATAGTAGCTCTCGAGCGAGGCCTCGCCTACGTTGAGCATGCAGAGGTCTTCTGGTGCGTGCTCAACGTCCTTGTCGTTGGTGGGCAGCATCTCGCGGCCGAGGCCCAGGTTGGCCACGGCGTAGTCGTTCTGCATGTCGAGCAGGTAGCGCGGCGAGCGGTAGTTGGTGTGCAGGTGGTGTATGTGTCCGGCGCAGCGTCGCTTCAAGGCTTCGAGGGTCTCCATCTTGGCCCCGATAAACGAGAATATGGCCTGCTGTTCGTCGCCGAGGTAGACCACCGTTGCATCGTCGGTCGCCAGCAGGTCTATCAGTGCGAACTGCAGGCTGTTGAGATCTTGCACCTCGTCCACTTCTATCCAGTGGTATCTTTTAGTGGTTAGTGAAGAGTGGGTAGTGGGTAGCGCTTGACCTCGACTGCTATCCACTCCACACTTTCCACTATTCACTAAATAATTGTACGCCAGCACCAGCAGGTCGTCGTAGTCCAGCAGGTCGTTGTCGGTCTTGTATTGCTGGTAGGCGTGGGCCAGCAGCATCATGTTGGCCGCAGGCAATTCGCGCAGCACCGAGTAGCGGTCGAAGAGTTCGTCGATATTGGCGTAGATGTAGGCAAGATTTTCTTCGTCGTGGGACCGCCCCAGCACGTCGCACAGCCGCGTTATGCTTCCGGCGCGGAACAGGTCGCCATGCAGTATCAGGTCGCCGCGCATGCCGAGCGTCATCTGCCACAGGCCGTGCTGCAGTCGCATCAGTTCTGTGGTGTGGCTCTTGATGTCGAGCCGTTTGCACAACTCTTCCTGCACTATGCTGTCCACGTCGCCCTCGTCGATGATGGCGCTGTTGTGGCTTACGAGGCCTTCTTTGAAAAGCATCTGCGAGCAGTATCGGTGTATGTTGCCCACGTAGAGGTCGTCCGGCACGGGGTTGCCTGTGCGGTCGGCTATGCGCTGCGCCATTCCCTTGGCGGCGCGGTTGGTGAAGGTCAGGCACAGCATGTCTCCGTATTCCACACCAGCCTCGTGGGCGTGCACCACGCGCTCGGTCAGTATGTCGGTCTTGCCGCAACCCGGCGGCGCCAGCACCAAGTGCCGTCCGCCGCTGATCTCTATCGCCTCCTGCTGCCACGGGTCGAAGGTTCGCTCCATATTGTTTTATAATTTAGCAACAACTCATGCATTACGTAAATTCCGTTACGTAAATTCCGTAATGCAAAGATACAACTTTTTTTTGAAAACGGAGCTTGTAGATGCGAAATTATTGAAATAATAATTATTACTTTTATGATAATTGCAAAAGTAATAAAAATATTCCAATCGGCAAAATGGATTCAAAAAAAAGCTAGGCGCAAAAATCGTCTGGCGATAGATTCATATCATTTCTTAATCGTAAGAAGCAAGCGCAATATCTTGATGACTATTTTAATCACTCCGCCGGCCGCAGGAACATATTTGGCCACATCTTCTGCGATGTCGAGCACATCGGCCAACGGCACGCTTTGTGCCAGCTTCTGCACGGTCATCTTCTCATTCTTCTCCTGTCCCATCTTGTTGCAGTTGTTTGAGGTTTCCGATAAACTCGATAAGCTTCGATGCATCCTTTCCGGTCTTTTGCTGGTATTCGTCTATGCGAACCAGAAGTCCGTCGAGGTCTACTCCTTTCAACATGGCGCGGATGGCCTTGGTGCTTAGTTCCGATGTCTGCGACGACACCTCCTTGGCTGTCTGCGAAGTCCAGTTGGAAGCATCTTTGGCGGCTTTTGAAGTCCATTCCGATGCATCCTTGAGGGCTTTGTCTGCGCTTTCTTTCAGCTTGTTGATGTTAATGAGTGCCATAAAACGATTAATGCCTAACCGAAGTATCCAATTATGCCAATGACGGCGGCGGGGATGAAGAAGAACTGGATGGCGTATCCGATGGTCGTCATAAAGCGGCTGCCGGCAAGGTCCATGCTGCTCTTAATCCAGAACCAACGCGGAGGCACAGTATCACCCCAGCCGACTATGCCCACCACAAGGCCGAGCACAGCGGAAATGCCGCCAAGTATGAGCGCCAACGGCTCGGGGTCTTCGAGTAGATACAACCCTCCAAGTATAAATGTTATCGGGCTGATGTATTGGAATAACCAAAGAAATATTGCCATGTTCTTTTACTGGTTGAATCGCTTGTAGATTGTAGAGTTGATGAATCGCTTGTAGGGTAACCAGAAGTAGTGGTAGTGTTGCGATGTGTAGTGGTTGACAAAGCCTACGCTTTTTAGAAACCTATATGAACGTGTGTTGCTTAAAGTGCATTGTGAGCGTATGGAATAGCCGGCTGCAAATAGATTTTCTAACAGTTCAATCAACGCTGAATAACTGTCCCATGCCACTTTTCCCCAGCATCCACCGTGTACCTGTATTCTGTTGCCGCGTCCTGCCATCTCAATAAGCAGGGCAAACGCTACAGGCTCGTTTGCCCTGTTGTATGCAACCATTCCATGAATGTATTCAAATTGCAACATTACGCGGAGCTCTTTGTCTGAGGAAATGTCGTATAAGATATTGTGCCAGTCTTTTTCAGAAAATCGGGTCACAATATCCTCGTCTTTCGATTCCCTCCATTTAATCATTTCTGGTTGAAGCCTTTTTATTTTTTATTGGCTGCCTTGAGACGTGCAATCTCCGCACGTAAAGTTTTTATTTCATCTTGTGCATGTTTTATATCACGTCTCAAACCTTCTTTAGAGCTTTTGTTATTTGTGAGTTGCAGATTTCTTCTGTAGTGCTCGATGCTACGTTGTAAACTTTCGATTCTTTTTTGTGACTTTCAATCACACTTTGGTCAAAACTACTACTCATAACTATTGTGGCCAGTTATATCCCATCGGCCCCGTCGGCTTTTAATTAGTAAATATGTAAAGGATATACTTTTTGCAGCAGGAAGCAGTGTTTGCAGTCATCGTAGGTGTGGTAACTGCCGGCGAGATTGACGGTGCGGTTGTTGCTTTCAATGGTGCCGGTCACGGGCGTTTCGTTGCCGATCTCTACTCCCGAACGGGTGTCGGTCAGGTAGTTCTTGTTGGTGGTGTAGAGGATGAAATAGCCAAGGTCGGTCATGCCGAGTCGCAGGTAGGCTTCAAGGTTCTCTATGTCGTCCAGCATGGCGAAGCGGTTGTCGGTCACCGTCTCGCCTTCTGATTTCGGGAAATACTTCAGCTCGATGGCTGCCGAGCATGTCTCTTTTCCACTTGTTAGCGTAAGAAGGATGTCGATGCGTGCCTTTCCTTTGCTTTTCCATGTATTGAGCACCTCATGTCTTACTACGTGCTCAAGAACGATGGAGAATCGGTCCTCTGGCGAGAACTCGTACACCTGTCCCAAAGTCTTCATAATGGTGCCCAGCTGCATCTGCATGGAGGCTTCATTGTCAACGATGATGGCCCCACCTACAATTTTCTTGCAAAGCAGGTCGTAGGAACTTTGCACAATACTATTCATCCTGTCTTTTAGTGTATCCATGTTTTAATTACGCATAAGATTTCACTATGCAAAGTTGCAAAAAAAAACGGCATGCTTTAAATCCGTTTTGGTCCGTTTTGTAACCTGCTCAATTTCAATGACACAAAAATAGGGTTCCCCTAGCGGGAACCCTGTCGTATGATGTCAAAATCGCAGTCGCTGTTTCTTTTTTCCCCTGCCGGCCGCTGTGCCTATTCCTCTTTGGCCGGCAGCTGGCGCACCAAGGTCAGCCCTCCCAGCTGCCCTATCTCGTACAGCGGCCAGCAGGAATCTCCATGGATCACGTTGGCCAGCATCGCAGGGTGCCCCAGGGCGAAGAATGCCGCCTGGAAGGTGTCGTCGGCCCTCAGCTTGCTGCCCTCACTCATAACGACCCTGAAGGTGCTGTTGCCCAGATATTCCACCACCACCTCGCGCCCGGGGTTCCAGCGCAGCTGCAAGTACTCGCCCGGCAGCAGGTCGGCTACCTTGACGCCCTGCCCGAGAACGGGGTCGCTCGAGGGCGTGTTGTCGCCGTGGTGCTCGCAGAAGTCGTCATAGTTGCGGTAGCCTATCGAACGCGCCAGCAGGTTCAGCGTCCCCCGGCGCGGGACAGAGCTCATGCCGCCGTACTGCCAGAAACGCTTCACAGTGGTGAGGCCTATGGGTTCGCGCGTGCGCCCTTCTACAAATGCCGTCAGGGTGTAGAAGTCGCCAGGCGTGCGCGCCTCGCAACCCGCCGCCTCGCAGACAAGGCGGCGCAGGGTCTCCAGATGGGTGTCGTTGTTGTCCATATTTTCGGTTGCAAAATTACACTTTTTTCTTCAATCGCACAATATCCGTTTTGGTCCGCATTGTTTTTTTTCCTTGCTCTTGCTTTTTTTCGTACCTTTGCATCCTCAATAAGTGACCTCACAATGCCCTTGTCCGAAGTGTAGCGCAATGAATATCAACTCAAATACTGCTAATTCTGCCAATCACCCCTCGTCACTCGTCGATGGCCCGTCGGGTCTCGTCTCTGGCGGCAGCGGCATCACCGAGCCTTTTTTCTCGTCCTACGAGGAGATGGTCCGTGGCACCTCGCATGTGCTCTACCGCGCCCGCCGCTATGGCCGCTGGTATGTGCTCAAAGGTTTGCGCGAGGAGCTGCGCGGCAATGCCCTTTACGAGGAGTGGCTCTATAAGGAGTATTCCGTGGGCGTGAGCCTCGACCACCCGTTGGTGGTACGTGTCGAGAGTTTCGAAGACGACGCCGTAGCGGGCCGCTGCATAGTGATGGAATGGGTCGAGGGCGAGACCCTCGACCGGTGGATGCGTGGCAAGCCCCATGCCGAACGCCGCCGCATGTTCGACCAGTTGCTCGACGCCGTCGACTACCTCCACCGCCACGGCATCTACCATCATGACCTCAAGCCTTCGAATATTCTCGTCACCTCCGACGGCCGCCTGAAGCTTATCGACTTCGGCCTCAGCGACGGTCCGCAGTACGCCACCTTCAAACAGGCTGCCGGCAGCAACCGCTTTGCTTCGCCCGAGCAGCGCGGAGGACGCTATGCCGACCATCGGGCCGACATATATGCCTTAGGTCGTATACTGCAGACCCTCTTAGGCCGTCGCTACCGCCATGCGGCGCGTTGTGCCATGAGGGAAGACCCAGCACGGAGGCCTCAGTCGGTCGGCCAGTTGCGCCGCCTGATGCATCCGCGGTGGTGGCTCTCGCTGATGGTGGTCGTGCTGCTGGTGGCGGCGGTCTGGCCCGTGCTCTTCCCGCTCCCCATCGTCCATAGCTTCGTCCTGCCCTCTGGCCAGACGGTCTACTACCGTGTGCTGCAGCATGTGCCGCAGCGTCAGGCAGCCCTGGTATATACCGGTGCCGATGGTCAGGAGTGTCCTGGCAACCTCGAGATGCTGCAGGGACATCTCGACATACCGCCCACGGTGCGCCACCTGGGCATGGACTACGCCCTTGTCGAGATAGGTCCCCACACCTTCCACAACCAGTACTTCATCACCGGCGTGACCCTTCCGGAAGGCCTGCAGCGCATAGGCGTCGGAGCCTTGGCTGGATGTCCCGCCATGAAAGATACCCTCGTCATCCCAAGTTCGCTGCGTCTGATTGGCGACGACGCCTTCACCGACTGCAGCGGCATACCCGCCGTACGTTGGCTGGCCGACAGCTGCAACGTCTCAAATGAGGCTAATCAATGCTTCTATCGCTGCCTCTCCTTGCGTAAGGTCGTCATCGGACCCGGCGTCTCGGTGGCAGCAACGAGGACGTTCAACAACATCCGCGTGCTGGAGTCGGTATACTTCGCCGACGGCGTCGTCACCATCGGCCGCGATGCTTTCGCTATGGACAGCAACCTCTCCAATGTACGTTGGCCATCGACGCTGCGTGTCATCGAGCACGCTGCCTTCTACGAGTGCGACCTGCGCGAGATAGTGTTCCCCGACTCCCTGCAGGTCGTCGGCACCTATTCCTTCGCCTACAATGAACGGCTGCGTCGTATCGTGCTGGGTCCTGCTGTCAACTTTGTGGGCACCTATGCCTTTGCCGACTGCTATGAGCTCGAGGATGTAACCGTCAAAGCCTCCGTGCCGCCACAGGTGGTGGTGACCTCCTTCGACGGCATGCCCGACGGTGTGGTGCTCCATGTGCCCGAAGCCTCTGTCGACGCCTATCGCAGCGACCCCGTATGGGGTCGATTCACGGTTGTCGGTTTTTAACTGGTACGCAGCCTGCGTACCAACCTACAGGACAGGCCTCCCGTCGAGGGTGGCGCTGGTCATCTCGTCCTGCACGTAGACGAGCTTGAGGCTGAAGAAGGGTTGCCGCTCGTCGAGCAGGAGGCGCAGGAAGAGCTTGTCGCCCTCCCAGAGGTTTATCGTTTGGTTGCCGACGCCGTCGGCGATGGGGAGGTCGGATTTGCGTATCCATGCCAGTTCGCCCTCGTCGTCGATGCCCATGTCGGGCTCGCCCTGCCACTCGGTTGCTGTGAAGAGGTGCATGTATTCGTTGTCCCAGGTGTCGGAGATGAATGTGACGATGCCTCGGTAGCGCCAGCGGGTGACGGTGAGACCCGTCTCTTCCTTCACCTCGCGCAGCATGCATTCGTCCGGAGCCTCGTCGGCCTCGCATTTGCCGCCCACGCCTATCCACTTGCCGTGGCTGGCGTCGTTCTTTTTCTTCACGCGGTGCAGCATCAGGTAGCTGTCGCCGTTGTCGATATAGCACAGAGTGGTCTGCTTCATTTTTGGGAAGTGGTAGAATGGAAGAGTGACAGAGTTGTAAAGTTGCTGAGTGGTAGAGCTGTAGAATGGGTGAATGTAAAAAAAGCGGCCGAGCGATATACTCAGCCACTTTATTACTCAGCTACTCGGTAACTCAGTTACCCGGTAACTCTCCAAGAGATTTAGTCCTCGGCGTTGATGATGGCTTTGTGCACAGCATTCCAGCCGGCGGCGGTGATACCCCAGTTGTTGGTGGAGTTCTTGTTGCCGTTGATGCGGACCTTTCTTCTCTTCACTTTTTTGTTAGCATTGATACCCATGGTGTATAATTTTTTATTGTTTATATACTTGATTGTCAGTTTGTAATCGGGATAACCCTCAAAACAAACGTGCTGCAAAGATACTAACAATTTTTAAACTGGCCAAATTTTATTTGCCCCTAAGCTTATTTTTTGAATTTTTAACCCTGTCAACCTACACTCAAATATTCATTCTGTGGTGCACCGGTAGTGCATATCAACGATACATCAACGATATATCAACGATATTTCAACGATTCTAATCGTTGAAATATCGTTGATATATCGTTGATGTATCGTTGATATGCACTACCGGTGCAATGGAAAACAGGTGGGG
>JAZNSV010000184.1:0-9118 GCA_045591485.1 Bacteroidales bacterium | reverse complement strand
AACGACATGGCTCCGATCCGTCTTGCTCGACTGCCAGAGGGGTGTAGAGCAGTGTATGTCCCATGCGGGAGGCGATGCCATAAACGCGCCATCGCAGCGACTGACAGACTTCTTGCGTCGGCGCACATCGCCGGCTTTAGGCGCCACGGGTTATATGGGAGATACCGTAAGTGCTCCGCTACACGAGTTGCTGCCGCCGTTTGTCGTCGATTGCCTTATGCAGGGATTTCGTGATTTCGACCGCAAAATGCATGGGTTTGTCACCGATGAGGCCACATTGGTGGCCGTGGAGAGCCGTACCTCGTCGCCGGTGCGCATACCGCGTGACCGCCTGACGATGCAACACCCGCAACTCGCGGGGCTTTACCCTTGTGGAGAGGGCGCTGGCTATGCGGGAGGCATCGTTAGCTCGGCCCTCGACGGAATAGCCTGTATAGAGTCATTGAAAAAAACACCGCTGCACAATAAACGCGGTGCTTAGACGTTAATATCGACATGAAGAAAAACAAAGTCCTCATTGTATATACTGGCGGAACCATCGGTATGGTGCAAGACGAGAACGGCTCGTTACATCCCTTTGCCCTTGACCGCATCTACGATGCTGTGCCACAACTCAAGGGTTGCAGCTATGGCATTGATTCTGTGACATTGAAAGATATTATCGACTCTTCCGACATGACCCCCTCGATGTGGGTTGAGATTGCCGAGGCTATCGAGAAAGAATATGACAACTATGATGGCTTTGTTGTGCTGCACGGCACCGACACAATGGCATATACGGCCTCGGCTCTGAGTTTCATGTTCAAGAATCTCGCCAAGCCTATAGTCCTTACCGGCAGTCAGTTGCCATTGGGCATGCTGCGCAGCGACGGACGAGAGAATATCATCTGTGCTCTTGAAATAGCCTCAACGCGACTGGCCACCATACCTGAAGTGTGTATTTTCTTTGAGAATCACCTATATCGCGGCAATCGCAGCACCAAGCAGAGTGCAGAAAATTTCGACGCTTTCGAGACATACAACTACCCCTCGCTTGCCAAGGCTGGTATAAATATCAGTTTCCGCGAGCATCTCTTTCTGCCGATGCCTACACAGCCGCTGGCTGTGCGCAAGCGGTTCGACACCCGAGTGGCCATACTCAAGCTTTTCCCTGGAATAGGGCCCGATGTGGTCAACGCTGTACTGACCACCCCTGGCTTGCAGGGCGTTATTATCGAGACCTATGGTTCTGGCAATGCTCCAACGGGTCGGTGGTTTATCGATGCACTTGATGCTGCCATCCGTCGAGGAATAATTGTGATGAATGTCACGCAGTGCAAAGCCGGAGCCGTGAAAATGCGCCAGTATGCTGCCAGCTGCGACATGGATCGCATAGGAGTTGTCGGTGCCGGCGACATAACCATCGAGGCGGCTGTAACCAAGATGATGTACCTTTTGGGCAACTATCCCGACGACAAGGCTCACATAAAGCAGCGCCTCAGCCAGTCGCTGCGGGGCGAGATAACGGAATACAGGAATATGAAAGCTGAAAGAGGAAAGTGGAAACTCTGTCTGCTGATAGTTGTCGGCGTTGCTTTCCACATTCCATTTCTTGGTTTCCACTCGGCCCAAGCACAGGTAGGCAATCTTGGCCAATTCGACAATCGTCTGTTGCATTATGGTATTCAAGTAGGCTACACTCAATCGAAGTTTGACCTTGCATTCAATCAGGATGACAGCCTGCGCCAGACTCTGCAGGGTACGACGTCCTACTATGCGCCGGGGTTCCATATTGCCGTCATTGGCGACATGCGGCTTGGACGATGGTTCAATCTGCGTATGTTGCCAGGTGTTACGCTGGTGACGCGCACGGTGGCTTATTCGTGGGAAGAGGGCTATCTGGAGTCGCACTATTTGGCCGAACGCAGCAGGAATGTGGAGTCTGTCTATGGCGATATTCCGATTGAGATAAAATTCCGTGCTGTGCGATGGAACAATTTTCGTCCATACGTCACCGCTGGTGCCTCGTATGGCTTCGACTTTGCATCGCTGCGCAAGAATCGCAACCAGACCAACCAGTCTATCATACGATTGCAGCCTCACGACATACGATACTCGATGGGTGTCGGTTTCGACGTCTTTATGCGCTATGTGAAGTTCGCCATAGAATTGAAGATGAATTTCGGATTGCTCGACCTCAAGGTTGAAGATCCGGATGTGTATATCCGTGCGTTCGACAATCTGAAGACACGTACATTTATGCTTAGCTTTACCTTTGAAGGATAAACCATGAGAAACATAATCTGGTACGATAAACTGCAATATGCCGCCATGGTGGCCATGGCTGCTGCCATGCCTATCGGTTTCCATGTAGGTCTGTGGGCGGCGTTTGCGCTGGCTGTTGTGTCTGTGGTGAAGATAGTAGCCTCGCGACGTGTCGGCAATCCGTCGCTGACGTGGCCCATGCGTATTCCTTTGATTGCATTGGCCGTCTATTGGCTGCTGCATTTGGTCAGTGTGGCCTATGGCGGTGATGTGTCAGTAGGTATGCGCGTTGTAGAGCTGAAGGCGGTGCTGTTGGTATTTGCCATGTGCTTTCTGCTGACCGATACGTCATATCTCGACTCGCGTCATATACGTTGGCTGTTCTACGCTCTTGCGATTGCCGTTTTCTGTGTTTTCGTCTATTTCGTTGGTGTTGCCATCGGCAGGCTTTGCGATGGCGCTGCATGGTCAAGCGTGACAAACAGCAGTTTCGATTCTCGTCATCATGCCTATGTGGCTATGTATGTAGACATTGTTCTGGCATTTATTTATGTCGAACTGATATCACAGTGGGAAAGAATATATCGTTGGCTGCGTGTCGTGCTGATTGTTTTGGTGCCGATATGTGCACTCTATATTCTGCTCGTCAATTCGCGTGCTGGTGTACTTATTATGTGGGCTGTGGCAGCTGTGGCGGTGCTCGACTTGGCTTTCAACCGTCGGCGCTGGTGGCTTGCTTTGGCCGTGGCTGTGCTGTTCAGTGGGTATGTTCTTGGTATGGGCGAATTGTTGCCGGGATATACTGACCGCATTCAATCAACGGTTGAAACTGTGAGTGACACTGATGATGATTCGACCGACGCGCGCGTGGAGATTAATCGTTCCGCTGTTTCGTTGGCATTGGAGAAGCCCGTTTTTGGACATGGGGCAGGCTCCTACCGTAGCGATTTGGTCGACAAATATGATGCGGACGATTTCGGATATGGCGCCAGAGCTGAATTCAACGCGCATAATCAGTACGTCGAGACGGTGCTTTCTATTGGAGCGTTTGGCTTGTTGTTTTTGCTGGCTTTTCTTCTTTGGCCACTGTTTATGGCCATCAAACTCCGCCGACACATATTGCCTGTGTTGTTGGTGGTGCTTGTGATATGTGCCAATCTTTTGTTCGAATCGATGCTCGAACGTCAGATGGGGTTGCTCTTTATAGGCTATTTCATGTCGTTGATGACGCTGTTAATCAGCATGGAAGAAAATAAATTTGGTCAATAGGCGAAAAAGTAGTATTTTTGCACCCTCAAAAGTGAGCGATTGTCCCATGGTGTAATGGTAGCACATCAGATTTTGGTTCTGCTTGCCAAGGTTCGAATCCTTGTGGGACAACAAAAAAAGCACCGCATTAGCGGTGCTTTTTTTTATTTATTTGTTTGGGTCTTTAATCTTGTCTTGGACTCTGCGTACTGCGTAGCGATAGTAGATGTTCCATGCTATGCGTGCGGCAGACACGCCTGTTGTGAGATATTTGGGCCAGTCTTCGTTGCGGTAGGCCTGACGTTTTCTTTTTGGCGTAGGCTCCACGTAGATTATGTCGCCCGACTGAAGATAATAGTACTTCGATTCAAGGATATTGCGACTGGTCAGGTCAACGGTGTCTACCGTGTATTCTTGTTCATCGTTTTCCCTGATGACGGTCACTTTGGAGCGGATGCCCGACATAGTAACATCTCCGCAGCGGGCTATGGCTTCAAAGATTGTCATTCGTGTGCCGTCGCCTTCAACCATCTGTGGATTGGCCACCTCTCCGATGACTGTCACATGGAAGTTCATTATGCTGGCCGAAACAATAGGGTCTTTTACCAGACGGCCTTCAATCAGGCGGCCTTCAATTGTACGTTCCAGTTCGCTGAGCGTAAGTCCTGCAGCATGGATGCGTCCTACGGCGGGAAAGATTATGTAGCCGTCGGGAGAGATGGTGTAGCCATTCACCACTCGCGTCTTCACTCTGACTTCGTTTTCTGCCACCGCCATGTTGGTCTCTTGGTTGAATGGCCTGACCGATGTCGGATTGAGGCTGTATACATAGATATACAGTTGGTCGTTCGCTGTCAGCTTGGGCGAAGTCTGGTTGCTGATGGCCATTGTCTCATTGCGTGGAGCATCGCCCACATAGGCGTACTTTTCGTGCGAGCAGGCAGCGGTCATTGTTGCCAGGGCCAGCAGTGCCAGCGCAATAGTCGGGTTTTTCATGGTTCTTGTCAATTCTTTTTGCCCCACGGCATTGTCGGCAGTTCGACGCTCTTGAACGCCGAGAAAAGGCCTGTCGAAGCCGATTTCTCTTTGCCGTATATGTCGGCGACGATGTCTTTGTATTTCTCCATCAGTGGTGCGCGACGCAACTTGAGGGTGGGTGAGAGTAGCCCGTTGTTGGGAGTCCACTCGTCGGCTACCAGGCGGAACTGCTTGATCTGCTCGTGCGGGGCAAGGCTCTTGTTGTATTCGTCGAGCACTTTGCGCATTTTGTCCACCACCTGTGGTAGGTGTATGAGCTCGTTGTTGTCGCGATAGTGCTGTTTGTGTTTCAGTGCCCAATAGTGAAGGGTGTTGAAGTTGGGACTGATGATGGCCGCGGCCTGCTTCTCGTTTTCTCCGATGACCATCACCTGTTCGATGTATTCCGAGCCACGCAGCATGTTCTCAATCAATTGCGGGGCCACATATTTGCCGGCCGAGAGTTTGAAGATGTCTTTCTTGCGGTCGGTTATTTTCAGGTAGCGTCCGTTGACAAGTTCGCCGATGTCTCCGGTGTGGAACCACCCGTCTTTGTCGATCACTTGTGCCGTGTATTCGGGGTCTTTATAGTAGCCGAGCATTATGTGTGGTCCGCGGGTGAGGATTTCACCGTCTTCGTCGAATTTCATTTCCACGCCGCTCAGCACGGGACCTACGGTGCCGATCTTCACCTGATGGTGTGCCGGGTCGTTGACGGCAATGACGGGCGAGGTCTCGCTGAGGCCATAACCCTCATAGATGTTGATGCCTGCAGCTGCAAAGAGTCGCACCATCTTGGGCTGGATGCTGCTGCCGCCAGTGATTACGGTGAGGCGTTTGCCACCGAATTTCTCGCGCCATTGGCTATAGACCAGTTTGTCGAGAATCCATTGATTGATGCGGTAGAACGGCTGCACTTTGGCGTATCCGGTGTAGTCGTATCGCTGACCATGACGGAAGGCCCAGTCGTAGATTTTCTTTTTTATGCCTTTGAAGTCCTTGCCGGCGGCATAAAGCTTGTCGTATACCATTTCCAGCACACGAGGCACGGCGCAGAAACCATCGGCCTTCAGCTCCTGCATGTTTTGCTGAATGGTGCCCATGTTTTCGGCATAGTAGATGCTGATGCCCAGATACTGGTAGTGATAGTTCATCGAGCGCTCGTAGATGTGGTTGAGCGGCAGGAACGAGAGGAATCGGTGGCTGCTGTTGCAGGGTTGCACTTGGGCATGGGCCAAGAAGTTGCTGCAGAGGTTGCGGTGGCTGAGCATTACGCCTTTGGGCAGTCCGGTTGTGCCGCTGGTGTAAATCATGGTGGTCCAGTCCTCGGGCTTTATCTCGCGTTTGCGGCGCTCTATTTCACCCATCCATTTGTCGCGGTTGGCTATGCCGGCCTTCAGTATCTCGAGCATGCGGTGCTCTCCTTCGATGTTGGCCAGCGTGTATACGGCGGGTTTGGGGTCCATCTGGTCGAGGGCTCCGCGCAGACGACCGAGCAGCATCTTTGTGCTGACGAATACAGCTGCGGCCTCGCTGTGGCGCAGTATGTGGAGATAGTTCTCTGTCGAAAGGGTGGGGTAGATAGGCACATGTATGATGCCGCTCATCGCCAAGGCCATGTCGATAAAGTTCCATTCAGGGCAGTTGGCACTCATCGTGACAACGCGGTCGCCCTGTTTCAGACCCATTTCGCAGAGACCGTAAGCCAAATAGTGTGCATATTTATAATAGTCGTGAGACGAGTATTTGACCCATTCTCCGTTGACTTTTCCGGCCAAGATGTCGTCCTTCGGGTATTGTTCCACCAGGTGGTCGAGCAGGTCGAAGGTTCGTGTGATTTCTACCATAATTTTATTTGGTTTTTAAAATGCAAAAGTACACATTTTTTCCAATATGACAAAATATTTAACATTCGCGCCGGATGGCTGGTGGCGAATATCCAAAGAATAAGGCTGGCACATTTTGAAGTGTGCCAGCCTTATTCTTTAGTGTTTTATGTGTAGACTTTACTTGGTCGAGATCACCAGGTAGTCGGTGTATTTCCAGAACTGAGTGGGGTTCAGGATGCGGAGGTAAGCCACCACCG
This sequence comes from Bacteroidales bacterium, assembly GCA_045591485.1. GTDB lineage: Bacteria > Bacteroidota > Bacteroidia > Bacteroidales > P3 > Colimorpha. The sequence continues at coordinate 2,523 of JAZNSV010000184.1, read as the reverse complement.
AAGCGTCCTCTTCGTCGGCCACCAGCTCGTAGCTGTTCTCGGGGTGCTGGGTGATTATCTGGGCTTTCTTCTTGTTGACGGTGATGGTGTTCACCTTGGTGCGGTCGATCTCGGTGAAGAGCTCGGTGTTCATGTCGGCCACGGTGCCTTGTTTGCGGCCTATGCCGATGAAACCGCCGGTCTTGTTGACGATGCCGGAAGCCTTCAGGTCGGCATAGGTTCCAACGATGTAGTAGGCGCGGTTGGCGTCGGCCATCTGCTGGGCGATGTACTCGTCTTTCTGCTGGTTGGAAGCGGTCAGTTCGGTGACGTTCTTGTTGAGGCCTTTGATGACCACTTTGTTGTTCTCAAGCTCAGTCAGCAGCTCGGCGATCTGGGTCTCCTGGGCGGCGCTGCGCTCTTCAAGTTTGGTGATGTAGGCCTGCAGGTCGGCGTTCTTTTTGCCGAGCGAGCTGACGCGCGAGTTCAACTGGGCGATTTTCTGTTTGTTGTCGGCCATGATGCTCTCGATGGAGCTCATCTGGTCGGCGATTTCCTTTTTGTGATTGTAGGTGCCTTCGGTGTTGTTGCGGCGCATCTCTTGCACGCTGCTGTACTTCGAGTTGATCATCGACAGGTTGCCCTCAATTTCATTGAGCATCTGGAACAGGTCGTCAATCTCGGCATCCTTGGCGTCTACAACTCCCTGCAGGGAGTCGATGGTGGCTTTCTGACTGTCGAGTTCTTTCTGGTTGCAGGCCGTGAAGGCCACTGCTACCATCATCAGGCTAAGAGCCAATACGATTTTCTTCATGTTTGACATGTTTGATATTTTTTTAGTTTATTCTTCTCGTTTGTTTATTTTTCTCCCATAAAACGGGTATCTGCATAACGGCGACTTTCGCGCTATATTGTATTGCTTTGTGTTAAATAATCATAAAATACACCTGCTTCGTCACTGTTTATTAGGATTTTCTCTCTCTTTCTTGTGCAGTTTGCGATAGAATTTGACACTTGACACTATAGAGCTGAAGTCGCTTTTCTCCACGTATGTGGCACGGAGATAGCCTTCGCGCTCCACGCTGAAGCGGAGCGAGTTCGACAGCAGGTTTTTGCTGTGTACTACGGTGACTGTCTCGACGTCTTTGCCGGGGAATGCCCACTCCAGACATCCTTCGATGGTCGATGTGCTGTTGTTGGGCTCTTTGTACAGGGCCTTTATCCTTTCAAGCGACTCCACTGCCTCGTCCAGCGAGTTGCCCAGCGGAATGTACAGGTTGGATATCGGATCGATGTTGAACTGCACCACCTCGTTGCCTACTCCGAGGTTGCCTACGGAGAGGTAGTAGGTGCGTACGCTGTCTTTGATCATCGAGAATGCTTCCAGCGATGCATTGTCGCTGGAGACTTCTGCTATCTCGTATATCTGGGGCAGCTTGTTTCCCTGTGCGGACGCGGCTGTAGGAACGGCGGCGAGGAACAGGACAGCGACAGTTGCCAGCAAGAGGTTCTTTGCTTTTTTTCTATTGGCGCAATTTGGTTGCATTGTTTTAAAGTGTTGACGTAGTTGTATTTGTGATATGTTGTTTCCCAATATTTATATGCAAAGATATGAACTTTTTCTTTTCTGGCAAAATAATTTTGTCGTCCGCGTGGCCGACAGATGCTGTGCTATCGCTTTTTCCTGTTGCGCGATTTCTTGTCTGAGCCTTTTTCGCTTTTGTGTGTCTTGCTGCTGCGGCCGTTGTGCATGGGGGCTCTTTTGTTGGAGCCCTTGCCCTCCGGTGCAGTGCGTGGCGCGCCCTTGGCAGGCTCGTCTTCATCGACGAGTTCGAAGTCGATTTGTTTCTTGAGCATGTCGACCCTCTTGACGCGGATGTTCACAGGATAGCCCAGTTTGTATGTACGTCCGTGGCGGCGACCGATGACCTGGTAGTTGTCTTCGTCGAGCATGTAGTAGTCGTCTTTCAGGCTGCCGATGGGTATCATGCCTTCGCATTTGTTGCCTTCTATCTCGGCGTATATGCCCCATTTGCTCACGCCGCTTATGAGTGCCGGGAACACTTGTCCGAGCTTGTCGCTCAGGTATTCGGCCTGCTTGTACTTGACGCTTGTTCGCTCGGCGTCGGCGGCTTTCTTTTCCATCACCGAGCAGTGTTTGCAGTATTCCTCGTATTCGTCGGCGTTGGCCGAGGGGCCGTCGTGCAGGTAGAGCTCCAGCAGGCGGTGCACCATCAGGTCGGGGTAGCGGCGTATGGGCGAGGTGAAGTGGGTGTAGTAGTCCATGGCAAGGCCGTAGTGACCGATGTTGTCGGTGCTGTAGCGGGCCTTCTGCATGGCGCGGAGCGACACGGTCTCGATGAGGTGCTGCTCGCGCTTGCCCTTGACATCGGCCAGCAGGCGGTTGAACGACTTGGCGATGTCGACCTTGTCGCCCGTAGTGCGCACCTTATGCCCGAAGGGGAGAGCGAGGCGTGCCAGATTGTCGAGTTTCTCGGGGTCGGGCACGTCGTGTATACGGTAGGGGAACACCTTTTTCTTCTT
>JAZNSV010000183.1:0-13491 GCA_045591485.1 Bacteroidales bacterium | reverse complement strand
TGGGCATCGGCATCGACCGCCTGGTGATGATGATGACCGGCGCCCAGAGCATCCAGGACGTGCTCCTCTTCCCCCAGATGAAGCCCGAAGTGCAGGCCAAGAGCGCCGAGGACGAGGCCTCCGACCTCACCGCCCACGGCGTCGACGAGGCCTGGCTGCCCGTGCTGGCCAAGGCCGGCGTGAAGAACTACGTCCAGCTCTGCGAGGCCAACCCCAACAAGCTCTTCAACGACCTCGGCGGCCTCCGCAAGAAGCTCAAACTCGACATCCCTGCCCTCAAGCGCGAACAATTTGACGCATGGATTAATAATCAAGCCCAATGAGAAAACAGATTTTGACAGCATGCCTTGCAGTGCTGGCCTTTGCATCGTGCACCAAGGACAATCTATCGGACAACACCTCCTTTAGCCAGCAGATACTCGGCAAGTGGATGCTCACCCAGATGAATGGCAGCGTGCTGCCCACCAACGCCAAGATGGTCTGCACATTCGAGTCGGCCACTTCGGGAGATATCAGCGCATCAAGAGCCGACTTCGACTCCGAGCTGACACGGTGGACCGACCACGCGCCGACCGAGGTGGAAATCAAAGGCAACCAGCTGACTATGATCGGCACACTGAACAAGACGACGTCGTTCGAGGCCAAAATATTGATTGACGATATAAACGACAGCCTGGCACACTCGCAAACCGACTACACAGTCTACCGCAACGGCTCCCAGATGTATGTCAGCAACGGCAAGACGGTGTGGACAAAAATCACCAAGGACTACGGCGCCGACATTGTCGGCACATGGGAAGGCCGCGTCACCAACTCGGAGGGTTCGGAATTCGACGACGGAGAGCTGCATCGCTGGGAGTATCTCCCCGACGGCACCTACGTTTACTACAACCTCGACGCCGACAGCAATTGGGTGCCTCAGGCCTCGGAGTTCTGCAACTATTTCGTCGACGGAAACCTGCTCTGCACCCGCTGGCTGAACAGCGGTTTCAACGAGCAAGAGCACCGCGAATGGTGGGAGATTGTCTCCATCGACAACAACGTCATGAAATGGTACGCCCTGCGCCAAAACGACGACGGCTCCATGTATACCCCCACCTTCCAGATGACCAAGGTGCAATAGGATGCTGAAGCAATTTACATTCAACCACTTCGAGGTCAACTGCTATCTCATCATCGACGAGGCTTCGCGTAGCTGCGCCATCGTGGACCCCGCTTCCGAAGCTTCGTTCGAAGACGTGCAGCTCACTCAATACATCGAAGAGCAGGGGATGACGGTGACTCATATCCTTCTCACCCACGCCCATGTAGACCATATAGCGGGCCTGCGCCAGTGCTGCGAACACTACCACCTGCCAGTCTGCATGCATGCCGAGGGGCGCAAACTGCTGCGCCAAGCCGAAGCCTGGGGTTCGATGATGGGCTTCGCCGTCGACAATATGAGCGACCTTGAGGTGGTGGAACTCAATGACGGAGACGTCATTCAGATCGGAGGTATGATGGCGGAGGGCGGAAGCCCAGACAACCAGACACAACAACCTCCGACCACGATAGAGTGCCGCTACGTGCCCGGACACTGCCCTGGGAGCCTCTGCTTCGTGGTGCCAAGCGAGAAAGCGGTCTTGACGGGCGACGCACTGTTCCACTACTGCATCGGTCGCACCGACCTCCCCGGCGGCGACTACCCCACCCTCATCGAAAAACTGAAAACACGCATACTGACTCTGCCCGACGACTACCGCGTGCTGCCGGGCCACGGCATCGAAAGCCTCATTGGCAAAGAACGCAAATACAACTCATTCCTCGTCTGAACAATGGCTATACAAGGCGTCAGAATACACCACACCTGGTACGAACAGCTGCTGCCGCAGTTCGAAGCTCAATATTTTTCCGACCTCAAGGACTTCCTCGTGGCCGAACGGGCTGAGCACACATGCTATCCCCCGGGAAGCAAGATTTTCGCCGCCTTCGACAAGACGCCTTTCGACAAGGTGAAGGTGGTCATTCTCGGCCAAGACCCCTACCACGAAGAAGGGCAGGCCATGGGGCTGAGCTTCTCGGTGCCGCAGGGGGTTCCGGTGCCGCCGTCGCTCAAGAATATCATCACCGAAATCAACGACGACCTCGGCACCCAGATACCCGCCACCAGCGGCGACCTCAGCGGATGGGCCGAGCAAGGTGTGCTGCTGCTCAACGCAACCCTCACCGTGCGCGCCCACAAGGCCGGAAGCCACCAAAACCACGGCTGGGAACGATTCACCGATGCCGCCATCGAGGCTTTGGCCACCAAACGCCGCGGCATAGTATTCCTGCTCTGGGGCAGCTACGCCATCGCCAAACGCAAACTGATAAACCCGATATATCACCACATTCTGACGGCACCCCACCCCTCGCCTCTCTCTGCCTACAGGGGCTTCTTCGGCTGCCGACACTTCAGCCGCGCCAACGAGTTTCTTCGCGCTCAAGGCCAGGAGCCTATCGACTGGACCAGAATCGGATAGCACAACCAAAGGATATAAAAAAAGGCTGGCGCACCATGTTTTATCACGGTGCGCCAGCCTTGACGTTTGTAACCCTTAATCGCACATACTTTCAGTCCATAGCCCTACTCGGCATTCACTTGCATAAACGGCAACGAGGATGCACGCTGCACAATGCTCTGGGCCATGAACTCGTTGGTGGAGCTGTCGCTGGGATTGAGTGTATTGAGAATCATAAGTATGGCAGCCTTGCCACCGCCGTTCTTCAGCGCATGGACATAGCAGAGATTCATGATGCCGACACTCTCGGTGATGATGTCAATGTCGGTGATAGCCAGCTCCGACACGGCAAGAAGATAGGCGTCGTCAGAGTTGGAGTCGATAAAGCGCTGCACATCGCCGAGAGTCTCCATCTGCAGCTTGCGCATCACCTTGAGGAAGGGCACAAGCGAGACGGTGAACACTTCGGCCTGGTTGACGGCTGCGATGCGCTTGTTGAGGCGCTCGAATGGACTTGTGCGCAGGTAGCTCTCCCACGTATCAGAACTGAGCGGGACCTCATCCAGCTGACCCGAAGCAACAAGCGACTGCATACGCCGCCGATAGTCGGCCAACGAATTGCGCAATCGACTGAATTCGTCGTCGATGAGCTCGAGCATGCCAGCCAGTCGACCGAACTGCCGAAGGTATTCGCGAGGTATCTGCACATCGCTCTTGTAGCCGGTGTCGTGGTTGATGGTAGACCACACATGCTGCAGGGCGGTGCGCATCTGCACCTCGAAACGAATGCCACAAAGCGCCGGATCACATTCGCCGGCAGGCAGACTGCAGATGTAGTGCAACGAATTGTAGCCAAAGCTGTCAAGCTGGTGCAGTTTGCGCTTGTCTACAGAGGCAGTCCAGTCGATGTCAAACGCCTGGGCCACGATAGCTGCCACCTTGTCCACATCGTCGGCATAAAAAGTGATAATCCGCAAACCCAACAGATCGGTAATATCACTTATGGTCTTGTACTTGCCGCCTTTGAGTTCCAGCTTGCCGCTGAGCGATTTCTCGGTCTTGATACGGTGATCTATAGCCGTAACGGTGATACCCTGCTGTTCAAGGGCTTTGCGAATCCGTTCCAACGCGAGGGACTCGAGTGTCTTAAGGCTCGGCAACAGCTCGCGGTACTGGGCGAGCAGCATTTCAGAATGTGCGTCCATCCTACCTGAACTGGAAGAGATTGGTGAATCCCGTCATGGCAAAAACGTTGCGTATGTCGTCGTTCATGCCCGTGATGAAAACCTGACGGCCTTTGGCTTTAGCTGCCTTGAGCACACTGAGGAAAATGCGCAATCCGCTGGACGAGATATATTCCAACGAATGGCAATCGAGAACCACGTCTTTGCCATCGCAGTTGGTGAGGGGCTGCACGTCACGCTCGGTCTGAACAGCGGCAGCAGTGTCGAGGCGTCCACTGAATACGGCTACAAGTTCGCCGTTGACTTCATTGATTGTAGTATTCATTGTTTTTGAAATTTTTTCGTAAGTGTCAATATGTTTTTGTCGTCCTTGCGCTCATAGCCGATGGAGTCCATCAGCTGACGCACCAGGTGTATGCCCAAACCGCCGATGGGCCGGTCTTCGGCCGCAAGGGTCAGGTCGGGGTCACTCTTGGCTGTCGGGTCGAAAGCCACACCTCCATCCACAATTGTGAAGGTGATGGTGCCGTCTTCAACCTCGGCAGTGATATCGATGTCTCCGATAACGCCGTCTGGATAGGCATAGTTGATTACATTGACCACAGCCTCTTCCATGGCCAGGTTGAGGCTCATCGTGGTGGCTGGATCAATACCGTTGGCTTCGGCCACACTATCAATAAAGTTGGCCAAATGCGGCACATGCTGCACATTGTTGTTCAGGTGCAACGTGTTCCCGTCGATGGTCAGATATTTGTTAAAGAGGATGGTCAGCATGGTGAGGTCGTCGCTCTGCTCGGCTTCACCGACGAAGGCATGCACGGCGTCGCTCACATGGTCGATGACGCCCTGCGGCGACACATCGCCACATGCTGCAAGCTGCTTAGACACTCTCTCGTCACCAAACAACTCGTGGCTTGTGTTCTCGGCCTCGGTCAGGCCATCGGTGTAGAGGAAGACCATGTTTCCCGGACGTATGGCTGCCGATTGCGCCGTGTAGCTCCAGTCTTTCATCAGTCCTACAGGTATGTTGGCGTCCATCTCCAACGAGACGGGCGCACAACTGGGCGCACTGACGAGGTATGGCGGGCAATGGCCGGCATTGCTGTAGCTCATGATGCCAGATCTGAGGTCGAGCACACCGATAAAGAGCGTGACAAACATCGAGCTCTCGTTCATCTCCGACATGGCATAGTTTATCTGCTGCATTATCTGCTCAGGCTTGTCTACCTGACCTGAAACCGTGCGGAAAAGACTGCGCGTGACGGCCATCACCAACGAGGCCGGCACTCCTTTGCCGCTCACGTCGCCAATGCAGAAGAACAGTTTCTCGTCTCGAATGTAGAAGTCATACAAGTCGCCACCGACTTCCTTGGCTGGCACAAGCGTGCCGTACATCGAGACCTCGTCGCGGTCTGGATATGGCGGGAATATGCGCGGAAGCATGCCTTTCTGTATGCCACTGGCAATGGCCAGCTCGTTGCCTATGCGCTCTTTCTCGGCATTGACGCTCTGCAGTTTCTTGAAGCCACGCACCGTACGGAACATGATAAACGCCAGCAAGCAAAGTCCAAGGAGCATAAAGATGGCAAGGTTTATGCTCAGTTTGTTCAATCTGCCATAAACCACATCATCGGCAAACACCACTGCCAATGACCATCCGGTGCCACCCTCCACAGGCCCATAAAAGATTTGCGATTTCTCTATTTTGGCGCGTCCCGTGTCGCCGGCAATCATGGCCTGCGTGACCTTGCCAATCATCGAATCATTCGAATTGCGCACCGCATCACGCACTGCCTCCTGATTCTCTATGGTATTGTTTGTCATGGCAATAATGACACCAGTACTACTCAGAAGGAATGTAGACGATGCTCCGTTTGTGGTTTTGAAAAGATCTGTCAGCCAGTCGAGCGCCATGTCAACACAGAAGACGGCCACCACATCTCCGTTTTTATTGTGCAGCGGCATGGTATATGAGCACACCTCGGTCTTCGAGCCTGCATTGTCAATGTATGGCTCTGTCCAGTGTCCTCCGACGGCTCCGAGTGTTTCTTTATACCAGTTCAGCTCGAAGTAGTTGTGTGTCTCGTCGCCTATCTGTCGCTGCACCAATGAGCCCGACTCGTCGCGTCCCACAAAGAGTTCGTTCCAACGTTCTCCACGGATATAGCCTTCCTCAAAGGCCACGGCACACCCGGAGATGGATTTATTGCGTTCAAGCAAAGCCCGTTCCAATGCATAGATGGCATCTGGACTGTTCAGATTACGCTCAAGCGCATACGCCATATACGACGCGGCTTCTTCAACACTGCGAACCTCCTGCTGAATCTCCATATTCTTGGTCTTCAATTCAGACATCGCAAATTGTTCCACCACCTGCTTCGTGCCGTTATAGGCAAACATATATTGCATCACGCTGGTGGCCTCTATAAGCACGGCAGCAGTGATAAGTATGGCAAGCGTACTGCGCCTCTGCAGACTTTGCCAAACATTTTTTACTTTTCTTGTCATCGTTTCTATGGTTTATCTTCGTTGTGTTAAAATGTCAATGTCAAACCCAGGCATGCAAGTATGGGCAGCTGGTTGACGCGCTCGTGCGTGGCTCGGTCGAAGTAGAAGATGTTCTGTCGGCTGTATACGTTGGTGACGCTGGCATTCACCTCCATCACCGTGCGTTTGCCAAACGAGAATTTGCGCTTCACTCCGAGGTCAAGTCTGTGGTAACTGGGCAATCGTCCCTTGTACACCTCGCCGTAGTGGATACCGTATTGTCCATTCTCTCTCAAGTAGTCGTTGACGATGCCGTCGCCGAAACCAAGCATCTGATATATACCCTGCGTCTGTGTAAATGGGTATCCGCTGCCGAAACTCCATCTACCGCTCAACTCCCACTCGCGCTGTTCTCCAAGTGCGTATGTGGTCAGCAGGTTAACCGTATGACGGCGGTCATAGTGCGGATTGTAGGTCAGCACCTCGTCTCTGCGCTGCACATAGCCCAGAGAATAGGTGGCCCAGACATACAGCCGCTCAAGGTCTATCGTCGTGCTGATATCAAAGCCCGTGGCAAATCCGTCTTCTATGATGAAGTCTTTCAAAAGGTATTCCGGCTTGGCATACGGACCGCTCTGATAGGCTGGATCCCTGCCGTCGAACATCTTGTTCCTGTTGGCATTGAGCAACTGGTTGAAGTATTTGAAATAGACTTCAGCATTGAAGTTGACATGCTCGTTGACATCATATTCTGCACCCAGCACAGCATGTTCGGCACGTTGCACACAGGTGCCGACATCTTTGCCACGGAATGTCGATGGCAGGTCCAAGGCACCAGTACCGGTAAGGAAACCATTGAAAAGGTTCACTATGTCGTTGTCCGACCTCGCATCGAGGAATACCTGGCTGTAGAATCCCCCTGCAAATTTCAGCCTCATATTGTCACTGATATTGTATTTCAGTGCCAAACGCGGCTCAAGCTGCGGCTCGTTGAGTGTGGCATAGTATACCAACCTTACACCTGGGTCGAGCAACAGTTTCCCGTTGGTCCATTTGTATGTGGCAAAAGCCGACAGGTTGGTCGTAGGCTCTTTCTGCTCTGTACGTATGCCATACTGGTTAACATTCAGATAGTCCGTATTATAGCCCTCCATACTGAGGCCATATTTGAACTTGTCGCCACCTATGAAGTTCGTAATCTGCAGCGTCATGTTGAAACCGCCTATTTCGCTGTATTTCCGCGCAACGCTCTCGTCGTCAAGCGTAATTTTATAGTCCGAATAGGCAAACGAACCATCCAGTATTGCCGACTCACCAGTGACGACGGTGAAATTGCTTCCAACGCCGTAGTTCTGCCAATGGTAATCTGCTATGGCATGGTAGCCCAACACTTTGTCGTCAAACCGGAATCCGAAGAGATTAATTTTGCTGCCGGTGCCCGAATTGAGGCTCAGCTTGCCGTAAATGTCCAGAAAGTCGAACGGCAGTCCGCCCTCTATGTACGGATATATTATTTTCGACGACTTGGACAGAAACGAGTTCTTTGCCGTAAACAGATAGGTGATAGTTGTCTTGGAATCAGCGGTCTCGCGCTTCAACGGACCCTCTACGATAAGGCTCGCGCCGAAGGTGTTGAGCCCCACCTTCCCACTATGGCGGCGCTTGTTGCCGTCGCGCGTGGTGATGTCCATCACCGAAGAAAGGCGCCCTCCGTATTCGGCACCGAATCCTCCGGTATAGATGTCGGCATTAAGAATGACGTCTGTCTCGAATATGGAGTATAAACCAATGGAATGGAACGGATTGTAGACAATCATGCCGTCCAGCAGACACAAGTTCTGTATCATCGAGCCACCACGTATGTAGAGCTGTCCGCCTTGGTCGCCAGTCGAACTCACACCGGGCAACACCTGCATATACTGTGCTATGTCGGCCTGGCCGCCAATAGACGGCATCTGCTGTATCTGCGTAGCCGTCACCTTCTCCACACTCACCTGCGTCTGCATTCGACGCTCTTCCATCTTGTTGTCTTTGATTTCCACCGCTTCAAGCATCTTCGATGCGGGCTTCAGCCTTATGGTCTTCACCTGCGTCTTCCCTTCCACAAGAGTGATTGTGTCGCGATATTCGTCATATCCCATATAACGGACTCGCAACGTGTAGGTTCCCGCTGGTACTCGGTTGATAAGGAAGAAACCGCTGATGTCCGTGGCACACCCATAGCGCGTGCCGTCCAACACCACATTGGCAAACGGTATGGCCTCTCCGTTGCTGTCGTCGAAGAGGGTTCCCTTCACCGTACATTGCGCGCTTGCCGAGGCAACCAGCATGATATTCACAGCACACGCCAACGCCGCATAAAGAAATATTTTTGTTCGTAATTTCATCAATGGATAATCTTGAATATCATCTCTTTCATTATTTCCCCGTCAGTCACGTTGCCGCTGTTGCGCACGCCTTTGCTGCGCAGGTCGGCCTCGTAAAGGTAGCCTATACACGACGCCAGCTTGCCAAGCGAATAGTTGGCCGCCGCCTGGGCATAGTCTTTCACAAAAGCCGGAGGGCAGCCGAGCACTTTTGGGGCATCACTCTTGTTCTCAAGCTGATGGTAGTACATTATCTTGAGAAAATAGCCGTATAGCAACGCCAAGACAGGCTGTATCGGGTTCTTTTTCGGATTGGCGGCAAAATAGTTGATAATACGGTTGCACATAACCGGATCACGACGGCCTATTGCATTCTGCAACTCAAAGACATTAAAGTCTTTACTGATACCTACCTGCTGCTCCACAAGCTGCTCCGTTATCTGTCCGCCCGGCGGCAACAACGGATAGAGCTTGGAGAGCTCATTGCTCACCTTCGCAAGGTCGCCACCGATGTAATCGGCCAACATCATCACAGCTTTATCACTGATTGCAAAGCCGTTGGACTGCACATTGTTTCTTATCCATGTCGGCACCTGGTTCTCATACAGTTTCGACGCCTCAAACACCACCCCCACCTTCGCTATGGCTTTGTAGGCAGCAGTGCGTTTGTCGAGTTTCTTGTGGCGATAGCACAACACCAGCATTGTCTGTGGCACAGGCTGTTTCAGGTAGTTTGCCAACACATCCCACTGTTTTATATCTATATCTTGCGCCTCTTTGACAAGCACCAGATGAACAGGCGACATAACAGGGAATCGCTTGGCATTCCCTATAACGTCGGCCATCTGCACATCTTTGCCGTAGAGAACCGTCTGATCGAAATCGCGGAGCGATGGGTCAACTATGTTGTTTTCAATATAATCCGAAACAACATCAATATAGTGGTTCTCTTCGCCCGTAAGGAGATAAACCGGCTTTATATTTCCAGCCTTGATGTCGCTAATTAGTTCTTTGTCAGTCATAGCCAATAGATTGGTTTCTTTATTTCAAACAGCAAAGATATGATTTTTCTTTAAATATTGAAACATTATTTACAGCTATACGCCCGTCCACATCTCATAAAAACACCTTTTATCATCACATTTGGTGGCAAATTTCACCAAAATAAACAACACCACTTGCATGGGATAAACGCAAATAAACACAATTTCATCCCTAAAAACAACCCTTTTAAGCCCAAAATATGTATTTTGTCACTATTTTTCACATCCGGAAACAGCGCACACCACAGGGATGAAAATTTAGTGTATCTTTGCACCGATTTTAACACATCGCACCACATGAAAAAGACTGAAACTCCAACCCGAATGTTCGACCTGCTCGACGACCGCAACCTCACGCTGCGCTACGTTAAATATATTGACGGCACATCCGACATACGCCGCCGCGACATCCGCCGTTTCGACTATCGAGGCAAAAGCGACCTCCTGAGCCATGCCCTGCTTCATCACGGCCTGCGCCGAGGCGAGACCGTGGGCATCATCAGTGCCAACCGCCCGGAATGCGCCTATATCAACCTTGGAATCATGCAGATAGGCGCCCTTCCGCTCGAACTCTCGCCCAACCTCACAGCCGAGCAGTACATTGCCATGCTTAGCCATTCGCGCATCATCATCGTCGAAAACGAAGAAGTCTTGAAGCACATGCGCCTCATAGCCCCCCAGCTCGACAGCCTCCGCATGATGGTATGCATCGAGGACGTCGACGGCGAGACCTCCATCAACGGCCTGCTCGACGAAGGCCGTCACCACGCCGACGCCATGCTCCTGCAGCGTCGCCGCAACCTGATCAGTACCGACGAAGTCTGCACGCTCGAATACCGCGGCGGAAACCGCAGCACCCCGCTGTCGCACAAGACAATGCTGCAGTGCGTTCTGGCCTGAATGCCGCAGCCAGATACCACACCGACACATAGAAACAAATCACAGAATCATACGGCGTACCGAATGCAGCGTGTGCGAATAGGCACACGCTTTTTCGTTATATATACCGCGGTTGTCGAGGCGGTCTATGCGCACCTCGCCCGATGCATGTATGATGCGTCCGTCGCCCATACAGATACCCACATGCACTATGCGGCCCTCGGCATTGCAGAAGAAGGCCAAGTCGTCGCGCCGCACGTCGCAGGCACACACCTCGACACCGGCAGTGGCCTGCTGCGAAGCATCGCGCGGAAGCCACACCCCGTTGGCTTTGAAACATATCTGCGTCAAACCCGAGCAATCAATCCCAGCCGCCGTGCGACCGCCCCAGAGGTATGGGGAGCCCAGGAAATATCGCTCGGCCAATTCGGCTGCACTCTCGAACGGCACATACTGCTTGTTGTCGACCCACCCCTCATAGCCATCATACTCAGCACGCACGCAACTCCATTTCTCCTGCCGGTCTACAACCTCTACCACATCGCCACTCACCAGCTGATTGACCATCTCGGCCCTGTCACTGGCCTCGGCCCTCATCGGCACAGCCGAAAGATATACATATCCTTTCATAATCAAAAAAACTATACTACAGCTGCCCACGCTCTATCGAAAGCGCTATTCGGTCTATCAGATCGTCTTTCTTGTTCTTTTTCGGATCGAAAGTGTCTTTCAGGTTGTAGCCAAAAAGCCTGGCCAACGTCTGATAGAGTCCCGCACGCAGCGACCCGCGGAGCTCACCCACGATGGCGTAGGCCGTGCGATTGGTCTCGCGGTCTATGAGCTTAATGAGCACCAATCCCTGCGAGAACGTATAGTTGGATATCTCACCTTTGTAGTCGGCCAGCAGCTGTTCCTCGGCCGCCTTGATTGCAGCCTTACGCTGTTTCTTTGGCAGCGCCGCAATTTCCACCTCCAGCGCGTCGAGCCGCCTCTTGCCTTCTTTGGCATACGGCAACATCAGACGCACATTGCGTATCAACTTCTGATTGTGCTTTATCTCCTTCTGCGTCAGCAGCATGCCACTGGCATACACAGTCACATCGTTGAGTATGTAGAACGGCACCGTGTCGCCGTCGAGTATCGTGCCGAAGGTGTAGTGGCCTTTGCTCTCCACCGGCCTCTGGCGAATCTCCATCGGCACCTGGCGCAACACCGCCTGGCGCACCGGCGCCCGCATAAGCTTCCCCGGCACTATCCTTCTCGTCGTAGTATCCTGGGCCTCTGCGGCCAATCCGGTGAAAACCAGCAACAGGAACAGGAGCAATATCTTGGTTTGTCGCATTTGTCAATCTTGTATCTTGGTTATATTCTGGGTTAACGCACCAAATGCCTTTTTAGTATATGGAACGACAAAAAAACATCCTGCAGTGCACCTCAACACTACCGAATGGGTTAAAAAAAACGAAAAAAAATTCCCCAATATCCGAAAAAGTTGTATCTTTGCACTCAGAATGATATGAAAATAATATCAGTTTTCAACAAATAACAACCTAAATAACAACATAATGGAAAAGAAAGAGAACATCAGGAAAATGACCACCGTCAACAACGGTTTCCTACATTTGGTGATCAATCTGGCGCTTATAGCCGCCGCAATATGGCTGTGCATAGCAGGCGGCACCGAAGAGTCGGCGCTCGCCGGCACAGCAGGCGGTTTGCTCTGGGTGTTGTGGGGTTTACATCTGTCTGGTTTCATGACCATTCAGCCCAACCAATGCCGCGTACTCACCTTCTTTGGCCGCTATAGCGGCACGGTGACCAGCAACGGGTTCTTCTGGACAAACCCGTTCTACGTCAAGCGCAAACTGTCGCTCCGTGCGCGCAATATGGACGTGCCGCCCATCAAGGTCAACGACCGCAACGGCAACCCCATCATGATCGGGTTGGTGCTGGTGTGGCGCATCAAAGACACATACAAAGCCTGCTTCGACATCGATGTGGAAAGCCTGCCGTCGGCTCCGGCACAGGCCGGCAAGCAACAGCTCACCGTCAACACGACGACCACCACCAAACAGCTCAACAGCTACGACAACTTCGTGGCCGTGCAGAGCGACTCGGCACTGCGCAAGGTGGCCAGCCTCTATGCCTACGACAACCTCGAGGACAAGGACGAGCTGACGCTGCGCAACGGCGGCGACGAAATCAACCGCCGACTCGAGCAGGAAATCGGCAAACACTTGGAGATAGCCGGCATCGAGGTGGTCGAGGCCCGCATCAACTATCTGGCCTACGCGCAGGAGATTGCCAGCGTCATGCTCAAACGCCAGCAGGCCGAGGCCATCATCTCGGCCCGCGAGAAGATTGTCGAGGGGGCCGTCTCGATGGTCGACATGGCGCTGAAGAAGCTGGCCGCCGAGCACGTGGTGGAGATGGACGAGGAGCGCAAGGCCGCCATGGTGAGCAACCTGATGGTGGTGCTCTGCGGCGACGAAGGCGCCAGCCCCGTAATCAATACCGGCAGTATCTATTAAAGGTTTAAGGTTTAAGGTTTACGGTTTACGGTTTAAAGTTTAAAGTTTAGAGACTGTAGAAACGCGGCGTGCCGCGTCTGCATTTGAAAAGATTTAAAGTTTAGAGACTGTAGAAACGCGGCGTGTCGCGTCTGCATTTGAAAAGGTTTAAAATTAAATGTCAAAATGGAAGAAATACTGAAAGTGGAAGGCCTGAGCAAGACCTTCACCCTCAGCCGCAAGCAGCAGAAGATAGAGCACACCGACACCCACCGCAAGGTGGCCGTCGACAACCTGACCTTCAGCGCCTACCGCGGCGAAATCTTCGGCCTGCTGGGCCCCAACGGAGCCGGCAAGACCACCACCCTGCGCATGCTCAGCACCCTTATCCGGCCCGACAGCGGCGACGCCTGGCTCGACGGCTACAGCGTGGTGTCAGACCCCGAGGCGGTGCGCTCCAAAATAGGGTTCCTCACATCCGAACTCAAGCTGGAGGACTTCTTCACGCCCAACTACTTGTTCGACTTCTTCAGCCGTCTGCA
>JAZNSV010000182.1:0-11033 GCA_045591485.1 Bacteroidales bacterium | reverse complement strand
AGTTCGGCGTTGACGTCCATCTCGCTGTTGCGCCCTGTCAATTTAAGGGTGCGCTCGCCTGTGTAGTCGTAGGTGTAATAGCTGTAGTTGTCGGCATCGACGGCGGAATGCATGCGGTTGTCGGCAGTCCAGAACAGATGCCTGCTGCCGAGCCAGGAGCCGTCGTCCTTTGCCGTATTGCACTGTCCGAGGTTTCCGGCCCTGTCCCATTGCAGGTCGTACAGTCTTTGATTCTCCGTATCCTTGATTCTTCGGGGCGCATGAGGCTGGTAGGTGTCGCAATAGCCGTAGTTCAGAATCGCGGTTGCATTGTTGATTGCAGAGTTTGCGTATGTCTGTTTCCATCCTATTCTGCCGCCGTCGGTATATTCCATCTTGTTGTTCCAATCGCCACAGTTTCCGTTGCCTTCGGCATCGGTCAGCCGATAAATATTGTCATATCCGTATTTGTGCTGATACAAACCGCCGAGGGAGCCGATGGCAGATGCCAGGTTCTCCATATACGCAATATTCCCGACCCGGTCGAGTGTGTATGATATATCCTGCATCTTGTTGTTGTTGCGGTCTGTGCTCTGCAGATGGTTCAGCCGCTGCAGCCGGTCGTAGGTGTAGTGGGTGGCGGTGTGGTTGCCGTATTCCATATATGTGCGGTTGCCGTATTTGTTGTAGCGTATTCTGTCGATGAAACATCCGGACTGAGAGCCTTTGGTCCAATCCATGCCGTACAGGTCGCCCGCGGCATTGTAGCGGTACGACACCGTTTCCCCGTCGGGATATGTCATGCTCAGCATGCGCCCCCAGCTGTCGTAACTGTAAGAGTTGCCGAAAGAGTAAGTCATGTAGTCGTCCGGGATGGTGACAATGCGGTTTTCGTATGCCACGTTGCCCAAGGCATCGTAATCCAGCCAACGCTCACCCGTGCCATCGACGATGTGTGTCAGGCGGCCGCGGTTGCGTCCGGAAACGCCATAGTCATATGTTACATTGTTTCCCGGCATATAGCTATAACGTTTATACCGTGGTCTGTAGTATGTGTAGTCGTAAAAAATTTTCCCAAGCATATTGCTTTCTTCAATCACATGGCCTGCCGGATCGTAAAGGAATTCTGTCAGCCCGGCATCGGGGTGATTGCGGCTGACCATCTGTCCGAGCATGTCGTATTGATATTCGGTGACGAAGCCGTCGGGGTCGGTCGACTGTTGGAGCAATCCTGTTGCCGAATAAGCGAACAGCGTCTTGTTGCCGAGGGCGTCTGTCGACTGCAGTGTCAGACCTCTCGCGTCAGAGACGGTGGTCGAGGTGTTGTTTTCAGGGTCGGTGGTCCGCGTCATGAAATGGTTGACGCCCGAGATGCTTGCGAAATCGTAGACATTTGTTGTCGTGCTTCCGACCGCAGGTATGGCTACGCTGACCGTGCGGTCGAGAATGTCATAGTTTGCCTGTGTCACCATGCCTGTATCTGTAGGAGTGGCATATTGGCAGAACGGGCTGCCGGACACAAAAGGTTCATACGTTCTTACGGCGCGTCCGGCGTCGTCGTAGACGGTGTGCCCGGAAGCCACCTGTGTCACGATGTCATTGACCACGGCGGTCTTTCTTGTCTGCAGCACTCTGGCATGGCCGTCGGCGAAGAGCACCGTTTCGGCGCTGAGGTTGGCATCGGCGCTCGAGCGGTGTATCGCCTGGGTCCAGACTGGGCCGCCGGCATAAGACTGGCATGTAACCGGTGTCAGCAATCCGAAGGCGGCAGGACGGCCAGTAAAAGAGTGGAAGTGGGGAAGCACAAGTTGCGGCGAGGGTATAGAGCCATCCCAATATGCATATCGGATCGTGGGGCATACTGTTGTGTCGGCCTCCTGGGGGGCTCGGATTGTCAATGGGCGCCCCCAGTCGTCGTAAGTGTAGCTGATGCTGTCTCCTCCGACAGAGAATACCCTCAAGGGAACGCCCAATCGTATGTCATAGTCGGTGCGGCTCTCGTCGCCCCATATCGTATCAGTTGCGGAAATGCGGAACTGATGGACCAGATTGTCGTAATCATATCGGTATCCCGGGCGTTCCCCGCCATCATTCTCCGGCAGTGTCACATGGACGACATTGCCATAAGGGTCGTAGCGATAATCGGTGACAGACGCGGATGAGTTGTTGTGCAGGATGAGGCTCTCAAGCAAACCATTGGGGTAATATCTGGCTTCGCGATATTGCAATAGATTGTCTGAATCATCGAAGACGTATATGTATTGTGGCAAAGCCGATTGGTTGCGATTGCAGCGCGTGTATTGGACTCTGCAAAACAGGTCGTCATCGGTGGTGTGGATGTTGTTGTGGTTGATGTATTGTTTCACAAGTCCATAACCATCGTGATTGTATTGCTCGGCTGTTTCAATCATGACGTCATTGTTTGACGGGTCAAAATAGCATACGCGAGCGATATTCAGAGCAGGCCAGGTGGCATCGAAACAGTGCTGCATGTCAATGGGGACAATCTCACCGTCGGAAATCTGCTTCAACTCATATTCCCATATATGTTCCACATACAAATGGCCCTGTGCGTCCTCAACCGTCTCCCATTCTTTCTTGCCACGCATTTTATAGATATCTGTGCGGTAGCGCTGCTTGGTGATTCGGTATGGGCTGTTGTCCATCAGTTGGGTGACGACTACATTCGAGAAGCCATAGGGTGTGCGTTCGTTGACAGAATGGACATAGCCGGAATAGCTGAAGGTGAACTTCCGGACATCGTTGCATGCCCCTGTTATATCCGAAACGGACAGCGTTTCCATGACGGTGGGCCGTTGGCGCGACATCGGGGAATAACCAGCTTGTGCATACCCGATTTCTATGCGGTTTCCATAGAATGAATTTATGGAAACCAATTTGTCGACAGAATACATCTGGTTGTAATAGACGTCAATATTGTCGCCGCTGAAACCGGTACGCATCACAAGATCAGGCAAACCGTCGGCATTCATATCCATAAGGGTGGCCTCGGTTGTCGATGCGGAATTGCCGATGGCGACGCCTGCAGACAGTTGAAATTTGACAGTAACACCAGAAAAAGTGGTGACAGGACAGCCATAGGTAAAGTTTCCATTCAAGTCGACATTGTGGTTTTTGCTATGGTTTTTGGTCTCATATCCAAGTGCATGCGGGATGCCGTCGAACCCCCAACCCGTATTGAAGTAGACACTTTGGTTGCCGATTATCTTGTCGACCAAACCGTCGCCGTTGATATCTGCATACAGGACAACGCTTGCATTGTCCGACTCATTGGCGCCAAGACCGACAGAGAAGCTCCGGTTCACAGTGTTATGAATGGTGTTGGCGAAGTCTGGATTTATTGTGTTTTTAGAGTATGAGTAGCTTGCACTGTTTCTTAAAGGGCGATTGGTACTTTTGTTTTGCGGCATAGGGTTGCCATTCAATGTTTCCATATCGTAATAGTCGTAGCCGAGGTTGATGGCGACGCTGGTGCCGTTTACGAAATCCGGCAAACCGTCGCCGTTGACATCCATCCACGACAAGGCGAGACTGTCGTCGGACAAGGCGCAGACCGGTGCATCGGAATTAATATTCGTTCCGCGTACACGTTCATGGATACTCACCGACGCTGACTCTTTGAATATCCTGTTATATGCGGCGAAAGCGGCGCCACCCTGCAGACTGTATGCATCGAATATGGTCTTTTGGATGCCGCGTTCGCTTCCTGGAACCGACCCTGCCTTAAATTTAGACAGGCCACCCGTCGACCGTGAATATTGGACTTCGTTTTCGCCTATGACATCCGGAAATCCATCGCCATTGAAATCCATGAAATCGGAGGTCAGGCTGTGGCTGCCGTGCGAAAGGTTGAAGCAGGCGCTTGGCGAGAGGTTGGAAAAAACGGTATCGCCGCTGTCGATACGAATTCCTGCGCCGATGGAAGCATGCACCCCCCAGCCTGTTTGAACAGATTCCTTGTTCGGACCGACATTTGTTATGCCCGACTCGGCTATACTGTGATTGGTTGTCGGGTGGAGAAGTTCATCGTGAGCCAACATGGTGCGGGTTGTTTGCCAATTGAGCATACTGGTTGTGCCGGCAGAGATAAACGAGCGATATGCGAAGGCTGTCCAGATGCGTGATTTGCTTTCAGAATCAAACACAACATTCATTTTGGATACAGCCGTATTGTCGGGATTCGGTATATGATTGTTGATTCCGGCCTGCATTGCAGAAGGCTCCACTGCAGTGTTTGTATTTCCGATTATTGCTGAAGGATCGTCAACAAGGCTGTCGACATTCTGCTCATCGTACCTTGTGTCGAGTTTAATGCGACTTTCTATGATGGGTGTGCGCATTGTGCTGTCGTTATATGCGAAAACACCCCACCCGCGATACAACGACTTGAATACTTCCAAATCCATGTAATCCGGCAACGTGTAGTGCTCCTGCGGGAAAATAGGCGATGGATGGCAGTCGATAGAATAAACCGTTTGTTGGTTCATATCTTCGTCGAGGACTGTCGACGAGGCCGGAATGGCGGGATTGTCGAAGCTTTTGCTTATGATATGCGGGAACCACCGCAGCTTGGTCCAATCGACACGGCTGTGGCTATATGCTTCAAACCGAATAGAGGCCTTGTCGTATATATGTGTGTCGGTAATAGAGAAATGTGCATTTGTCGGAGCCGTCCAGGGGACGATGGTGCAGGTATCGTGCCAATATTCCGAAGAATCCAGCGAATCGGCGCAGATTATGTGCAGCCACACCGTGTCGCTCATGGCTGATGTGAACGTGTAGTCGGCATTAATGTCGACGCGTCCGGGATTCGGCATATAAAAGCGTTCCTCTTGCCATGGCAAGAAGTCTCTTGATGCATCGAAGATGTATATATTTCTTCCTTCACAGTCCACGGTCGTGGGCGAAGCCTCTGCATAAGATATGACAGGATTCCACTCGACAACATCATATTTATCGTCCATAAGCGATTCCACACGGAAATATATCCTGTCGTCCTTGTTGACGTGGACGTTCTGACAATTCATACTGCATGGCGTGGAGTTTACCAGGTCGTATCCGACAAGTTTTGTTCCATTATGCTGTATGCTGACATGCACACCGTCGCCACCCGTATTGGCTCTTGCAATATCGAACCTTTCATCAAGAGCGGCCGAGCCCGAAATCGAGACTGTCCCGAGGAATGGCGCAATCCACACCCTGACGGCGCTGCGACGAACGGTGTCGTGGATTTTTGATGGCAAAGTGTCGTACTTGATATTGGAAATCACATAAAGGCTGTCCTTGTCGTAAGGCTGGTCGTTAATGCTTGATATAAACGTTCTGGACGCATTGCCGGTATCAAAAACAGAAGCGTCGAGTGCAGACGCGCCTTCGAGCGAATAATAGCCCGTCTCGCAAGGGGTCTCGGCAATAGGATTATATTGATACGATTCGTCGAAAGATATAGTGTTGCCGTGCGAATTATTGAACCAGACGGTGCCGTTTTTCACTATATCGGGCAAGCCGTCGGCATTGACATCGGCGAAATACATTGTGTTTTGTGATTCTGTACGATTTGTCTGACCTGCGACATTGACTCCAGCCGTGGCAACGGCAGATGATGTATCGAATTCCATACCGGCATTGATGCCGAGGCCAACGGAGATGCCGTTGGACCAAGAACGGCTGAATCCACTTGTCGGCAAGTCGTAGGTTCGTCTTGCGTTGTACTGGTTGTTTTGCGGATCGAACAATTGATAGTTCCATGTAGAATTGAAAAGCCCGGATGAGTACAGCAGGTCGGGGTAGCCGTCGCCGTTGATGTCAATCAATGTGGATTTACCTTTGCTTACGGTATACGGAGTAATATTTGCTGTGGCTTCAATATTCAGTGTGCGGAACCAAGTATCATAGCCCAATCCGAGACCCACACCTACATTTGCTCCGGTGTTCCAGTTTCGGCTGCTGCCGAGCGGACTGGCATATACATGCGAGAAAATATTATTGGCCCCTGCGATTTCCGTGGCGAGCGTAGTGTGTTTGCCAAATACAGTATCGACCGAATCCTGATAGTTGAAACGGTGATATTTAAGCGTACATTGAGGGGCGTTGAAGTTGGAAGTGGAGACATTTTCGGCGTAATGGGTCCATTCCGACGGACTCATTTCGACAGCTGCGTCGAGTCGTGATTTTCCTGTCAGCGAAGTGGAATACAAAAATCTGTAACCGCGAATGAGGCTTGAGTCGGTTTGTTGTAGCCACGATGGAATGCCGAGAGCGTCTCCTGCCTGCAAGTATAGTTCTGTTTCACTGATCATCCCAGACCGAAAATCCTTATACAATCCCGAAATGTATGTGTTCTGTGTATGTGCAAGAATACTGTCGATGGTCAATCCGTTGCACCTGGTCTGCCGCACATACCATGTTTTGACAGAATCGAGCAGCAGACAGGTATTTTCTTTTACTCCGTAATTTCCTGTGATCACAGGATCCGGTCGTCCGCTGCCGTAATAGAAAGACACGCAATACCCATACCACGAAGAGTCGACACTGCCTCCGTTGGGCAATGTGTACAATATGCGGTCGAGATAGACACGGATTCCGGAATTGCGGCCGCCTTCCTTGCGACGGTATGTAAAGTACTTGTATTGAATTGTATTCCCGTTCCTGTCTATTATCTTTGAGATATACCATTTAGCGACACCCATGGCCCTCTGGGAGCGTAAGCGTGATTCGTTGTTGTCTCCGTAGATGTATTGCATGCCGTTGCGGTCAAAGACCTCCCACCAATAATTCTCCGGTCTTGTTCCGTGCCTTATAATACTGTCAAAAGCTCCCTCGACGCGCGGATAAAAGCGGACATCGCCATTCGTGCGGTTGTCATAGGGGCGGGCGAATGCAGGCTTTTGGTCATACTGTGTCAGCAGCTGCTCTCCATTGAGCAAATATGTTTCGGTTTCTTTAATGCTGTCATACCGCGGTACACCCCAGCGGGTTTCTACGCTGATACATTGCACCGGCAAATCCCAACCGACACCGCACACGCTGTTGCCGCCATTGCTGTTGTAGACAAGTTGCGGATGAGGCTCTACACCCTGACGGCCAGCCGGAACATGAATCGGGTACGTGATATTGGCTGTGCCCATATTATTGGCCTCGGGCGGAGCGACTGTCGTGTATCCGGCCATCGGATTTGCTGCTTCCAGCCCACTTATACTGGTAGGCACGAAAGCCTGGGTCTCGGGCATCTCCGGGGCTTTGAGCAATTCGTTGATGAAGTCGGTGAAGTGTGACGTCAGCGAGACAATCTCGTGCTCCACGGTGTCGATGGCCACACGTTCCAGGCGTACCCACATTGCTGAAACGGTGTCGTAGTAGGAGGTGTATATATCCTCTGCAGTGTAGCCGAACGGCAAACGCGACGGGTCGTACTTTATGCTCAATTTGGCATAGGGGTAGAAGTGCTCGCCCCCTGGCAACAGGCGGTAGCCTGCTGCACAGGCAGTCATGTTCGTCATGCCTTGCGGCAGCGGCGGCAACTCGTCGTCATACAACGACGTCACGCTATACGTCTCGCTTCGGACGACAGCCGTGTCGGTTGCGGCGAGGCTCAGGCCTTCCGTCTCGATCCAAAGGGCATGGCCTCTCTTTGATTTCACACTTTTGTCGGGCTGGCGGAATCTCGCCTGGTCTCGGAACGGCAGAGCCGAAGCCTGTGCGGAGTCCGTGTCGGCGACATCCGCAGGGTTCGCATCACGCAGGGCCGCACTTTTCTGTACCCGGGGTTTTTCTTCCTGCCGCTGGCAGGCTTGTGAGCACGACAGCAGTACGACTGCCGCAAAAAGACATAAGTATCTGTAAAACGACTTCATAGCATTGTTTTTTTATTTTACGACAAGTTTCATTGTCTGGCTTCCGCTTTCGGTGGTGATGGTGGCATAGTAGACATTGCCCG
Source organism: Bacteroidales bacterium (assembly GCA_045591485.1). Lineage (GTDB taxonomy): Bacteria > Bacteroidota > Bacteroidia > Bacteroidales > P3 > Colimorpha. The sequence continues at coordinate 3,097 of JAZNSV010000182.1, read as the reverse complement.
ACGGCAGGGCGCCGTCGAAACAATAGAGGTCGCGGTCGCAGTCGAAGAAGGTCTCCACAATCTTGCCCTGAACACTGTATATGGTTACCTGTACCTGTCGGGCGCCCGACACCTCGATGCTGAAGCGGCCCGTGGTGGGATTGGGGTAAACCGAAAATGTCTGAATGTTTGAATGTGTTAATGTGTGAGTGTTGCCGGATTTGGTGACAGTGTCATCACCATTGCCGCCATGACCGTGGGCGCCCATTGTGGTGGATTGTGCCAGCTGCCACAAGAGGGCGCCGCGAGCGAGAGTGAATGTGCAGGTGTCGGACGGCAGCCACAGATTGTTGAAACGCACTTCGCCTGCAGTTGTTGCCGACGGAAGGACGATACCGCCGTCGAGCAGCAGCACGAGGCTGTCGGTTGGGAGGGGGATATTCCTCGTGTCGAATGCAAGAGAAAACTCGACATCGTCCGCACCAGAGGCCTGTATGCGCCATCGGCGGGCGAGCGTTTCGATATCGCCGCCATCGTGTACGAACAGCATCGGAGCGTCGTTGTCGCCGACAAGGATGAATGCGCCCAGCGGAAGGGTGTCGGCAGAGACGGTGAGGACGTTGCCGTCCATTTCGGAACGGCTGCACATCTGGTGTAGACGGCATGCCGTATCGCTGCCGATACCAGTGATGCGGTGGTGGAATATGGCGCTGTCGATACGATGCTGCCACACACGGCTGCCGCCGGCAACGATATAGTCAACGGGGCCGAGGGTGATGCCGTAGCGGATGGCCAAGACAGACTGCACACGGCGCAGGTCGGCGTTGCCGAGACGATGATTGAAATACAGCACTTCGGAAACCTTGATGTTTCCGTCGCCGACGGTAAGGCTGGCGTCGGCATCCGCGAGGTCTGGTGCCGACTGACGCAAGGTGTGTATGGCCGGCTTGCCGTCGGACTGTCCGGCATAGCGGATGGCGGTGCTGTCGGAGAGGATACGCTCTGTGGTCAGTCCGCGGACAACGCTGTCGGCGAAGACAAGCCGCCACACCATGGCCTCGGTGTCCACGATGGGCTTGTAGACCACGACGATGGTGTAGTCTTCGGCATAAGGGACGCTGTCGAAATGGAGCGGCGCCACCGTCGCCGGATGGAAATTCAACAGCGAGTCGGAAGACTGGCATTTCCAATGGAATGCCGGACTTGGGAATGCCGGTTCGGTCTGTCCCAGTGCGGCGCTGCAGGTCAGGAGAAGGCCGGTGGCAAAAAGCAGATGGATGATGCGTTTCATATTGTCTTTGTTTAATGTTTGGCGGCAAAAATCCGAACGACTGTGGATTGCGTTTCATCGAGGCTTTCTCGCGTTGATACGGATAATGTGTTTTTTTTGGGGGGGGGGGCGAGAGGCCAATGTGAGGAACGGGCGGCGGCGCTGGCAGGGCGGCGCGCGCTTTTGCCTTGGCCGCCCCGCCCCGGCGCTGCCGCTTGGTGACGCTTATTTCGTCGCTATGCAGGTGTAGATGCCTTTGTCTTCATCGTATTCAATGGTCACGACATAATTGTCGTTGAGCATCTTTTTCGACCATGCTTTTGCATCATCGATACTGCTTGTGGTGTATACGACTCTTTCCTTTGAAGATACCTGCGAATATCCACCGTTATAGATTGACACGCGGTGTCCTTGTTCGGCAAGCGAAAACATTCTGTCAAGGAATTCATCCAGGTCCTCGTCTGTTGCCTGCATTGAATGCACCATATCGTCGACACGATATGTCATAACGGCTGGCGACGATACGGTCAAGGGCTCAATTTCTTCTTTCTGGCAGCTTACGGAAAGCATACCCAACATGGCGCACAGCGCCACTGCTTTGTAGTTGATCTTCATTTGCTTATATTTTTTTGATTTGTTGAGCTGATTTTTTCGAATTGTTTTTCGAGCAAGATATCTTCTTGTATATCGTTTTCTACGTCATATACACAAATGGACAGCTCTTTCGGGTCAAGGACCACAAAATCTTTCCTGTCGATTGTCTCTGTTTGGGTGTAGGTTGCCGTTTTCTTGGGCATTCTGTAAAAGTGCAGGTTGTTTTTCCCCTCTATGTATTTTTCTCTGATTTCTTTCATTGTTGCATGTGGCAGTTTCATGTTTTCCAGCAACTGGAACCATGTTGCGGTGTCCTTGGCCTGGAGTGTTACGGCGTCGATGGTGACGGTGTCGGCGATGCGGAGATTTTTGACGAAGCCCGCGGCCACGTCGGGGCAGTGCTCGTAGCGCAGAAAGAGCGGATGCAGCTCGCTGCGCTCGGCACGACGCTGCGCCTGCCACAGCCACAGCGCCACGGCGGCTTCGGCCACAACGGCCACAACCAACACTGTGTTCAGCCACCGTCTCATGCGCTGAAGATTTCTTTTGCGCATGCCAGCGCTTGAGCCTGATCGGCACCGGCACCGACCGTCACCTTGTTGTATTCCACCGGTGCCTCGGCGCGTTGCACGGTGGCCTGCACGGCCACGAGCATAAACGCCAGCGTGACGGTGTGAGCCGCCGTCAGCGTGAGCGTCTTCCGCCGCCGCCGCGCCGCCAGCCAGCGCCTGCCGTCGGCTTCGAGGTCGCCGGCCAGCCGCCGCATGCCGCCGCGCACCGCCGCCTGTTCGAGCATCTGCTCGATGTCTGTTGTCCGTTTCTTTTCCATGGTCCGGTTCTCCTTTCCTTGTTTCTACATTAAATCGAGTTCCTGCGCCCTGCGGCGCATCTTGTCCACCATCCGCCGCCGCCGCGAGCGCGCCGCTTCGAGCGTCGTGTGCTGGCGCACGGCTATCTCTGCCATGGAGAAGCCCTGCCTGATGAGTGCGAGCATCTCGCGCTCGGCGTCGTCGAGGCACTCGGCCAGCAGGTCGAGCATCTCGTCGGCGGCGCTGTCGTCAGGAGCCGCCAGGCCGTCGGCCGACGGGTCCAGCGCCACGTAGCCGTGTCGTCTGCGGCTGCGGCGCATGTTCCACGCCACGCTGCGCACCTGCCATATCACCCACAGGCGCTCCTGCAGCACCGTGGCGTCGGGCTTCAGGCTGTCGATACGCAGCCACAGCGCCGTCTGCACCTCGTGCAGCAGCGCCGACC
>JAZNSV010000181.1:0-2026 GCA_045591485.1 Bacteroidales bacterium | reverse complement strand
GCGGCACGCCGCGTCTCTACGGTTTCACTTTTCACTTTTACTTTCCCATCGCCTTGACGACGGCCTCCTCGATGGCGGCGCCGCGCAGGTCGCGGGCCAGGATGGTGCCGTCGCTGCCGATGAGTATAATCTGCGGTATGCCGTTCACACCGTAGGTGTCGGTGGCGGTGCGGGTGCTGTCGACCAGTTGTGGATAGGTGATGCCGAGGTCGGCCATCACCTTCTGGTGGGCGGCCTCGCGCTGTTCGGCGGTGCCGCGTTCCCACACGTTGAGGCCCACGACGACGAGCCCCTTCTGCTGGTATTTCTTCCAGAGCGGCACCAGGTTGTCGCGTATCTCGGCGCGGCAGGGGCCGCACCAGCTGGCGTAGAAGTCGACCAGCGCCACGCGGCCCTCGATGAGGTCGCTCAGCTTGCCGTCCACACCCTGGATGTCGATGTAGCGGTGGCCGGCCGAGGTGGCGTCGATGGCGCGCAGCTGCTCGAGTTTTTTCTGCAGGGGGGCGTAGCCGCTCACGGCGGGCGAGGCATGCTGCATCAGGCTGTCGAGCTCGGCAAAGCCCAGGCGGTCGATGTCGGCCATATTGGCCAGGGCCATGGCCCCGAGCATGTCGGCCGGATGCTCGGCATAGAGGCTGCGCGAAGCTTCGACCACGCGGTCGGTGGCAATGGCGTCTATGCTGTCGTAGCGGCGTTCGGCGTCGGCGCGCGCGGCAGCGTCGGTGGCGGTGTAGTAGGCCTGGAGATAGGTCTGCAGCTCGGGTTCGAGGTCGCGCGCACTGCAGGCGCCGAGGTAGGCCATCAGGCGGTCGTTGAGGGCGGTGCCGCCCACGCTGTCGGGACCGACGCACACGCGGCCCGGCTCGGCCACAAACTGAGCGGAAAAGCCTTCGCGGCTGGCCAGCATCGCGGCCCACGGCTCGGCCACGTCGAGCGTGAAGCTGAAACGCCCGTCGCGCACCATGGCGCTGTCCTTGATTGTGGAGCGGTCGGCCTGGTCGAAGAGGTAGACGTACTTGCCGTCGGGGGTGCTGCCGTCGACGCTGCCCTCGACGGTGCATTCGGTGCTCTTGCCGCAGGCGGCTATGAGGGCCATAACTGCCGCAGCACAAATGAGTTGAGTCTGTTTTTTCATATTGAGTATTATTATTTTCGCGGTTGCAAAAATAGCAAAAAAAACGCATTTGGAACAATAAAAAACACCCCCTTTTGCAAATGGCTGAAATTCAGCTTTTAGACTGCACCCCTTCACCCGTTGTTCGATACATGTACGATATATGTACGATATTTGTACGATTGGCAATCGTACAACGAACGTACAAGTATCGTACATGTATCGTACAACGGCAGAAGAAGACCGCTGCCGGATGGCTGTTTGGGCGGCTGCCGGACGGCGCGGTGGGCGGAACGGGGCATTTGAAGGCTGCGTATCACCAAAAATGGTGACTTCGATGCCGCAAGATATCGACAGGCAGATGTGCAACGGTCGCAGAGACAGAGGTTTCGGCAGTGTTGAAAAAAAATATTTTGCCGTTTTATATAAATTATGTATTTTTGCAGTCGCTTTGCAGCAGAAATAATAATAAAAAAAACCAATAACGACAAAATGACTAATCAGATCCTCATTGCGGTGGCAGTCCTGGGAGTGCTGGGACTTGTTTTTGCCGTACTGCTCTACATTGTGGCACAGAAGTTCAAGGTGGTCGAAGACCCTCTGATCGATGAAGTGGCCGAGGTGTTGCCCGGCGCCAACTGCGGCGGCTGCGGCAAGGCCGGCTGCCGTGCCTTTGCCGAGGCCTGCGTGGCCCAGGGCAACATGGAAGGCCTGCGCTGCGCCCCCGGCGGCGACGCTGTGATGCAGAAGATAGGCCAGCTGCTGGGCTGTGCCGTCGAGCAGGGCGAACCCATGGTGGCTGTGGTGCGATGCAACCCGGCCAACTGCGGCGAGCAGCGCCGTTCGAACTACGACGGCCTGCGCTCGTGCGCATTCCAAAACACCGTCTATACCGGCGAGAGCGGCTGCAAG
>JAZNSV010000180.1:0-2190 GCA_045591485.1 Bacteroidales bacterium | reverse complement strand
CTCCGGCTGCATAGCCTGCCATGTCGCTGAGGGCAGGATGATTGGCCACACAGGCGGTGACACGTTTGTCCAAGCCTGCCGTGACGAGGGCAAGCGCCCCGCCCTGGCTTCCACCCTGCACAAATACATTCTTGCCGTCCCACTCGGGCAGTGAGGTGAGGAAGTCGATGGCACGCACGCATCCGAGATAGACGCGCTTCATGTAGTAGCTGTCGCGTGTCTCGAGGCCGTTGGAGAGGTAGCCGTTCTCGCGGCTATTGAAGGCGTAGCTGATTTCCTTGAAGATGTCGGCACTCAGCTCGGGGTTCAGGCCGTGAATCTCTGTCTCGAAACGGATGCAGCCCTCTTCGGCATAGTACTTGCGGCGCATGGGCTCCTTGATGGTCTTCACACCGGCTCCCGGAGGGCAGAGCACCACGGGGTACGAGCCCTTTGCCTTCGGACGGGTGAGGTAGCCGTAGATGGCTTGTCCGCGGCTGGTGACATTGAGTTTCACCAGGTAGCAGTCAATCTTGTCGGTGGAGTATTCGGGCACGGGCTTGATGGTGTACTTCAGGGGCACTTTCTTCAAGGCCTCCAGCTCGGCTGCCCAGAAGTCGTTGAAGTCCTTGGGCAACTTGGTGACGGGTTGCAGCTTTTCGGGCGAGAATCCGACCTTCACGTGGTGGCTGTACTTCTTCCCGTTATACTCTACGGTGAAGTTGCAATCGCGGAAGCCGGGCTTCTTCATAGTGCCCATATCGACGGTGGCACGGCCGTTCTTCAGGGTGACGGTACCGCTCTTGTCGGGGGTGAGATTGTCCTGCCCGAGGGTGTAGGAGAGCACCACCCCGTCTTGCGGAATGCCATAGCGGTAGAGCTGCACCTCGACGGTGGCACGCTCGCCGGTCTTGTAGAGCCAGTCGGCATGGTCGGGGACTGTCACCCACAGAAGGTCGTGACGATAGGGATAGTTTTCGGCTATGGCCGAGAGCAGGCACATACATGTCAGCGCCAAGGCAAGAAGTCTGTTTTTCATTGTTTGTTTATTTTTAATTGTGTTAATATCGGTTGAAAATCTGCTGCAAATGTACGGCATTTTTCGCGGATGTTGCGTATCTTTGCCTCACCAATTGGTAGATAAATGGTTCAAAGATGAGGAAAATTTGTTTTTTCACCCTTCTGACGGCAATTTTTGTACTGTCGTCGTGTGCCTCGCTCTCCCGTTACCCGGGTGTAGGGCGCATCCGGCGCTACACCATCGGCCACCCGCAGGTGCCTGCCGCCTTCGACGGTTTCCGCATGGCCTTTGCCAGCGATTTCCACCTGGAGAGCAAATACAAGGAGCGCCACCTGAGGAACACCGTGCGGGCGCTGCAGGACGAACGCCCCGACCTGCTCCTGCTGGGAGGCGACTATCAGGAGGGGTGCGAATATGTGGCGCCACTCTTCAGTGCCCTCGGCCAGGTGGCTCCCCCCTACGGCACCTATGCCGTGCTGGGCAACAACGACTACGAGCGGTGCACCGATGAGATTCGCCGCGCCATGAAGGCGAACGGCATCAGCCTGCTGGAGCACGAGCTGGACACCCTCACCCGCGAGGGGCAACACCTCATACTGGCGGGCGTGGCCAACGGGTTCGACCTGAAGCGCTACGCCACCTCGCCCACGGCACGGCTGAAGGAGGAGGACTACGTCGTCATGATTACCCACACGCCCGACTACACCGAGGACGCGGACATTGCCCACACCGACCTTGCCCTGGCCGGACACACACATGGCGGACAGGTGACCCTCTTCGGCCTGATAGTGCCCGAGACGGGGTCGAAGTACGGACGCCGGTTCCTGACGGGCCTCAACCACAACACACGGGGCATACCCGTCATCACCAGCAACGGCCTGGGCACTTCGCGCAAAAACATCCGCACGGGAGCCCGCAGCGACGTGGTGGTGGTGACACTGAAAAGGACAGAGAAAAAGATAGAGGAACGAGAATAACCCCCACCCCATGACCGAACAGACGCTGGAAAAACTGAGGATATTGACCGAATCGGCGAAGTACGACGTGTCGTGCTCGTCGAGCGGGACGGTGCGCTCGAACCGCAAGGCCAACGGCGAGGCTTGTGGCGTGGGAAACACGGTGGGAGGCATCGGCATCTGCCACAGTTTTGCCGAGGACGGGCGGTGCATCTCGTTGCTGAAAATCATGCT
>JAZNSV010000179.1:0-8134 GCA_045591485.1 Bacteroidales bacterium | reverse complement strand
CATTTCTAAAACTGCATGGCGTTGTAATGACTCATTTTTGCCATTTTCAAAATCGTTTGGGCCTTGCGACACTCATTTTGGCCGTTTTCAAAATCGTTTGGGCCTTGCGACACTCATTTTAGCCGTTTCCAAAACTGATTGGGCCTTGCGACGGCTATGTGGACACGAAAAAAAACTCGGAGACCCCGTTCCCATCCGCAATATTCTCCCTACAAATAATCGGAGAATAAAATCACCCACGACAGCTCAGTTTTAAATTCGTTTCTTACCTCCGCAAGCCATCGGACATCCAGACAATCTCTGTTTAGAATGTTATCGCTGTACAACCCTCCCTCCGCGCACGCTGGGCTCCGTTGAAAAAAAAGGCAGAACTTAAGAAGCTCTGCCTTACATGTATCAATATGTTTTCACATATTAAAACACATCGCCCAATTATTTTGAGATTCATAAAAACAATATGAATAGCCATCTACTGGTGACGATTTTGAAACAGTGAACCATCTTGGTTGCCCATATTGAAGATACTTAATACGGAATTCTCTTTCCCCACAAGACATTCTTCTTTGAACTTCTAAGTTTTTGCGTTCAACTCTTGTGTAAACCCATTCTCCTGATTTTTTTTCATATGCATATGCAGTAACAGTTGTATAATACTCCCACCCATCGTCATTAACACTTAGTGTTTCTTGTTTGAACGTCGTGGAATTGTTTCCATTGTGCGCAATAACAAAACTGGAGAGCATCACTACTGCTGCAAGTGACAAAATGACTCCTAGGATTTTCTTCATTTCAAAATTTGTCGGTTATATACCATCGACCCGTCGGTTTTGATTTAATAACATGTTATCGAAGTTCCGATGAAGAATGCACATAAAAAGAGCGTGGAACTTTTAAGTCTTCATCGGTGTTTACGAGGTCTTGGACTACCTATTATCCCCAATTACAACGTACAAGTCCACGCTTATGCGGGAACGTCGTCGCTTTGGTCTGGGGATAATTCCGAAAGTGTCCAAGTTTCGTAAACACCAGATTAGCTACTTCGCTATTTTCTATTCTATGATGTGCATACTAAATTATGCGCTATGCTTCATTGGCATTTATATTCGTTTATACTCAGTTAAATCGACTGCAAAGATACGACAATTCTGCGAGGTGGCAAAATTTATTTTCCGCAGAGGGTGATAAAAAAGAAAGCGGCTCTTGTGGGAGTCGCTTGGTATCTTTTGTTATTATGGGATTTTCAGTTGATAATCATTTTCGAGGCGAGGATTTTGTCCACAATGACGTAGTCGCCCTCGATGTGGAAGATGATGTTCAGCTGTTTGTTATGTGTGCGCAATTGCTTGGCGTGGGGATGATAATGGCGGACGGAACGATAGCGACTTTCCGGAATGAAGTCGGCAAGATAGCGCAGGGTCATGATTTCCGCACCTAGTTCGCGGGCATACTTGGCAGCATGTTCAAGGGTGCTGACGCTGACGATAAAGTCGGCAATGTCGTCGATGTCGGCAAAAACCGTGTCAAGGATTCTTACCTTGTACTCTTTCATATTCTTTCAAGCACAGCCTGTTCCAACTTTTCGACAAACTCCTCTACGGTATGCAGCCGTTCCTTGGGGGTGGAGGATGCCTCCTTGTCGGTTTCATGACGTTGGCCTTTAGGCAAAGGTCTTGTGTGTGCGCGTGATGGTGCGTAAGCGGTTTCCATAATGGCCATTATTTTCGACTGCAAAGATACGACAATTCTGCGAGGTGGCAAAATTTATTTTCTGGTAACAAAAAAAAGCCTCCGGCGGAATGACCGTCGGAGGCTAATATGGGATATCTTCATTGAGCCATCAGTGTGTCGAACATCTGCTGCGGGCTGTCCCAAGTGGTCACACGTCCGGCAGCCTTGTCCTCCATAGCCAGTTCTATGCCGCTCTTGCGAGCCGGGGTCTCGACGACGTGGAATATGTCAAGCGATCGAAGCATCTCCACGATGCTGCGGGCGGTCTTGTTACGTCCGTCGTATTGTATTGTCAGCGTTGCCATAATTATGTTTTTTTGTTGTGTAACGTGAAAGAATTACTTTTATTGTGCCATCGATGCAATAATTAATCGACATTTACGTTAATTTAACGCATGAAAGGCTTGGAACAATACGACGTGAAGGTGCTGCTGGCATTGGAGAAGAGTATCGGCGGACGCACCGACTTCTTCAAGGTGCTGGCCACCGGTGGCTACCCGGAGCTGGCGGCATTCAGCAACGCCATCCGTGCCGACGACGAGGCCATGGTGTGGCTCTTCAAGAACGGCTATGCCTGGCTGGCCATACTGAGCAACGCCATCGACGGCCAGCAGAAAGCCCGCGAATGGGTGGGCAAGGCCCTCACGCCGATCAACCTGATGTTCGCCCTTGCCTGTCGCCGCGACCCGACGGCGCTGCGTTGGCTCTACGAGCGCAAGCTCGACATCTTCCTCATGCTGGCGCAGACCACAGAGGAGTTCCTGAAATACCAGGAGAAAGAGGCTGGCAGCCCCTACACCATGCAGTTCGGCGGCCACATACGCGCCCAGGAAGCCCTCACCGAATGGAAACAACAACAAGACAATGATAAGGAAAGACAACCAAATTAAAGGTCAAAAAGACAAAGAACCGAAGAGTCAAAGAGCAGGCAAGCCCCGTGAGGCGAGAGCTGCCAAGACAGAGAAACCCCGCGGTGCAGGTTCGCCAGCCGGAGCAAAGCGCGGTGAAGCCCCGGTGCGCAAGCCGTATGGCACTGCTGCTCCCAAGAGCGGCGACCGCAAGACATTCGACCGTCCGGTGCGTGGCACGCGTCCTGCAGGCCGCAAACCTGCCACTCCGCAAAAGCCCAAGCAGGAGCATCCTGAAGGAGCCATGCGTCTGAACAAGTACATCGCTCATGCTGGCATCTGTTCGCGCCGCGAGGCCGACGAACTCATCGCCGCCGGCAGCGTGAAGGTCAACGGCAAGGTGGTCACCGAGATGGGCTACATGGTCATGCCCGGCGACGATGTGCAGTACGGCGGCGAGAAGCTCCGCTCCGAGCGCCTGCGCTACTTCCTGCTCAACAAGCCCAAAGGCTTCATCACCACCACCGACGACCCGCAGGAGCGCCGCACCGTCATGATGCTCATGGACGGATGCTGCGCCGAGCGCATCTACCCCGTGGGTCGCCTCGACCGCGCCACCACCGGCCTGCTGCTTTTCACCAACGACGGCGAGCTGGCCAAGAAGCTGACGCACCCCAGCACGCAGGTCTACAAGATATACCAGGTGGAGCTCAACAAGCCCGTCACCAAGGAGGACATGAAGAAACTCCTTGATGGCATCGAGCTGGATGACGGCCCGATGCATGTGGACGACATACAGTATGCCGCCACCGGAGGCACCATCGACAAGCGCGTGGTGGGCGTGGAGCTGCATAGCGGCCGCAACCGTATCGTGCGCCGCCTCTTCGAGGCCCTCGGCTACGAGGTGCACAAGCTGGACCGCACCGTCTTCGCCGGCCTCACCAAGAAAGACCTCCCCCGCGGCCGCTGGCGCGAACTGACAGAGAAGGAAGTCGGCTTCCTTAAAATGATATGAAGTGGACTGACATACTGAAATTGTTGCCGTCAGTGGTGGTCACCGCTGGGATTGTGGCTTTCTGGTACGACGACTTTATGGCGTTCTGGCTTGCCCTTATTATCTGGTGGATTACCGTCCCCATAGCAATCGCAGCCATTGTGTTCTTCTTCATGTCGCTGGAGATGAACACCGTTGGAAAGAAGGTTATCGTGTTTTATGGCGCGTTCAACGCGCTGCTGCTGGCAGCATACATCATCTTCGGTGTCCCACAGCAGAGCTGCAACCCCGATATTATGGAGAAGCACTACGAGAAGCACGCCGAAGAGCTGGACGAGCTGTGCAGCTATGCCCTCAACGCCCTCGACGACAGCTGCGGTGTCACACTTGAATGGGAAAAGGGTAAGCTGTCGATGTTCCACGTTTGCCACCCACTCAACAGCAACACCGTCGATGTCAACGACACGGCTGTGCAACCCACAGGTGGCTGCTACGCCCACTACTGGTACGAAGATGCACGCAGCAAGCAGGACTCGCTGATGCAGGTTGTCGGCCTGACAGAAGAAGAATTTGACGGCATCCATAAGAGGCTGCAGGAATCGGGGTGCATCGGTATCGAAGCTTCGCGTACCACGCCGCACAAGGTCGAGGTGTGGTTTCGCCGCGTCGGTTTCGGCAAGTACGACTACATAATATACGACACTGTCATGAGCGACGAAGAGAAAGCCTGCGCAATGGAATGGATGGAGCTGATTCCTTACAACGAGCGCGTTGTTTTCCAGTACGGTGGCGGCGCCGTGGGCGCGGATGCCTTCGGCAAGGAAATCCGTGACGAATATATGAGCAAACATAAGCCTTGGTAGCCATGTTCCACCAGTTCGCAGCCACCATCGAGCAAAGTGGCGATATGGATGCCGGGTATATCGTTGTACCTGTTGACATACGCAAGGAGTATGGCGTGGGGCGGCTGAAGGTGGAGGCCACCTTCGACGGCGTGCCCTATAGCGGCAGCGTGGTCAACATGGGTGTCAAGGACGCCGACGGCAATACCTGCTACATCATCGGCATCACTAAGGCCGTCCGCGCGGCGATAGGGAAGTCCTTCGGCGACATGGTCGACGTAATCATAACACCTACATTATGCTGAAATTTCACACCCTCACCATCGCCGACCGCGAGGCCTACCAGGCCGTCAGCCTTCGCAGCGGGCGGCGCAACTGCAATTTTACTTTTGCCAACCTCGTGGGCTGGCAGTTCTGGTTCCGCACCGAGGTCTGCATCCTGCCCGACGCTGTGGTGCTGCGTTTCACCTTCGACGGCGAACGGGCTTACATGCTCTGCTGTGCTGAAGAATGGCAGACGCGGCACGCCGCGTCTCTACAGGAGCTGCTCTGTGCCCTCAAAGAAGATGCCGGTGGCGGATTCTCTATCGTCGGTCTTGAGGACGACCAGATTGATTGCGTTAATGCGTTAATGCGAGAATGCGTCAGTGCTGACGCGGCTAATACTAACACAATAACACAATTACACATTGACACAATAAAACAGCGCAACCAGTACGACTACATCTACCGCCGCGCCGACCTTGCCGCCCTTCAAGGAGGCAAGCTCAAGGCCAAGCGCAACCACGTAAACAAGTTCCTGTCGGAGCATCCCGACTTCGAATACCGCCCCTTGGAGCCATCCATGTTCGACGAGTGCCGCCGCCTGGAGATACTCTGGAGAGAGGAGAGGGGTGATGTGAACCCCGAATACGGCGACACCATTCTGGCCGAACAGCGCGTCATGGAGACCGTCTTCGCTCATTGGAATGCCCTGGGCATGATTGGTGGCAGCATCTGGCTCGACGGCCGCATGGTGGCCTTCACCTACGGCGCAGCCGTCACCGACGACACAATCGACGTCTGTGTGGAGAAGGCCGACCGCAATATCGACGGCCTCTTCTCGGTCATCAACCAGCAGTTCTGCGCCCACCTGCCGGAGCACTTTGTCTACGTGAACCGCGAGGAGGACATGGGTCTCGAAGGCCTCCGCAAGGCCAAGCTTTCGTATCACCCCGAGATACTGCTGACGTATAATGTGGTAGTAGTCAAGTAGACAGTAGTTAAGTAGTCACGTAGACTGTAGTTAAGTAGTCAAGTAGACAGTAGTTAAGTAGTTAAGCCAATAGAATGGAGTACACTTTGCAACGTATGACCGCGGCCGATGCGCCGCTGACCGTCGACTGGATGGTGCGGCAGTACGGCTTCGACCGCCAGGAGGTGGAAGGGTGGGTGAGAGACTTGCACTTCAACTGGCCGCTGAGCGTAAAAGCCGTTTCTGAATGTGGGAATGCGTTAATGCGTGAATGCGTGAGTGCTGACGCGTCAGCCACTAACGCACTAACGCAATCACACAATAACACAATCACTAACACAATAACGCGATCACACAATAACGCAATAATTGGTCTGCTCAACATGAGCGACTACCGCATTGAGGAGGAGACGCCCCTCATCGCCCGCGAGAAGCCGGAGCTGCTGGCCGCCATGAACGCCCGCCGCTACACCGCCGTCTTCTCCTTAATCGTGGCCCCCGAATACCGTGGCACGCGCCTCAACTACGACATGATTATGAGCATTATGCCCGAGCTGAAGGCCAACTATGACTTTGTGTTTATACCGGTGCTTCACCGGCTGAAGACCCACCAATACTGGCAGCGCTGGGGCGCCCGCGAGTTCTACCGCGACAGCGACTGCGTCTACTATCAGCTGCCGCTGGTCTGAGTAATCGGAGTAATCTGAGTATTCTGAGTATTCTGAATAATCTGAGTAGTCTGAATAGTCTAAGTAATCTGAGTAATCGGAGAGATCTGATTACTCAGATTTTTTTTCTGTCAGGTGTTTTATTTGTTCTTCGAGTTGGGCTATGCGGGCGCGGAGTGCGGCGTTTTCCTGCTGCAGGGTTTCCATCTTTGAGCGTTGGTCGGTGCGGTAGCCGAGGCGGGCGGCGGTCATCTGTTCGCGTATGCCGCCCTGGACGACACGTTTGCAGCAGCCGGCCGAGCATATAGATGGTCTGATGGCAGAGCGTAATGCAAAGATTGGCCAGTTCCTCGTCGTTCATCATGCTGGCTTTTATGGTGTAGGTGGTCAGAAACTCCTTGTTGCTGGCCCACTTCCGCATGCCGTCGAAGCGAGGGTGGGATTTGTCCCACTGTGGCAGCGAGCGCGTCCGCAGATAGTCTTCGTAGTCGGAAAGCAACTCTTCCAGACTTGCGCGAGCCACATTGGTCAGCTTTATCTCGGTTTCGCTCGATGTGGCGGCGGCCTGATTGCCCTCAGCAATGTTCTGCTTCCCGCTGCGCGCAGCCTGGACCATCTGGTCCACCGTGCGGTCGCCATGCTGCGGAAGAAACCTTTTGCAGAACATGTACGTCAAGTCGTAAAGTGCTTCCGCGACTTGATATACCCTCAACTGCCGGTAGTGGCCATGCTGCGGCAAGAAGAGGTGCTGGTTTTCTTGTGACATGATGATGTGTGTTTTTTTTGCGGGTGAATAATCTGAGTAATCTGAGTAATCTGATTATTCTGATTATTCTGAGTATTCTGATTAATCGGATTACTCAGACTAATCAGATTTTATCTGCCTATCAGAAAGACGGTGTTTCTTTTGTGGAGGTCTGTCTTTTCCCTTTCTTTTTTCCACATTGCGCTTTTGAGGGTGCGGATATACTGTGTGGGCAGTGTGAGGTCGCAGGCCACGCAGACCATGGTGTGCGGCTTGAGGGTGGCGCAGAGGGTTTCGAGCATCTGGTTGTTGCGATAGGGAGCTTCGATGAAGAGCTGTGTCTGGTGCTCGCGCAGGGCGCGCTCTTCGAGGCGGCGTATGGCGGCGGCGCGCTGATTGCGGTCGACCGGCAGATAGCCGTTGAAGGCGAAGCTCTGTCCGTTCAGTCCGCTGGCCATCAGCGCCAGCATCAGCGAAGAGGGTCCCACCAGCGGCACCACCTCGATGCCGCGCTGTTGGGCCATACGGGCAATGATGGCCCCCGGGTCGGCCACGCAGGGCAGCCCCGCCTCGCTCAGCAGACCTATATTCTCGCCCCGGTCGATGGCATCAAGATAAGTGGAAAGTTCAGTTGGTAGTGGGTAGTTGGTAGTTGGTAGCACTTGACCCCGACTGCTATCCACTACACACTCCCCACTATCCACTTTCCGCTTTCCACTTTCCACTTGCCTCATGGTGTGCTCGTTGAGCTCCAGGAACACCGTGTCGTCGATAGGGTGGGGATAGCCTGCGTGCTTGAGGAAGCGGCGCGCCGTGCGCAGCTCCTCGACGATGAAGGTGCGGCATGTGGAAAGCAGTTCCTGGTTCAGCGCCGGCAGCGACGCCCCTATTTCGTCGGCCCCGATCGGGACGGGGAAAAGTATCAATTTTCCTTTTTTCATACTCTATAAACGTACACCCGGCGTTTTTATTGTGCCCTGGCTTTATTTTCCCCATTTATGTTAAAATAACGCTAAAATTTCGTTAAATTAACACTCCAAATACAGATTTTGGCCTGTACCGGTAGTGCATATCA
>JAZNSV010000178.1:0-15493 GCA_045591485.1 Bacteroidales bacterium | reverse complement strand
ATGCTGTGTTTGTGCTGATTGTCAGCCATGTGCAATCGGGGTCGTCGGACGCCGTTTGCCGACTGTGCAAAAATGTTGAAAAAAAACGTGTTTTCGAAAAAAAATGGATGCAATTTTATAAATATTTTGTATATTTGCACTTCAAACAGATAGGTGTATAAGTACTCTATCAGGTTGTAAATGAAACGATAAACCGAACGAAAACAAATATCGAAATGAAGTTGAATATCACTAAACTGCTGTTTTTGGCCGCCGGAGCCTTTTTGGCCACCGCGTGCGGCAACACCTACGAGCTGGCCTATGTACACGACGCTGCGCGCGACTCCGCCATGGCTATCTCGGGCGAGTTTTCCAAGGGTATCCAGGCCAACGACCTGCTGAGCATCTATGTGGAGAGCGAGACTCCCGCCGCCACCATTCCCTTCAACCAGGAGACCAACAAGATTGCCGTGGCCGACGGTTTGGTGATGAACCCCGGTTCGTCGGCTGTGAGCGGCTACCTTGTGAGCAACGACGGCGACATCATCTTCCCCGTCCTGGGCAAGATGCATGTGCTGGGCATGACCCACGCCGAGCTGGCCAAGGAGATTGAGAGCCGTCTGGTGAACGAGGGCCACATTATCGACGCCATTGTGACGGTGAAGCTGATGAACTTCAAGGTGAGTGTGCTTGGCGATGTGGCGCGTCCGGGCCAGATTGTGGCCAAAGGCGAGCGCCTGACCATCTTCGAGGCTCTGAGCATGGTGGGCGACCTGACCATCTACGGCCAGCGCAAGAACGTCACGGTTATCCGCGAAGAGAACGGCCAGCGCACCATCGGCGAGCTCGACCTCACCTCGCAGGACATCTTCAGTTCGCCCTACTACTACCTTCACCAGAACGATGTGGTGTATGTTGAGCCCAACATGAAGAGGAAGAAGCAGGCCGAGCGCGACCCGATGATTATGACCTACATCTCGAGTGCGGTGAGTATCGTATCGGTCATCAGCTCGATATTCTACTACTACATACTGACGCAGTACTACCAATCGAGAACGAACAACTAAAATTCGAAAAAAACGAGATAAATCTATAAATCATGGCAGTAGATAATCTTAACACCCAACAGCCGCAGACCGGCCTCGGCGGCGAAGGCACGGAGAACACCATCTCCATCCGCGACATCGTGTTCATGGTATTGAACAACTGGTACTGGTTTGTGATATCGGTGGCCGTGTGCCTACTGATTGCCGGTTTCGCCTACAAGACCCAGCCCAAGACCTATACGGCCAACGGCACCATCCTTGTGCGCGACAACAACGGCAACAACCGTTCTAACCGCAACATGGATGCCATCCTCAACAGCATGGATCTCGACAATTCGAACCTCTCGCTGTCGAACGAGATATACATGCTGCGTTCGTCGTCGCTGATGAGCCAGGTCATCACCAGATTGAATCTGCAGTACTACTGCAACCGCAACGACCTGACCCGCAAGATCACCTACTTCAACGACGCTCCTCTGGCTATCACGGTGCACGACCTGAACGAAGACCGCAAGCCAGAGCTGCACCTGAAGGTCACGCCGCGCGATGGCGACAAGTTCGACTACAAGGCCAAGGACTTCGGCAAGAAGGGCACCGCAAAATACGGCGAGACCATCAGCCTTGACGACACGGTGTACTTCAGCATCGACAAGACCGCCAACTTCAAGGCCGCCAATATCGACGTCACCTACAATATCGGTGTCAACGATGTGTTCACGATGGCCCGCAGCATGATTAAAAACCTCACGGTGAACCGTGTCGACAAGATGGCTTCCATCTTGAAAATCAGCTATAGCGGTCCCAATAGCAAGTGCGTCAACCAGATTGTCGACACTCTGATTTCGGTCTATAACGACGACGCCGTCGAAGATAAGAACAAGGTGGCCCAGAAGACCAACAGCTTCATCAGCGAGCGCATTGCGCTGATCAGCGGCGAGCTCGACGTGGTCGACGCCAAGGTGGAGAACATCAAGCGTTCGTCAGGCCTCGGCGAGCTGACGGGCGCTTCGAGCCAGCTGCTGCAGACCGGCACGCGCTACGGCGACGAGGTGACCCGCCTGGAGACCGAGCTCTCGCTCATACGCACCATGAAGAACTATGCCGACGACCCGACCAACAAGGGCGACCTCTTCCCCGCCCAGGTGGGTATCAGCAACAGCGCTATACAGAACCAGATTGCCCAATATAACAATATCGTCAACCAGCGCAAACGCCAGATGAACACCGCCGGTGCCAACAACCCGCAGGTGCGTCAGCTGACGCAGCAGATGGACGACCAGTATGCCGCCATTTCGACCGCCATCAACAACCTGCTCAACAGCACCACAGTGCGCCTGCAGGACGCCCGCGGCCAGGAGGCCCGCGCCCGTGACCAGCTGGCCAATGTGCCTACGCAGACCAAGGCTGTGGCCGAGGTCACCCGTGAGCAGAAAATCAAAGAGGAACTCTACCTCTACCTCTTGAGCAAACGCGAGGAGACCGCCATGAACCTGGCTGTCACCATCAGCAACGCCAAGGTTGTAGAGCCCGCCCTGACCACCCTGACGGCTCCGCGTCTGGTGATGTTCGGCCTCGTGGCCGTAGTCGTCGGCCTGCTGCTGCCGGCTCTCGTCATGTTTGCCATCAGCTTCTTCGACACCAAGCTGAGGTCGAAGGTCGATGTGGAGCGCCAGACCACACTGCCGGTGCTGGGCGAGATTCCGGAGAAGCCCGCTGCCCGCGCCAACGATGAAATCATCGTCACGGCCAACGGCACCGACGTGGTGACCGAGGCATTCCGATTGCTGCATTCGAACATACCGTTCTTCCTGAAAGACGACCAGAAGGTGATACAGACTGTGTCTACCGCGCCCGGCGAGGGTAAGAGCTACACGGCTCTGAACCTGGCCCTGTCGCTGGCCTATGTCGGCAAGCGCACCATGCTGATCGACTTCGACCTGCGCAAGCGCAGCCTCTCGAAGACCATCGACCGCCACAACCGCATGGGCCTCATCCATTATCTGCTCGACCAGGACGACAACTTCGAGAAGTACATCATGCACAGCGAAACGAGCGACCACCTCGACTACATCGTCTGCGAGAAGACCCCGCCCAACGCCACCCAGCTGCTGATGGGCGACAAACTCGACCGCTTGGTGAAGTATCTGCGTGCACACTACGACTACATCATATTCGACTCGACTCCCGCACAGATTGTGGCCGATGCCGCCATCATCAACCGCGTGGCCGACCTGACCGCCTACATCATGCGTGTGGGTCGCCTGAACAAGAGTTCGCTGCCGTTCATCCAGGAGATGTCCGACAAGGGCCGCTTCAAGAACATGGCTGTGGTGCTGACCGACGTGCCTCTGATCAAGAAGCGCTACGGCGGCTATGGCTATGGTTATGGCTATGGCTACGGCTATGGCTACGGTTACGGCTACGGTTACGGTTATGGTTATGGTTACGGCTATGGCTACGGCTACGGCGAAGAGAGCGACGCTTCGAGCGAGAACAACAACTAAACGCATAACGAAATCGAGCCAAATGAAAGGTATCGTATTGGCGGGTGGCTCAGGCACCCGCCTTTATCCTATAACTAAAGGTGTCAGCAAACAGTTGCTGCCCATCTACGACAAGCCGATGGTCTACTATCCCATCAGCGTGCTGATGCTCGCCGGTATACGCGATATACTTATTATATCTACCCCCTACGACCTGCCAGGCTTCAAGCGCCTGCTGGGCGACGGCAGCGACTTCGGCGTCAGATTCAGCTATGCCGAACAGCCTTCGCCCGACGGGTTGGCCCAGGCCTTCATCATAGGCGAGGAGTTCATCGGCAACGACGACGTATGCCTCGTGCTGGGCGACAATATCTTCCACGGCAACGGCCTTGGCCGCATGCTGCGCCAGGCAGTGCAGAATGCCGAGCAGGAGCGCAAGGCCACGGTGTTTGGCTACTGGGTGGCCGACCCCGAACGCTATGGTGTGGCCGAGTTCGATGCCAACGGCAAGGTGCTCTCCATCGAAGAGAAGCCTAAGGAGCCCAAGTCGAACTATGCCGTTGTGGGTCTCTACTTCTACCCCAACAAGGTGGTCGAGGTGGCCAAGAATGTGAAACCCAGCGCCCGCGGCGAACTGGAAATCACGAGTGTCAACCAGGCTTTCCTCAACGACGGCGAACTGAACGTGCAGCTGATGGGCCGCGGTTTTGCATGGCTCGACACCGGCACACACGACTCGCTGGCCGAAGCGTCGACGTTTATCGAGGTGATAGAGAAGCGTCAGGGGCTCAAGGTGGCCTGCCTTGAGAGCATAGGCTTCGAACAGGGTTGGCTTTCGGCCGACGACCTGCGCCGCCTGGCCCAACCCATGGCCAAGAACCAATACGGACAATATCTGATAAAACTCGCCGAACAATGACTGTCAGCAAAACCGACATAGAAGGTGTCCTTATAATAGAACCGCGCGTGTTTGGAGATGCGCGAGGCTACTTCTTCGAGAGCTACAACGCCCGCGATTTCCGCGAACAAACGGGTATTGAAGTCAACTTTGTGCAGGACAACGAGTCGCGCTCGTCGCGCGGTGTGGTACGCGGCCTGCATTTCCAATTGCCGCCTTTTGCGCAGGCCAAGCTTGTGCGTGTGGTCGAGGGAACGGTGCTCGACGTGGCCGTCGATATCCGCAAGGGTTCGCCCACCTATGGCCAGCATGTGGCGGTAGAGCTTTCGGCCGACAACAAACGCCAGTTCTTCATGCCAAAAGGCATCGCACACGGCTTTGCCGTGCTGAGCGATGTGGCCGTGTTCCAGTATAAGTGCGACGAATACTACCACCCCGAGGCCGAAGGGGCCATTGCGTGGAACGACCCGACGCTGGCTATCGATTGGCGTATTGCTCCGGAAGAGGCTCTGCTTTCGGAAAAAGATCGCCGTCATCCGATGTTCAACGACTTCAACACCCCATTTACAGCATGAAGATACTGGTCACAGGCAGCCGCGGACAGCTCGGCACACACATGAGCCTGCTGGCTCCACAGTCGCGCAATGAGTGGCTCTTCGCCGACGTCGACGAACTCGACATCACCGACTGCCGCGCGGTGGAGACCTATGTGCAGCAGAACGGCGTGAGACTCATAGTCAACTGCGCCGCCTACACCAACGTCGACCGTGCCGAAAGCGACGAGGCCACGGCCTTGCGCCTCAACGCAGAGGCTGTGGGACATCTGGCCGATGCCATGGAAGCTGTGGGCGGCTCGCTGATACATATCTCGACCGATTATGTCTTTGGCGGCACGATGTACAACACCCCCTGCACCGAAGATATGGAGCCCAACCCCACCGGCGCCTATGGCCGCACGAAGCTGGCCGGCGAAGAGGCCGCGCGCCGTTGCAGCAGAACCATCATTCTGCGCACGTCGTGGCTCTACAGCGAATATGGCAAGAACTTTGTGCTCACCATGCGTAGGCTGACTGCGGAAAAGCCGCAGGTGACAGTGGTGTTTGACCAGGCTGGCACGCCCACCTATGCCGGCGACCTGGCTCGCGCTATATTCAACATTATAGAGAACAACCAGTTGGAGCACAGCGGCACATACAACTTCGCCAACGAGGGCGTCTGTTCGTGGTACGATTTTGCCTACGAGATAGCCCGCCTGAGCGGCAATACGGTCTGCCGTGTGCTGCCGTGCCACAGCGACGAATACCCTTCGCCGGTGAAACGCCCGGCCTATTCGGTATTGGACAAGACTAAATTCAAACTCACATTTCAACAGGAAATACCTCATTGGAGCGACGGATTGCGCCGTTGCATAACAAATCTCGACAAATGAAGAACTTTATACTTATAGGAGTCGGCGGCTATGTTGCACCGCGCCACCTGCGTGCCATCAAGGAGACGGGCAACAACCTTGTGGCCGCATACGACAAGAACGACTCCGTCGGCATCATGGACAGCTACTTCCCCAAAGCTTCGTTTTTCACCGAGCAGGAACTGTTTGACCGCCACAACAACCGCCTGCTGGCGGAGGGAGAGAAGATTGACTATCTCTCGGTCTGTTCGCCCAACTACCTGCACGATGCGCACACCCGCTACGGACTTCGTATGGGCTGCGACGTCATCTGCGAGAAACCCGTGGTGCTGAGCCCTTGGAATATCGACGCTCTGGAGGAAATAGAACGCTCCACAGGTCATAAAGCTTACACAATTTTCCAGCTTCGGCTGCATCCGTCGGTGGTTGCGTTGAAGAAGAAAATAGCCGAAGGCCCGAAAGACAAGGTCTACGATGTCGACCTCAGTTATATCACACCGCGCGGCTACTGGTACTACACCTCGTGGAAAGGCCAGATACAGAAGAGCGGCGGAGTGGCCACAAATATCGGCGTCCATTTCTACGACATGCTTCAGTGGGTATTTGGACCGGTGCAGAAGAATATAGTCCACGTGAGCAGTCACGACCGAGTGGCCGGCTACCTTGAGATGAAGCAGGCCCGCGTACGCTATTTCTTAAGTATCAACGGCGACCACCTGCCCGAGGGACACACTGGCAGCTACCGTAGCATCACTGTCGACGGCGAGGACTTCGAGTTCAGCCAGGGATTTACAGACCTGCATACACGCAGCTATGAAGAGGTGCTTGCCGGTCGCGGTTTCCGTATCGGCGAAGCCAGAGAGTGCATCAAGACCGTCTACGACATACGCCATGCCGAACCCATCGGCCTCAAGGGCGACTATCACCCCATGGCCAAGTACCCGTTGACCCAACACCCATTCGGATGGTAGAGGAAGTGTTCATACACGAGAGTTCCTACGTCGACGAAGGCGTAGTGCTTGGCAAAGGCACCAAGGTGTGGCACTTCTGCCATGTGCAGAAAGGCGCCGTGCTGGGCGAACGCTGCTCGCTGGGCCAGAATGTCAATATCGGCCCCAATGTGCACATCGGCAACGGCGTCCGCATACAGAACAACGTCTCTGTCTACGAAGGTGTCGAGATTGAAGACAACGTCTTCCTCGGTCCAAGCTGCGTGTTCACCAACGTGCTCATGCCGCGCCTCGACCGCCCGGCCAACGGCCACTACGAGCGCACTCTGGTCAAGGAGGGTGCCTCTATCGGTGCCAACGCCACCATCGTCTGTGGCCACACCATCGGTCGCCACGCCCTGGTGGGTGCCGGTGCCGTGGTGACCAAGGATGTGCCCGACTACGCCATTGTGGCCGGTGTGCCCGCCAAAATCATCGGAAAAGTAGAAGAATAGCCAACCATGCAGTTCCGCGACTTACATAGACAATACGAGGCCATGAAGGCCGAAATGGACGAAGCCTTGCTTCAGGCCGCCCACAGCGGTGCCTACATTATGGGTCCGCAGGTGGCGGAATTGGAACAGCAGTTGGCCGACTACGTGGGTGTGAAGCATTGCATCACCTGCGCCAACGGTACCGACGCTCTACGTCTGGCCCTCATGGCCATGGGCATAGGCCCCGGCGATGCCGTCTTCGTGCCCGACTTCACCTTCTTTGCCACCGCCGAGGCCGTGGCCATGGTGGGGGCCACGCCGATATTCGTCGATGTGGACAAGGATACGTTTAACATCGATGTTGCCGACTTGCTCAATAAAATTCAGACTAACCAAAACACAGAGTATACTTTACGAGCGGTGATTGCTGTTGACCTTTTCGGGCGTCCTGCCGACTATGATCATATCCGAGAACTCTGTGATATATATGGCTTGTTGCTTATCGAGGATGGTGCACAGGGCTTTGGCGGTATGCTATATGATGGAAGTAGGAGCTGCTCTTTTGGTGACATCAGCACTACCTCGTTCTTCCCTGCCAAACCATTAGGATGTTACGGCGACGGTGGTGCTCTCTTCACCAACAGTGACAACTATGCCGACCTGCTGCGTTCTCTTCGCGTCCACGGCAAGGGCACCGACAAATACGACAACGTGCGCCTCGGTCTCAACTCGCGTCTTGATACCCTACAAGCCGCTATACTTCAAGTGAAACTTCGTCGCTTCGACGAGGAATTGGTAGCGGTGAACCGTGTGGCAGAAAAATATAACCACCTGCTGCAAGACAAAATAAAAACGCCTAAAGTCCCCGTTGAAATGGGTTGGTGCACCTCCTCGTGGGCACAATATACCATACAAACCAACAACCGCGACGAGCTGCAAGCCCGACTAAAGGCTGCCGGCATCCCCTCGATGGTCTACTATCCCCGCACTATGAGTCAACAGACCGCCTTCGCCCACCTTAATCAGCAGCCCTGCCCTGTGGCCGAGCAACTAACGAAGACTGTCCTGTCGCTTCCCATGCACCCATACCTTACCGACGAAGAAATAGAACTCATTGCCTCCACTATATGATAGCTCTCAGTGACATAAAGATCTGCGTTATAGGCCTTGGCTACGTAGGCCTACCGCTTGCGCGCCTCTTTTCCACTAAGTATCCTACGGTTGGCTTTGATATAAACAGTCATCGTGTAGATGCCTTGATGCGAGGACATGACGATACCCTCGAGGTAGAGGACGACCTGCTGCAGGAAGCCATAAGTAAACACGGCTTCCGCTGCACCTCTTCGCTTGATGATATTCGCCATTGTAATGTGTATGTTGTCGCTGTCCCCACACCGGTCGACGACAACAACCGCCCCGACCTCAAACCCCTCATCGGCGCTTCCGATGTGGTGGGCAAGGTTATATCGCGTGGCGATATCGTCGTATATGAAAGCACTGTTTATCCCGGTGTGACCGAGGAGACCTGCCTGCCGGTTGTGGAGCGTGTCAGTGGGCTGCGGTTCAACGTCGATTTCTACGGCGGCTACAGCCCCGAGCGCATCAACCCCGGCGACAAAACCCACCATGTGGAGACCATCAAGAAAGTGACTTCTGGATCGACACCCGAAGCCGCCGACTTGATTGACTCGATGTACAACAGCGTACTTTTGGGCGGCACACATAAAGCTCCGAGCATCAAGGTGGCCGAGGCTTCGAAGATAATAGAAAACACGCAGCGCGATGTCAATATAGCTTTCGTCAACGAACTGTCGAAGATATTCAACGCCATGGGCATCGACACGCACGATGTGCTCGACGCCGCCGCCAGCAAGTGGAACTTCATCCGTATGCAGCCTGGCCTTGTCGGCGGCCATTGCATCAGCGTCGACCCCTACTACCTCATCGAGCGCTCGCAGCTCTATGGAGTGTTGCCGCGTGTGATGAGCAACGCCCGCCGTGTGAACAACAGCATGGGCAACTACGTGGCCAACCAGACCATCCGCCAGATGAACCTCAAGGGTGTCCCCGTCAAAGACGCACGCATACTCATCCTCGGCTTTTCTTTCAAAGAAAACTGTCCCGACATACGCAACACCAAGGTGGTTGATGTCTACAACACATTGCACGAATATTCGGCTAATATCACCGTATGCGACCCATGGGTATCGTCTGAGCGTGTCGGCGACGAATACGGCATCAAGGTGACAGCCACTCTGCCTTCCGGCCGCTTCGATGCTGCCATACTGGCTGTTGCCCACGACGTCTTCGCCGGGCTCGACTTGCGCTCGCTGGTGCCCCAGCCGGGTGTAATCTACGATGTCAAGGGCATACTGCCTCGCGAAATAATAGATTCAAGACTTTAAAAAAAACTTTAATCCAATAGCCTATGAATAAGTGGTACAAAAAACTGACATTCCTTCTTGTGAAGAAATACCGTCACAGCACCCTTCCGCAGTGGCTCATCTTTGCGCTCGACGTGGCCATGTTCTTCTTGGCATACGTGCTGATGGAAGCCTTCCGCGCAGGCGGCGTGGCCAATCTCAGTATGCGCGGCACCGCTGTGCAGATCATCATCTCGCTCATGGTGACGTTGCTCTTCTTTTTCTTCACCGGTTCCTATCGCGGCATCATCCGCCACGCAGGCATGCGCGATATCTACAAGATTCTTATCGTCACCCTCGGACCGATGATGCTCTACTGGGCTGTCAACATGGTCAACAACCAGTTCCGTCCACCCATCATCGCCAAGCAGTATCTGCTTTCCTACCGCGAGTCGCTGACGCTCTACATGATTCTCGGCTTCATGATGATTATCTCGCGTCTCTTTATGCAGCGCGTCTACAACGACTATTTCCGTCGCCGTCGCACCACGGTCAATGCCGTCATCTATGGTGCCGGTGCAGCAGGCATCATCGCCTATAACGCCCTGCATCAAGACCCCACCCACGAGTATCATGTCGAGGCTTTTATCGACGACGATATGTCGAAGGTCAACCAGGAGCTCAACGGCGTGCCCGTCATGCGTGCCCGCTCTGTGCTCACGCCTGAATTCATCAAGCGCAAGGGCATCTCGCAGCTCATCATCGCCATCCCGTCGATACGCATGATCCACAAGCAGGCCATCACCAACCGAGGCCTCGACCTCGGCCTTTCGGTCAAGGCTGTGCCCCATGTCAGCACCTGGCTCAACGGCTCCTTCTCGGCCAACCAGATTCAGGACATCCGCATCGAGGACCTGCTCGAACGCGAACCCATCAAGATGGACAACGTCAACATCGTCCGCGAGGTTGTAGACAAGGTGGTGCTTGTCACCGGCGCTGCTGGCTCCATCGGCTCGGAGATTTGCCGTCAGCTGATGCTTTACAAGCCCAAGAAAGTCGTTATGCTCGACCAGGCCGAAAGTCCCATGTACGACCTGCAGTTCGAACTGCGCAACACCTTTGCCGACCGTCTCGACAAGATGGAATTCGTCATAGCCAACGTCAAAGACCACGCTCGCATGGAAGAGGTCTTCCAGCTCTATCGCCCCAACCTCGTCTACCATGCTGCCGCCTACAAGCACGTGCCCTTCATGGAAGAAAACCCCTACGAGGCTGTCTATGTCAACGTCTTCGGCACACGCAACATGGCCGACCTCAGTGTGAAATACGGTGTGCAGAAGTTCGTCATGATAAGCACCGACAAGGCCGTCAACCCAACCAACGTCATGGGCGCAACCAAACGCATGGCCGAAATCTACATCCAAAGCCGCTCCACCGACCAGACCCACTTTGTCACCACCCGCTTCGGCAATGTGCTCGGCTCCAACGGCTCAGTCATACCCCTCTTCAAAAAGCAGCTTGCCGCCGGTGGCCCGCTCACAGTCACCCACCGCGACATTATCCGCTACTTCATGACCATACCCGAGGCGTGCAACCTCGTGCTCGAAGCCGGCGCCATGGGCGAAGGCGGCGACATCTTTGTCTTCGACATGGGCAAGCCGGTCAAAATCTACGACATGGCCCGCAAGATGATACAGCTCAGCGGTATGCACAATATCGAAATCAAGGAAATCGGCCTGCGTCCCGGCGAAAAACTCTACGAGGAGCTGCTGGCTACCAAAGAAAACACCATACCCACCTATCATCCCAAGATTATGCGAGCCCAGGTGCGCCGCTATCCTCTCGATGCCATCGACCGTGAGTACAACGAACTCTGGACTATCCTCGAGGGCATGGACGATATGAAGATCGTCGGCAAGATGAAGGACATCGTACCCGAATTCCTCAGCAACAACTCCGTCTACTGCCAGCTCGACAAGAAGCAAGACTAAAAAAGGAACATGAGGTTCAAGGTCCTCCTTCGTCTTTTTGTGACGTTGCTGCTCATATTTGTGACGCAGAAGGTGGTCTTCATGCTCTTCAACTTCTCTATGGCGGCCGGTGCGCCGTTCGGTTCGTGTGTGGCCGCTTTGTGGCATGGTCTGCGGCTCGATGTGGCCACGGCCTGCTATCTTCTGCTTTTGCCCGCGTTGGTGCTGTTTGTCAGCTATTTCTTCCACCGTTTTCCGCTGCGCAAGGTGCTGATGCCCTACTATGTGTTGGTGGCTGTTGTGCTGGCATTCATCTTTGTGGCCGACACCATCCTCTACAGCTTCTGGGGAGCCAAACTCGACGCCAACGACCTTATCTATGCCGCCAAACCCAAGGATATGCTCGCCAGCCTTCCGGTGTGGGCCATTGTTTTGGCCTTTCTTGTTGTCGGAGGCATTATCTTGCACTATTGCCGCCGTCTGCGCCGTGCCACGCCTCAGCGGCTCGACTCTCCGCGCCGCGTGTGGCATTGCCTCTGGCTGCTGCCGATGGTGGCTCTGATGTTTCTCGGCATGCGCGGAGGCCTCTCCGAGTCCACGGCCAATCCCTCCTATGCCTATTTTTCCAAGTATCCTTTCTGCAACCATGCGGCCCTCAACCCGACGTTCAATATGTTCCACTCGCTCTTCAAGGTACAGGATCTCGGTTCCGAGTTCAACATTGTGCCCGATGACGAGGCCGAGACCATGGTGGCTCCGGCTTTCGAGCCCGACACCACGCTGGATACTGTTCTGCTCAACAATCCCCGGCCCGACATTCTCCTTGTCATCTGGGAGGGCGCAGGCCTGGGTGTGGTAGGCTCCGACAGTGTGGCTCCATGCCTGCACAGCCTCATCCCGCAGGGCGTCTATTTCTCCAACTGCTGGGCCAACAGCTACCGCACAGACCGCGGCCTCGTTTCGGTGCTCAGCGGCTGGCTGGGCCTTCCCACCACCACGCTTATGAAGCGTCCCGACCTCTGCCGCAACCTGCCATCCATCGCCTCGTCGCTCAAGGCCGAAGGCTATGCCACCAAGCTCGTCTATGGCGGCGACATCGACTTCACCAATATGCGCATGTATTTTTCCGAGACGGGCTTCTCTTCCGTCCTCGGCGGCGATGCCTTCCCAAAGTCGATGTACACGAGTGCCTGGGGCGTGCCCGACGAGCACCTGCTTCGGCCAGACCTTATACCCGACGAGCGGCCGTTCTTCTCCACCGTGCTCACCCTCAGCAGCCACGAGCCCTGGGAAGTGCCAATGCAGCGCCTTGCCGATGCGCGGCTCAACAGTTTTGCCTACACCGATTCATGCCTCGGGGCGCTCATCGACGGGTTGAAAGCATCTCCTGTGTGGGACAGCCTGCTTGTGATTGTGGTGCCCGACCATGGCATCATCTTCGCCGACGGCATGAACACCGCCAATATAGCCATTCCCCACATACCGATGCTTTGGCTCGGCGGTGCGCTGGCGCATACGGGCGTTGTTGTCGACCGCTTGATGAGCCAGAGCGACCTTGCCGCCACTCTGTTGGCTCAGATGCACCTCTCAGCCGCCGACTTCCCCTTCAGCCGCAACGTGCTTGGACGTGGCTATCTTGCCCGCAAGCAATTCGCCGTGCACAGCGATAAGAACCGGCTTAATTATATCACCCCCGAGGGAGCCTACTTCTACGACTGCGTCACACGCAATGTCGTGCCGCTGCAGGATGCTCCGGCCGACAGCGTCGAGGCGCGCCGCACCGACATCGAAGCCCTGCTACGGGTGCTCTATTCCAAGTCTTCAAAACTTTCCGGTCGATAGCCGGCATCCTATTCCGAACCATTCAGCTCCTCGGCTATCTTGTCCACATTCATGCTGCGGGCCGAGGCGTCGAATATCTCTTTGTACAGGCCGCCCTGGCGGTAGACTTCCTGCGGCGAGCCGTGCTGCACAGCGTGGCCGGTGTCGAGCACGTAGAGGCAGTCGCTGT
Source organism: Bacteroidales bacterium (assembly GCA_045591485.1). Lineage (GTDB taxonomy): Bacteria > Bacteroidota > Bacteroidia > Bacteroidales > P3 > Colimorpha. The sequence continues at coordinate 1,912 of JAZNSV010000178.1, read as the reverse complement.
CGATAATCTGGCCTATGTTGTGGCTGATGACTATCACCGTGCGGCCCTGTTTGATGGCGTCTATCGAGTTTTTGATTTGCTCGGTGGCTATGGCGTCGAGGCTGGCCGTGGGCTCGTCGAGGAAGATGATGGGCGGGTTTTTGAGGAACATGCGGGCTATGGCTATGCGCTGCTGCTGTCCGCCGCTGAGCTGCGTGGCGTTGCTTTCAAATCCGTCGGGCAGGGCCATCACCTGGTCGTAGATATAGGCCTTGCGGGCGGCCTCCATCACCTCGTCGCGGGTGGCGTCGGGGCGTCCGTAGCGGATGTTCTCCTCTATGGTGCCGCTGAAGATGTGGTTCTTCTGCAGCACGAGGCCTATGTTGTCGCGCAGCACCTGGGTGTCCCACTCGGCCAAGGGCACGCCGTCAAGGGTGATGCTGCCGCTGTCGGGGGCGTAGAACTTGTCCAGCAGGTTCACTATGGTGCTCTTGCCTGCGCCGCTGAGGCCCACCAGGGCGGTGGTGCGGCCCGGCTCTATGGTCATCGTCAGGTCGCGCAGGGCGTGGGTGCCGCTGGGGTAGGTGAACTCCACATTCTTCAGCTCGAACCGACCCTGCACCCGCTCTCCGTTCTCCACTTTCCACTTTCCGCTCTTCTCCACCTCCTGGTCGGCATCGAGCAGGCCGAAGAACCCCTCGGCATAGACCAGCGCGTCGTTGAGGTCGTCGTATATGCGGTGCAGCTGGCGTATGGGGGCGCTGACGTTGGCAAAGAGCATCACGTGGTACATGATTTTGCCTATCGACATGCCGGGGTAGTCTATAAGCACCAGGTAGGCCGTCAGTATGATGATGAGCACTGTGCCTATCTGCTCTACGAAGGTCTTCAGCCCCTCGTAGAGGAACGATATGCGGCGCGTCTGCATCTGCTGGTCGGTGCTCTGCTCCTGCAGGGCGGCCTGCTTGGCGGCCTCCACGCGCTCGCGGTTGAACGACTTGATGACCCCCATGCTCTCTATGATGTTCAGTATGCCGTGGCTCAGCTGCTGGTGGGTGCCGAATACGCGGTGGCGCCAGCCCTTCATCCTCCGGCCCTGCACGGCGGTGATCCAGAAGTAGACCGGGATGATGACCGTGGCCACGAGGCCCACATACACGTTGGCGGCATACATCAGCACCAGGGCCAGCACCGCGCTGGTGAAGAGGGGCAGTATGTCGATGAAGAAGTTTTTCACCGTGTTGCTCAGGCTCATGATGCCGCGGTCTATGCGGGTCTGCAGCTTGCCGGGCTCGTTGCCGTCCTGGCTGAAGAAGGCCATGCGGAAGGTCAGTATGCGGTCCACCACGCGCAGCGAGAGGTCGCGGCTGACGTTGATGCGTATCTTCTCGCCGAAAATGCGCTGGCCGAAGGTGACCAGCGCCGCCAGCACCTCTTTGCCCAGCAGCACGGCGCTGATGACGATGAGAATGCGTGCCGCCTCGGCCCACTGGAAGCCGCCGTCGAGGTGCAGCAGGGCGTTGATGCGGTCTACCGCGCGGTCGAGCACCACGGCGTTCACCTGCGCCATCAGCGAACCGAGGAAGGTCAGTGTCAGCGTGGCCACAAGCAGCCAGCGGTAGGGCGTCACGAAGGGAAGCAACCGCCGCAGCAGCCTCCCGATGCCCATCTTGGTGGTATTATTGTTGTTCTCCATATTGCGGCTGCAAAAATACAAAAAATGTTCGACCCACCGGGCAAAAAAGTACACCTGATGTTATGCTTTGGCATATTACCGGTAGTGCATATCAACGATACTTCAACGATATATCAACGATATTTCAACGATTACAATCGTTGAAATATCGTTGATATATCGTTGAAGTATCGTTGATATGCACTACCGGTACCGGTCAAAACATCCAGTTGATGCCAAGCATGCCGTATGCGCTGG
>JAZNSV010000177.1:0-12187 GCA_045591485.1 Bacteroidales bacterium | reverse complement strand
TAAACCTTAAACTTTAAACCTTAAACCTCTAACCTCTATTAAAACATATACCCCATCTTGATGTAGAGGTTGCTGAATTTGCCGTTGTCCTGCTTGTCGAAGGCTGTGGCCCAGTCGACGCTGAGGACGAAGTTGTCGTTCATGGCCACCTTGAGGCCCAGTCCGCCACCGAGGTGGGGATTGTATAGCGGGTTGTCCAGGTCGGTCTCGTCGTCAGCAATGGGTGTGCCCAGGTGCGGGTCGGCCTCTACGCGGCGGTAGGGCTGCACCACCATACCGGCATCGAGGAAAGGCACAAGGCCGAGGTAGAACATATTTTTCCCCACTTTGAGGCTGGCCACGCGTGTGCGCAGCTCAATATTGGCGAAGGCTACGCCGGGGGCGAGGATGCGGTTGCGCATGATGCCGCGCACCGAGTTGGCGCCGCCCAGGCCTTCGTAAATCACGCGCTGCATGTAGAGCTGGTTGAGGTAGGTGTTGAGGTAGAAGGGACAGTCGCCTGCCATGTTGAGTTGTGCACCGAGGCGGTAGGCCAGTATGAGGCGGTCGGTATAGAGCGAGAGGTATTGCCGGAAGCCGAGGTTGAGTTTGAGGTTGTTGTAGGCCTCCATATTTCCCAGTCCAGCATAATAGGTAAGGAAGGCGTCGGCATGTATGCCGCGTGTGGGGTTCTGCTGGCGGTCGCGTGTGTCGTAGGTGACACCTCCGTGCAGGTAGGGATGAAAACCGCCTTGTGCTTCGTCGGCGCGTATGTATCCGTTCTGCACATAGTGGTCGAAGAGGGTCATTGTGTCAGGCAGCCATTTTTCCTCGTTCTTGGTGTAGGAGTTGAGGCGGTCGATATCCACAGAGCCCACGTTGAAGTGCAGCAAGCCGAGGCCGGCGTTCCAATGGAGGTTGCCCACAATGTTGCCTTGCAGGTCGGCGCTGAAGCGGAAGAGGTCACGATGATATTTATAGTATGCACGCGATATATAGGCCGGATCGTCCTGCGATGAATAGGCTACGTTGTAGTTGCTTTGGTAGCCGTTGAAGCCGTAGAAGTCGCACATCTGGTCGGGCAGGTAGGTGATGTGGACGCTGAGACGGTGCTTGGGGATGAGGTATTTCGAGTCGTAGCTGAAGCGGAAGAGGCCGAAGTGCTTGGTGGTATATGCCGCCTCGGCGTAGAACGAGTGCAGGTATTCGGGGTAGGTGCTGCCGTCGCCGAAGTAGTAGATGTTGGTCAGCGCGCCATACTGGAAGCCTAAGTCGGCATCGAATGCCACGCTGGGCAGCACACCGAATGTCCACCCTTTGCGGACGTGTTTTGTTGTGTCTTGTCCGAGAGAGGCGATGGGACATGCTATAAGCAGGATGGCAAGGATAATGTTATTTCTCATGTTTTTTGCTGTTTTTTGATTTCTTTTTGCGGAAAATAAAGATGGCAAACAGTGTCAGTGCCACAACCATGACGCCAATAGTGATGAGCGTGTTGGTGAGGCTCTGCGGGGCGAATCCCATCAGGAGCAGTACCGGGAAACCGAATGCGAGTGCCGGTATGGTCTGCAACACAAGGTTGTTTGCGGCGGGCGTTTCGAAGCGCGGGTCTATTTCGCGCAGCAGTATCATGCCGTTGCTCGCGGTGCCCGTAAGCATGCCGAACATGGCGAAGAAGCCCTCGTACTGGTAGTCGGGATAGAGCTTTTTGCAGCAGCGCAGCACGAACCAGAATGTGGCCACGGCGCCGAGGACGCACACCAATATGAGCGGCAGCCACATTCCGCGCAGGTTGCCCATGTCGATGGCGGCTGTGCCGGCCACAATCATCACGTCGAAGCATGTGCCGGCTATGCGGTCCAAGTAGTGGTTGTTGATATATTCGCGCTGCATGATATGGGTCTTGCGCAGACGTCCGATAATCCAACGCACCAGGACACCGATCAGCGTGCCCCAGAGGAAGTTGAAACCCCACACGAGCGGCTTGAGGGTCTTGACTCCGAACTGGCCAAGGTCGAGCTGTTGCACACCATACATCAGCATGAACACCAGTCCATAGACGAGAAGCACGAGGCTCAGCTGTACGGTCATCTTGTCTATCGACTCCGAGTGCGGTATTTCGCCGTTAGATTCATAGTCGGCCAAGGTGTTGGCTTGGTTCTCTGTGTTGGCGGCAACCTTCAGCTTGCCTTTGCGCCGCAGGATATTCATATACACCACCCCCACCAGGCTGCCCACGATGAAACCGATGGCGGCAATGCTCAGTCCGAAGTCCGAGCCATGGAACACCAGTCCCTGACCCTCGGCCCATGAGGCGAAGGTGACGCCGAAATTCAGTGCCTGTCCGGGTCCTTGTCCGTAGCCCATCGGCAGAAGCAGTCCGGCGGCATAAAAGAAGTCGTGGCCTTTCCAGAGCAGGAACAGCGGCACTGTGACCGCCAGTCCCACCAGTCCCTGCAGTATGTAGGTGCTTGCAGTTACTGCTCCCGTCTCCACCACTTTCATCGTTGTTGTGGCGCTCTTGATTTTTTTGTTCTTCAAGGCCATGGCCACAAATCCGAGACCCAGCGCATGGTAGGTGATAATCTCCATGGCGTGCTTGTCGACGAGTGTGTTGAAAATGTCCAGCGGCTTGAGGCATAGGATAATCAAACCCGCCAGCAATGCCGATGGCAGCAGGCTGCGCCTGAAGAGCGGCACATTGCACCGCACCACATTGGCCACCAGCAACGCCACAACAATGATGAAAAACTGTATGAGCCATGCCCATGATGAAAGGTCTGCAAACGAAGTCATCTATCAGAAACTATTATTGTGTTGATACTTTTTTTGGTGTAAATAACGTCTATAAATAAATTTTAGTATATTTGCACATCACATTTTATTCTTGATGTATGGGTGAAACATCTGACAACAAGCTCCGTAGGGCCATTCAAGACAACGACCCGCTCTACAACCTTCTCTCGCCGCTGGTGCAGTTCGGTTTTCGTTGCCACTATCGCAACTTCGTCGTGCGTGGTATGGAAAATCTTCCCGCCGACGGTTCCTATATCATAGCTCCCTGCCACCAGCAGGCACTGATGGAGCCTCTTGCTGTGCTCTGCTTTGCGCCGAAACCACCCGTATTCCTTGCCCGCGCCGACCTCTTCAACAACCCGACTCTGCGCTGCATACTGACTTTCCTGAAGATTATGCCCGTCTACCGCATCCGAGACGGACAGCAGCAGCTTGGTCGCAACCAGGAGATTTTCGACCGCTGCCGCGATGTGCTCCTCGACGGTTACCCGCTGTGCCTCATGGCCGAAGGACGCCACAACAACCGCCACCACCTGCTCAATATGGGCAAGGGAATGTTCCGCATAGCAGGCGAAGCGCAACTCGCCCTCGGCCAGCGTCCGCTCTATATTGTGCCAACTGGCATCGACTTCGACGAATACGAGCGCCCGTATGCCAACCTCGTGGTCAATATCGGCCGTCCCATCGCGGTGCAGCCTTTCATGGACACCTACCGCGCCAACGAGCCGCTGGCCCTCAACCAGATGCGCGATGCACTTTTCTCGTCGCTACTTCCTTTGATGCACGACATACGAACCGAGCAGACCCCAGCCCTCGGCGACTGCTACGACCGCATCCTCACCCTCTGCAATATGCAGAACCGCGCTCTGCGCCGCCAGCAGGGCCTGCCCAGCAACGCCTGGAACCGCTTCGTCGTGCGGCAGCAGATAGCACGTCGTCTCGACGCGCTGGCCGAAAGCGATCCCGAGGAGTTCGCCCGGCAGATGGAAAAAAGTGGAAAGTTTCAGGCCCTGTGCCGCAGATACAAGATAGGGGAGAAGGTTGTTGCCGAACACTGGAGCCTCGCGGCCACATTGACGGCCACACTGGCCGTTTTGCTCGCGCTGGCGGTGGCCGTCGTCTGCCGTCCACTGCGTATGATAGCCCTTTTTGCCTTGCTCTGCTATCCGCTGCCGTTGATACCCACACACCTGATGGTCAAGCCGCGAGTGGCCGACCCGCAGTTCCGCAGCTCTTTCAACTGGGGCGTGCGTTTCTTTGGGTCGATTGTTTATGCTTTGGTAATAGGTATCGTCATGGCCGCCACCCGGGGTGCCTGGATGGACTCACTGCTGCCGCTCGGCGCTTGGTACGGCCTTGTGGCTGTCGCCATAGTTGTTGTTGGCGCGCGCCTCGCAGCTCCGTTTGTCTCTTTCTTGCGCGATGTTGTCGCCAACCTCCGCTACTGGTTTCTGCGCACCATTCACCCAACCGTAATCACCACGTATTCCGACTGAGTGCCGATGCGGTATTTTGCGCCCCAGATGCCGAGGCCGGAGCTGATGTAGTATTGGGTGTTGCCCTTGCGCAGGCTGCCCCACGAGCATTCGTACACGGCGTCGGTCACCCACGACAACGGCCATACCTGGCCGCGGTGCGTGTGGCCGCTCACCTGCAGGTCTATGCCTGCGGCTTCGGCCTCTTCGAGGTGGTAGGGCTGGTGGTCGAGGAGTATGGTGAATTGGGTGTCGGGAACCGAATATTTTTCTTTTATTTGCCTGATGCCGAGGCGGCGGCGATTGGACCGGTCGTCGCGTCCGATGATGGTGCCGAAGGGTGTGGCGGCCACAGAGTCGCGCAGCAGCACGATGCCGGCGTCGGCGAAGAACCGCTCCACTTCGCCGGGCGTGTAGTAGTCGGCGTAGTATTCGTGGTTGCCCAGGCAGGCATAGACCGGAGCCTCGATGCGGCGCAGCTCGGCGGCCATGTCTTCGGCCAGCAGAGGCCGCAACGAACGGTCGACGACATCGCCTGCTATAAGCACGGCGTCGGGGTGTTCGGCGTTGATGATGTCGACCCACCGGCCGAGTTCTTTGCGTCGGTTGTGGTAGCCCAGGTGCAGGTCGCTCACAGCCACAAGACGAACTTTCTTCTGTCCACTTTTACTTTCCACTTTCCATTTTCCACTCTCCACTTCCATCTCCACGCGCTGTTTGTCGCGATAGTGCAGGCTTCCGTATACGAACACCGCCGCCAGCAGTGCCAGCAGTGCGCCGGTGGTCCACCAGTTGTCGCGCAGCCATGCCGTGGGCAGCACGTGCACCAGCCGCAGCAGGTCGGCCACGACGAAAAACATCAGCAGGTAGAGCAGCACGATGAGCGACTTGTTGCCCACGTTGTATGTGAAGCGCGCCAGCCCCATGGGCAGTTGGTCGAGGTATCGCGTGAGCGACAGCACGGCCAATCCGATGCACAGCGCTTCGGCTGTCGGCAGCAGCCATCGCAGTCCGATGGCAACGGGGGGCAGCATCCACAGATGCCACCCCACGTATGCTGCTGCCACGAGCACCGCCAGCAGTATGACGATCATAGCACTTCGATGAGTTCTACGTCGAAAACGAGGGCGGCATAGGGTGGTATGTCGGCACCGGCTCCGTGCTCGCCGTAGGCGAGGTTGTAGGGGATGAAGAAGCGGTATTTTGCGCCTTCCTTCATCAGCTGCACGCCTTCGGTCCATCCGCTGATGACCTGGCGCAGGCCGAAGTCGGCTGGCACGCCGCGGCGGTAGCTCGAGTCGAAGACCGTGCCGTCGAGGAGGCGTCCCTCATAGTGGCAGCGCACGGTGTCGCTGGCCTTGGGCTGGCGGCCCGTGCCTTCTTTCAGCACCGTGTATTGCAGGCCGCTGGCGGTGGTCGCCACGTCGGCGCGTTTCTTGTTCTCGGCCAGGAAGGCTTCGCCCTCGGCGCGTGCTGCCTTGCCGCGCTCGGCGGCCTCGGCCTGCTGGCGCTCTTCCAACTCGCTGAAGTAGTGCTCCAGCACCTGGTGCACCTCGGCGTCGCCCATCTGCGTGGGGCGCCCTTCGAGCACGTCGCGCACGGCGGCGGCATAGTCGTCTACGTTCAGGCTCTTCTGCAAGCCCATTCCAATCAGTTGGTGGCCAATGTTGTGGCCCAATGCATAGCTGAGTTTGTCCATGTTGTGATTATTCGTTGATGTTTTTTTCGTTGATAGGTTGAGCTTTAAGTTTTAAGTTTTGAGCTTTGAGCTTTAAGTTTTAAGCTTTAGGTTTTAAGCTTTAAGTTTTAAGCTTTGAGCTTTGAGCTTTAAGTTTTAAGTGGCTGCGCAGGCCGCATTAGCCCACTTACAGATTACAACTCACAGCTTACAGCTATTCGACTTTTCGACTCTTCGACTTTTCGACTCTTCAACTCTCAATTCTCATTCTCTGGCGGAGGTAGAGAATGGCGTCTATGTTGCGGGGCACCTGAAGGTCCAGCGTGCCGCTGACGATGCCTATCACATGGCCGTTGCGCACGGCGCTGAGGGTGTTGTAGGGATTCATGCCGCAGAAGGCGGCCGAGTCTTCGCGGCGCACTATGATGTAGTCGGGGTCTTCTTTCATCAGGGCTTCGAGGCTGTAGCTCCAGCCGTCGATGTCCTCGGCTATGTTGCGTCCGCCGGCCATGCGTATGATGTCGCTGATGAAGGTGTTGCCTCCGGCTGTGAAGTTGCCCGTGGCACCGAAGCCCACGACATAGTAGACCTTCGGCAATGCTTGATCGCTCGACTGTGCGATGGTGTTTGTGTCTAACGCATCGACGCGTTCGCGCAGCAACGCATTCAATGAGTCGGCCTCGTGCTCTTTGCCCACCAGGCGGCCTATGGCCGAGATGTTGTCGTAGAGGGCTTCGAAGCTGGGTTTCTCTATCACGCATACCATGGGTGTGCCCATCTGGTCCATCTGGTCGGCTGCTTTCTTGCTCACCATCGAGCCGCTGATGACGAGGTCGGGGCTCAGCGAGACGATGCGCTCGACGTTGAGGTTGCTGATGCCGCCGACGGAAGGTATACTGGCCGCTTCGGTCGGGTACTCGCAGAAGTCGGTGCGCCCCACGAGGATGTCGCCTGCGCCGAGGGCGAACACGATCTCGGTGACGGCAGGGGAGAGGCTGACCACACGCTGCGGGGTGGTGGGCACCACCACCGTGCGGCCGTAGTCGTCGGTGACGGTGTCGGCTGTGGAGGCTTGCTGCTGCGGACCGCCGCATGCGGCGAACAGCAGGACAACGCCCATGATGATAGGCTTAATGGGGTTGATGTGCATTTCTAAATTCTCAATTTTCGTTATTTTAATTATTAGAAGTTAAGAAGTTAAAGAAGTTAAAGAAGTTAAGACAATACCTTTACCTTTCAATTCCCAACTCTCAATTCTCAACTCGTTTGGTCGCTTGGTCACTCTGAAACTCTGTCACTCTGAAACTCTGTAACTCAGTCACTCAGTCACTCAGCCACTCAGCCACTCAAGCATCCTCCATGCCGCCGCAGATGGGCAGTACTACGCTGGTGATGTAGGGACACATGTCGCTGGCCAGGAAAGCGCAGGCCTGGGCCACCTCGTCGGGCTTGCCGGCGCGGCGCATGGGTATGCGGCTTGTCCAGGTCTTCATCAGCTCTTCCGGCACCTCGGCGGTCATCTCGGTCTCCACAAAGCCGGGCGCCACCACGTTGACGCGTATGTTGCGGGCGGCGAACTCTTTGGCGCAGCTCTTGCTGAAGCCTATGATGGCGGCCTTCGAGGCTGCATAGTTGGCCTGGTTGTAGTTGCCTGCTATGCCCACCACCGAGCCGATATTGACGATGGAGCCGTAGCCCTGACGCCACATGATCGGCTGCACGGCCTTGGTCATGCAGAACACCGAGCCCAGGTTGGTGTGCATCACGCGGTCCATTTGCTCCTCGGTCATGCGCTTCACGGCACTGTCGTCTGTGATGCCGGCGTTGTTGACCAGTATGTCTATCTGCCCGAAGTCGGCCAGCACCTCTTTGACGAAGGCCTGCGCCTGTTCCATGTCGGCCACATCGCAGGCATAGCCTTTGGCGTGCACGCCAAGGGCCTGCAGCTCCTGCTCCACGGCAATCATCTTCTCGCCGCGCGAGCGGCCGCAGAAGGCCACGTTGGCCCCCTCGCGCGCAAATCTCAATGCAATGGCGTGCCCGATGCCACGGGTGGCGCCGGTCACTATTGCGGTTTTCCCTTGTAGAATCATTGACTGTGAATAAAAAGCGTGAAAGAAATTGAAAGGGAGTGAAAAGGAGTGAAAGGACAAGTGCACAAGATGGCAGCTGTTGTCATTTCACTTCTTTCACTCCCTCTCACTTCTTTTCACTCAAATATTATTTAGAGCAGTTTTGCGAGTTTGGCAGCCAGGTCGCCCACGCGGGTGCTGTAGCCCTTCTCGTTGTCGTACCAGCTGACGATCTTCACGAAGTTGCCGTCCATGACTTGGGTCAAGAGGCTGTCGAAGATGCTGCTGTGGGTGTTGTCGATGATGTCGATGCTCACGATGGGCTCGTCGCAGTACTGGAGGATACCCTTCATCGAGCCTTCGGCGGCTTCCTTGACGGCGGCGTTGATCTCCTCCTTGGTGACGTTCTTCTCGAGCTCGGCGGTGAGGTCGACAACAGAGCCGTCGGGTGTGGGCACGCGCATGGCAAAGCCGTCAAGCTTGCCTTTCAGCTCGGGAATCACCAGACCCACAGCCTTGGCGGCACCGCTGCTGGTGGGGATGATGCTGACGGCGGCGGCACGGGCGCGGCGCAGGTCGCTGTGCGGCTGGTCGAGGATCTTCTGGTCGTTGGTGTAGCTGTGCACGGTGTTCATCAAGCCGCGCTTGATGCCGAACTTGTCGTTCAGCACCTTGGCCACGGGGGCAAGGCAGTTGGTGGTGCAGCTGGCGTTGCTCACGAGCTGCATCTCCTTGGTCAGCACGTTGTCGTTGACGCCCATCACAACGGTGGCGTCCACGTCCTCGGCCTTGCTGGCGGGCACGGTGAGGATCACTTTCTTGGCGCCGGCGTTGATGTGCTTCATCATCTGCTCGCGTTTCTTGAACAGACCGGTGCTCTCCACCACGATGTCGACACCCAGCTGGCCCCAAGGCAGGTTCTGCGGGTCGCGCTCGGCATAGATTTTCACCTTCTTGCCGTTCACCACCAGGCAATCGCCTTCGGCGTGCACCTCTCCGTCGAAGTTGTCGTGCACGGAGTCGTATTTGAACAGGTAGGCCAGGGTGTTGGCGTCTGTCAGGTCGTTGATGGCGACAATTTCCAGCTCGGGGTGTGCGAGCATGGCGCGGAAGCTCATTCTTCCGATACGGCCGAAGCCGTTAATGGCAACTTTAACCATAATATATTGTTTTTGTGTTAATTGTTTGTTTGGTTGTTTGAAATAAACTGCTACAAAGATACATCTTTTTTTTGAATTGGCAAATGTTTTTAGAAAATTTATGTAAATTTGCACCGCAATCATGCCCAAGGCCAATGCTCATAAACAACTGAAAGCCAAATCTGCCCGAAAGGGTAGGGGACTGCGCCGGTGGAGCGAACTGTCGTTCTTCGGACGCGTGTGGCGCGTGGTGTGGCTCGCCGCGGTCGGCCTCTGGCTGCTGACGCTGCTGCAGGTGCTGCTCGGATGGTTCATCATGCCGCCGCTGACACCCCTCATGGTGCAGCGCTTCTGCCAGCAAGTCGGCGACAAGGAACGCACCGTCCGCTTCGAACGCGACTATGTGCCGCTCGACAGCATCTCGCCCAACCTCGTCACCGCTGTCGTCTACTCCGAAGACGGCCTCTTCATGTACCACAGCGGCTTCGACGTCAAACAGATGAAGCAGGCCTACAGGGAGAACAAACGCGGCCGTCGCATGCGTGGCGCCAGCACCAACAGCCAGCAGACGGCCAAAAACGCCTTCCTGCCACACAACCGCACCATGCTGCGCAAGGCCGTCGAGGCCTACTACACGGTGCTCATCGAGACCGTCTGGGGCAAGCGCCGCATCATGGAGGTCTACCTCAACATCGTGGAATTCGGCGACGGCATCTATGGCGCCGAGGCAGCGGCGCAGCACTATTTCCACCACTCGGCCCGCACCCTCAGCCGCGACGAAGCCTCGCAGCTGGCCGCCACCCTGCCGTCGCCCCTCAAGCGCAACCCCGCCCACCGCTCGCCCTACTTCAACCGCCGCGCGGCCGACATCAGGCACCGCTTTGGTTGGGGCAGGGTGGACATCGACATGCCGCGCGCCGAACGCAAGGCACGATACCAGGACCGCGAGACCCTTGTCGACTTTTTGAAATGGAGACTGCAACAATGAACGACTGCGAACAGACCTGGCGGCGTATGCGCCGCAACTTCGAGACCTACCTGAGCCTCGAACGCGGCATGGCCGACAACAGCGTCGAAGCCTACCTGCACGACTACGACGCCCTGGCCTCGTTCATGCTCGACCGCGGCGTGGACCCCATGGCAACCTCGCAAGACGACCTGCAGCAGCTGCTCAAATCGCTCAACGACCTCGGCATCTCGCCCAACACCCAGCGGCGCATGATCGCCGGATGGCGCATGTTCTTCAAGATGCTCGTCATCGAAGACGAACTGCGCGCCAACCCCGCCGACCTTATCGACCTCCCGGTGCGGCCCCAGCACCTGCCCGACGTGCTGACCGACGACGAAATCACCCGCATACAGCAGACCTTCGACCTCAGCCTGCCCGATCAGGCTCGCAACTACGTCATCGTCGAGGTGCTCTACGGATGCGGACTCCGCGTCTCCGAACTCGTCGGCCTGCGCCTCTCCAACATATATGAAGAAGAGCAATACCTGCAGGTGATAGGCAAGGGCGACAAGGAGCGCTGGGTGCCCATCAACGAGCACGCACTGCGCCTGATGATGGACTACGTGCACACCATCCGCTCGCACCAGCGCATAAAACCGGGCTGCGAGAAGTTCGTCTTCCTCAACCGCCTCGGCACACCGCTCAGCCGCAACTACGTCTTCATGTTCCTCAAAGACGCCGTGCAGAAGGCCGGCATCGGCAAGCAGGTGAGTCCCCACTCGCTGCGCCACAGTTTCGCCACCGAGCTGGTGGAAAACGGCGCCGACCTGCGAGCCGTGCAGGAGATGCTGGGCCACGAAAGCATCTCCACCACCGAGATCTACACCCATATCAGCCGCGAAACCCTGCGCAACACCATAGCCGCCTACCACCCCCACTATCGCAAGCACTGACGTGCCGCACCGTCGTCTTTTTTTAAACAAAAATAGCCACAGATGTCCGCGAATTATCATTAATACGCGAATTATCATTAATACGCGAATTGTCATTAATACGTGAATTGTCATTAATACGTGAATTATCATTAAATTAGATATGTTGCTCTTCTGTAGAGACGCGGCGTGCCGCGTCTGCATTCTTATCCAACATGAATTATCATGAATTAGACATGAATTATCATTAATGTAGGTATGTTGCTCTTCTGTAGAGACGCGGCGTGCCGCGTCTGCATTTTTTCTCAACACGATTTATCACGAATTAAACATGAATTAAAACTACCATAAGGAAGCCTCGGAGAGGCTTAATCTCAATAACACCGTACAAGCGAAGCGCAGTGCGGTGTCCGAAACCCAGCACCATATCGGCTTCTCGGAGAGACGCAACCTCATATTGCGGATAGCCCCCAAAAAACGGTGTATCGTTGCCGCGTCTGCTTTTTTCTCAACACGATTTATCACAATTGGTCGCGAATTGCCATCAATTAGGCGTGTGCGTCCGAACATCTTATACGCCCTCTGCCTATGGAAATGAGTTCTTTACCCCTTCTGCAGTGTGCCGGATAATTGCGGATAATCATGTTTGTTTACAGCGTTCGCCTATGCTTAAAGTTGGTTAAGTTGCTGATATATAGCTGAATGTGTGAAAATGCACTCTTCCGCCGATGCGGCAATAGCCAAAACGCGGGTCAGGAAAACATATAATGGCTCAAAAAGTAGCGAATATCAGGTGCCATATTAGACGTTTCGGAAAAAAATTATATTTGGAAAGCAGTTATTTGTATTCGATAAGAAAAAATTCATTTCGATAGTTTGGAAAAACAGCGTACTTTTGCAGCGTTGTGTAAACAACTTTTTCATAGTGTTTAAATTGGTTAATGGACCGTCCGCCTCTATGCTGTCTTGCTCCTGGCGGATGGTTTTTTTTATGTCTTCCTTCTGTCTGATTTCAGCCATCTTGATGCCCAAATTTTTCTGTTTTGTTTGTAATATGCTGTTTGCCTGCTTGTTAGACGTGTTTTGTATGCTTTGGAGGCCATCTATGTCTAATACGCTGATTCTTAGGCTCATCTATAGTACCCCTTCACCCGTTGTACGATACAT
>JAZNSV010000176.1:0-12160 GCA_045591485.1 Bacteroidales bacterium | reverse complement strand
ACCAATCACCGCATTTTGAACACCTTCGGCCATGTGCCGAAACAGGCCATTTTGCTAAGCGCTGAAAATCAGCTCTTAGACTGCACCCCTTCTGCCGTTGTACGATACATGTACGATATATGTACGATACTTGTACGATTGGCAATCGTACAAGTATCGTACATATATCGTACATGTATCGTACAACGGCAGTACCGGACCCGTGGGAGAACAGGGTGAGATGCAGGCCTTTTTTTAATACGAGCGTGCATTTTTTTTGCACCAATTCAGAAAAAAGTTGTATCTTTGCAACCGCAGCCACGAGACAGGCTGAGCATAAAAGATTGATATAAAATGGACTACAACTTCAGCGAAATCGAACCCCGATGGCAGGAACACTGGCGCGAGCACAAGGTGTACCGCACGGGCGATGCGGGTGACCGCCCTCACTACTATGTCCTCGACATGTTTCCTTACCCCTCGGGAGCAGGCCTTCATGTGGGCCACCCGCTGGGATATATAGCAAGCGACATATATGCCCGCTACAAGAGGCTGCGCGGATTCAACGTGCTGCACCCCATGGGCTACGACGCCTACGGCCTGCCCGCCGAGCAGTATGCCATACAGACCGGACAGCACCCCGCCGTCACCACCGAGCAGAACATAAAACGCTACCGCGAACAGCTTGACAAGATAGGCTTCAGCTTCGACTGGGACCGCGAGGTGCGCACCTGCGACCCGAAATACTACCGGTGGACGCAGTGGACCTTCATGCAGCTCTTCAAGCACTACTACGACAACACGCTGCAGAAAGCCATGCCCATAGCCGCCCTCGAGGCCCGATTCGGCCAGAGCGGCAGCGAGGGGCTCGACGCCGCCTGCACCGAGCCGCTCGTCTTCACGGCGGCCGAATGGAACGGCTGGGACGAGCCGAAACGCCAGCAGGTGCTGATGAACTACCGCCTGGCCTACCTGGCCGACATACCCGTGAACTGGTGTCCCGAGCTGGGCACCGTGCTGGCCAACGACGAGGTGGTGGGCGGACTGAGCGTCCGCGGCGGCTACCCCGTGGAGCGCAAGCTGATGCGGCAGTGGAGCCTCCGCATCACGGCCTACGCACAGCGCCTGGTCGACGGACTGGAGCAGGTGCAGTGGACCGACTCGCTGAAGGAGATACAACGCAACTGGATAGGCCGCTCGGAAGGCGCAGCGGTGTACTTCCAAGTGGAAAGTGGAAAGCGGAAAGATGAAAGAGAAGCTGCCGCACCCGGAGAACTTTCCACTTTCCACTCTCCACTTTCCACTTTCGAAATCTTCACCACCCGCCCCGACACCATCTTCGGCGTCACCTTCATGGTGCTCTGCCCCGAGCACGAGATGATAGAAAGCATCACCACCCCCGGGCAGAAAGCCGAGGTCGAGGCCTACGTGACCTGGGCCAAGAACCGCAGCGAGCGCGAACGCCAGGCCGAGGTGAAGAAGGTCAGCGGCGTATTCACCGGCGCCTACGCCGTCAACCCACTGACCGAAGAGAAGATACCCATCTGGGTGAGCGACTATGTGCTGGCGGGCTACGGCACCGGCGCCATCATGGCAGTGCCGGCCCACGACAGCCGCGACTTCGCCTTCGCACGCCATTTCGGCCTGCCGATACGCCAGGTGGTATCGCTGGAGAAGGACGTCACCAGCGACCCCTCGACGTGGACCGAGAGCATGGACGCCAAGACAGGCTACTCGGTCAACAGCGGCTTTGTGACCGGCATGAAGGTCAAGGATGCCATGAAGGCCGTCATCGACAAGATAGAAGAGGCGGGCATAGGCCACCGCACCGTCAACTACCGCCTGCGCGACGCCATCTTCAGCCGCCAGCGCTACTGGGGCGAGCCCTTCCCCATCTACTACAAAGACCGCACCCCCTACCCCATACCCGAAGAGTGCCTGCCGCTCGAGCTGCCCGAAGTGTCGGACTTCAAACCCACCGCCAACGGCGAGCCCCCGCTGGGCCACGCCACTCGCTGGGCCTGGGACGAGAAGCAGCGCTGCGTGGTCGAGAACTCGAAGATAGACAACGCCACCGTCTTCCCCCTCGAGCTGAGCACCATGCCCGGCTTCGCCGGCAGCAGCGGCTACTACCTGCGCTACATGGACCCGCACAACGACCACGAATACTTCTCGCAGAAAGCAGTGCAGTACTGGCAGAACGTGGACCTCTACGTCGGCGGCGCCGAACACGGCACCGGCCACCTCATCTACGCCCGCTTCTGGAACAAGTTCCTCTTCGACATCGGCATGGCCGTCAAAGAAGAGCCCTTCCAGAAACTCATCAACCAAGGCATGATACAGGGCCGCAGCAACTTCGTCTACCGCAGCAAGGCCGACAACAACCTCTACATCTCCAAGGGACTGATAAAGAACATGGACGACGTGACCCCCATCCACGTCGACATCAACATAGTGGACAACGACGTGCTCGACATAGAGCGCTTCCGCGCCTGGCGCCCCGAATTCGCCGACGCACGCTTCGAGCTGGAAGACGGCAAATACATCTGCGGATGGGAAGTAGAGAAGATGAGCAAGAGCATGTTCAACGTGCAGAACCCCGACGACCTGGTGGCCCGCTACGGCGCCGACACCCTGCGCCTCTACGAGATGTTCCTCGGCCCGGTGGAACAGGCCAAGCCCTGGGACACCAACGGCATCGAGGGCGTGCACCGCTTCCTCAAGAAATTCTGGAAACTGTACGACACCAATATCGACACCCCGGCCTCGGACAAGGCCGCCCTCAAGGTGCTGCACCAGACCATAAAGAAAATCAGCGACGACATAGAACGATTCTCGTTCAACACCTCGGTGTCGACCTTCATGATATGCTGCAACGACCTGACCGCCATGGGCGGCGGCGTGGGCCGCGATGTGCTCGAACCGCTGGCGGTGCTCATAGCCCCCTTCGCACCCCACATAGCCGCAGAGCTCTGGGACCGCATGGGCCACAACACCTCGATATGCGACGCGCAATGGCCCGAATTCGACCCGCAGATGCTGGTAGAAGACACGGTGAAATACCCCGTCCAGTTCAACGGCAAGATGCGCTTCATGCTCGAATTGCCGGCAGACATCAGCCAAAACGAGGTGCTCGACGCCGTAAAGGCAGCACCCGAAGCCGGGAAATGGCTCACCGGCGAACCAAAGAAAGTAATCTTTGTACCCAAGAAAATCATCAACATAGTATGCTAAGCCGACACTACCTGCGCAGCAAAGTGCTGCAGATGCTCTATTCCTGCCGCATCGAAGAGAAAGACCGCGTACTGGCAAAGCGCGAATTCGAATACAACATCGGCCGCCTCAACGAACTGGGCGTGCTGCAGGTGGCCCTCATGCCGCGCCTGCTCGAAGTGGGCGCACAGGTCATCGACGAAGGCCGCAAGAAATTCCGCCCCACAGCCGAAGAGAAAGCCCCCAACACCAAGTTCCTCCACAACGAGTTCCTGCGCCGCATGGCCGACAACTTCGAACTGAAACAGAACATCGAGAAATGGGGCGGCTGCTGGGACACCCACGAAGACCTCGTGCGCGAAGCCTTCATCGAATTCCGCCACACCAAAACCTACTGCGACTACCTTTCGCATCCCGACACCGACTGGGAGCAGGAAAAAGAACTGGCCATAAGCCTCTTCCGCTTCCTGATGAACCGCGAGGCCCTGGTGGCAGCCATGTCGGAACGCAGCCTCCTTTGGGAAGACGACTTCGAACAGATAGCCCAGTACAACTTCATGATGCTCAAGACCCTCAACGAAGACAACTTCGACGAAGCCATGCAGTGGCCGCTGATGTACGACAAGCGCGTGGACAAAGACGAGGCCGACATGGAGTTTGCACGCCAGCTGCTGAGCGAGAGCCTGGCCTGCCGCGACGAGGCCGAAAATATGATCAAAAGCCACCTGCAAGGCTGGGAGTTCGACCGCGTGGCCCAGATGGACATACTGCTCATCAACATGGCCGTGGCCGAGTTCACATGCTGCCCCTCGATACCCGAAAAGGTGACCGTGGACGAATACATCGAACTCAGCAAGGAATTCAGCACCGACCGCAGCAAACTGTTCATCAACGGCATACTCGACAAGCTGATGCTCGAACTGCGCTCGAAAGGGCGCATCAAAAAGAGCGGCCGCGGACTGATATCGGATGCATCAATGCTCAACAACAACGACTGATGAAGAGAAGACTGACAATCATAGCCCTGGCAGCCCTGGCTCTGACAGCTGCGGCTTGCCGCCAGAAAACATCTGACGACCCCAACGTGGACCTGATTCGCAACCCCATGTCGGCCCAAGGATTGGACGAAAGCCAGAAGATGCCCGTCATCACCTTCGACAACGATGTGCACGACTTCGGACGCCTCTCGGCAGGCGAAAGCATCAGCTACAGCTTCCACTTCCGCAACACCGGCAATGCCGACCTGGCCATCAGCTCGACGTCGGCCACCTGCGGATGCACAGTGGCAGACTATCCGCGCGGACGCATTGCCCCGGGCGGCGAAGGCTACATCACCGTCACCTTCCGCAGCGCCGGCAAGAGCGGCCAGCAACTGCAGGAAGTGACAGTCATCAGCAACGCACAACCCTCGCACACCCGACTGCGCATCACCGCACAGGTGGGCCGATAGAACACAAGAAATCAAAAAAAACAGAGAATAAACAACAAAGATAAAACACAATGAATATGACAAATATGATTTTACTCCAGGCCGCACAAGGACAAGGCGGCGGAAGCATGTGGATATGGATGATTCTCATCCTGGTGGTGATGTGGATTCTGATGCTGCGCCCGCAGCGCAAGAAAGAAAAGGAAGAACAGAAATTCCGCAACGAACTGAAGAAGGGCGACCGCGTTATCTTCTCGGGCGGCATATACGGCAAGGTGCATTCGGTCGACGAGCACACCGTAGAGGTCGAGGTGTCTAACGGCACTGTGCTCACCGTCGAGAAGAACATGATCCAGCCCGCCCCCGAGCCCAAGGCCGAGGAGAAGAAGTGAAGCAATTCCTCATCATATTGGGACTCACGGCACTCGTATGGTTCGGAGTGTCGATGGCCGAGACCAACACCTACAACCTGTCTGTCAGGGTCGAGATGTCGGGCTACGACTCGCTGCGCTATGCCGTGGTGCGGGCCGACACAGCCTTGAATCTCCGCATAGAGAGCAACGGCTTCAACGCCCTAATACACAGCATACGCGACGAACGCCCCACCCTGAAAGTCGACATGAGCAACCGCAACGCAGTGGCAGGCAGCGAGGTGTGCGAACTGGCACGCCGGCAGCTGATAGGCCTGACAAGCGTGGCCACCGACAAAGACTCGCTGCGACTGGTGCTGGCCGAACGCTCGCAACGCACATACAAGCCGGTGATAGACGACGTGGAGTTCTCGTTCGCCGAGCAGTACGGCCTCTATGGCGAGCCTACGGTGTCGCCTGCCGAGGTGACACTCTACGGTCCGGAAGCCGACCTGCAGAAAATAGACGAGATAAGGCTCGAAGCCTCCAGGATAGAAGGCATAGCGCAGTCGGGCAGCTATCGCCTGCGGCTCAATCCGGTGTGGAAACGATACACCGACGTGCACCCCTCGGTCGACGAGGTTGACGTGTACGTGCCCGCCGAGACCTACGTGGAGCGCGAATACAAAGTGCCTATTCAGGTGGTCGGTGCCGACACCAACGTCGAGCTGCACCTCTACCCCGAAACCGCCACACTGCGTGTGTGGGTGGCCCAGTGCGACCTGCAGCGGGTGCCGGAATTCGATGTAACGATAGACTATGCCGACGTGGTTGCCCACCGCCCCCTCGCGCCACGCCTCTCCCAGTTCCCCACATACCTGCGTCCGCGCTCTGTCGAGCCAGCCGAGGTACAATGCGTAGTCATACGATGAAACGCATAGGTATCACCGGAGGCATGGGCTGCGGCAAAAGCACCGTGGTCGACGAATTCCGCCGCAGAGGCGTCGGCTGCTTTGTGGCCGACAGCGTGGCTGCGGCATATTATAATGATAGAGACTTCCTCGACAAGGTGCGCTCGCTGCTGGGCGACTCTGTCTTCCGCCCCGACGGCACCGCCGACAAGCGCCGCATTGCCGATATCGTCTTCGCCGACCCCAAAGCACTGCAAGGCCTCAACGCACTGGTGCACCCACGGGTGATGGCCGACTTCGACCGCTTCTGCATTGAGCACAGTGCAGAGCCATACGTTCTTTTCGAGAGCGCCATACTCTACGACTACGGCTTCGACCGGATGATGGACGCCGTGGTGTGCGTGTACCTCGACCTCGAAGAACGGCTGCGCAGGCTGGCCCTGCGCGACAATGCACCGCGCGAGGCCCTCATAGCACGCATAGCCAACCAGATGCCGGCCGAAGAAATGATGATGCGCGCCGACTACGTGGTGTTGAACTACGAAGGCAACCCACGCCAACGACAAGTAGCACTTATCGACAAGACACTAAGACTATGACAAGAAAGAATATTGCCACTGCCGCTCTGACGGCGCTACTGGCCCTCGGCACCTTCGAGGCCGAAGCCCAGCATTTCAGCAACCGCGGACTCCGATTCCGTGACCCGGAGACCAACTGGATAGACTCGGTCATGCAAACCCTCAGCCTCGAACAGCGCATAGCACAGCTGATGGTGGTGCGCGTGCCGCTGAATATGGACGACAAGCAGACGCGTGACTTTTCGGCTACCGTGAACGGCTACGGCGTCGGCGGAGTGTGCTTCTTCGTCGGCTCAGCCGAACGCCAGGTGCCGCAGACCAAGCGCCTGCAACGCGACGCCAAAGTGCCGCTGCTCGTATGCATCGACGGCGAATGGGGACTGGGTATGCGCCTGAAGGACATGTATTCATTTCCGAAGAACGACCGATTCGGACACCTCAGTCCCGACCAGGACAGCATAGTCTACCGCATGGGACAGGAAATAGGCCGCCAGTGTCGCGAGATGGGCATCCATATCAACTTCGCACCTGTGGTGGACATCAACTCCAACCCGAAGAACCCCGTCATCGGCGTGCGCTCGTTCGGCATCGACCGCGAACGCGTCAGCCAGCTGGGCATCATGTACGCCCTCGGACAGCAGAGCCAAGGGGTGCTGGCCACCGCCAAGCACTTCCCCGGACACGGCGACACCGAGACCGACAGCCATCTGGAGCTGCCCGTCATCAACCATACACGCGCATATATCGACACCATAGACACCTACCCCTTCCGCCGCCTGATCGAGGCCGGAGTGGGCGGCGTGATGGTGGCCCACCTGCAGGTCAACGCCCTCGACCCCGACAGGCCCACGTCGCTCAGCCCGGTCGTAGTCGACGGACTGCTGCGCCGCGAGATGGGTTTCGATGGTCTCATCGTCACCGACGGCCTCGACATGAAGGGCGTCACCAACACCTACGGAGACGGCCGCGGCGAGCTGGCAGCCCTGATTGCCGGCAACGACATACTGCTGCTGCCGCCCGACGTGCCCAAAGGCATCGAGGCCATCAAGCAGGCAGCCACCTACAACGACAGCATCCGCGCACTGGTCGACTACCACTGCCGCCGCGTGCTCGGCGCCAAATACCGCCATGTGGTGCCCTACCTCAAGGACGACATCCACGTGCCCGACCAGAAGGTGTACCTCGAGACATGCAACGACATAGTCAGCGACCTGAATATCAACATCGACCCGCGTATCGACAGCATTGTGCAAAGCGCCATCGCCGCCAAGGCCACACCCGGTTGCCAGATTGCCGTCATGCACAAAGGTCGCCTCATTATGAACCGAGCCTATGGCAACCTGACATACGGCGAAGGCGCAGAACCGGCCACGACAGAAACCCTCTACGACATCGCCTCGCTCACCAAAATATGTGCAACCACCCTCGCGGTGATGAAGCTCGTGGACCAAGGCAAGATCAACATCAACGACCGCCTGAGCCGCTACCTGCCCTACCTCAAGAACACCGACAAGGAGCGCATCACCATAAAAGAAGCCCTCAGCCACTGCGCCGGACTCAAGGCCTACGATGCCCTTTGGCAGCAGACCACCGACCGCGACAGCATCCTGCTGCTCGTTGCGCAGAGCAACCTCAACGCCGACAAGAGCTACTGCTACAGCGACTTCGGATTCATGCTTTTGGCCGATATGGTGGAGCACGCAAGCGGCATGAGCCTCGACGCCTTCGTCAGCCAATATTTCTACCAGCCCATGGGCCTGTACAACACGCTCTTCAACCCGATGGAGACCGTCGATGGCGCTGAAGGATACATACGGGCCGGGATAGCCCCCACAGAGCAGGACAGCATGCGCCAAGAACACCTCGGATATATCTGGGGCACCGTACACGACCCCAACGCCTACGCCATGGGGGGCGTAAGCGGACACGCAGGCCTCTTCTCCACAGCTTCCGACGTGGCACGCCTGATGCAGATGCTGCTCAACGGCGGCCAACTCGACGGACACCGCTACCTGAAGCAGAAGACCGTAGAGACCTTCACCAGCCGACACTTCGAGAAGCAAGGCAACCGCCGCGCCCTCGGCTTCGACAAGCAGCTCTTCGCGCCCAGCCCGAGCGGGCAGGTGTGCCCCGAAGCCTCGCAGGCTTCCTACGGCCACACCGGATTCACCGGCACCATGGTGTGGGCCGACCCCGAATACAACCTCGTCTACGTCTTCCTCTCCAACCGCGTACACCCCTCGGCCAACCCCAACAAACTGGCCCAGATGAACATACGCACAGAAATACAGTCTCTCATCTACAACGACATACGCAAATAACACACACCCCTAAGCAATGGCAATCACAAAATGGATATTCGCAGGCCTCGGATGGGCCATCGGCGGCCCCATCGGAGCAATACTCGGCTACTACCTCGGCAAAGCCATCTCGCCCGACAATCAAACAGGCGGCGGCTACCATACATATTCCGACACCGAAAGCCACCACGGTCCCTACCGCAACACCGGCACCCAGCAGGACGTCAACGCAGCCCTCATGGTGCTCATAGCCGCCGTGATGAAGGTCGACGGCGACGTGAAGCGGAGCGAACTCGACTACGTCAAGCGATTTCTCCGCACCAACTACGGCGACCAACGCGGCAAGGAGATGCTCCACGTGCTGCAGCAGATGGTGCAGCAGGAGATACCCATCGACCAGGTGTGCCGGCAGATCATGGTGAACACCGACTACAACACGCGCTACCACATGGTGGACTTCCTCTTCGGCATCGGTGCCGCCGACGGCGATTTCCAGCCGACCGAAATCAACATGCTGCGCCTGATAGCCCAATACCTCGGCATCTCGCATAGCGACTACACCTCTATCTTCGAGCGCCATGTGGGACACAGCGACCCCAACTACCAAGGCGAGCAGAGCCGCAGCGGTTCTGGCTCGGCAAGCCGCAGCGGCTACAGCAAAGACCCCTACCGCGTGCTCGGCATCGACAGCAGCGCCACAGACGACGAGGTGAAGAAGGCCTACCGCAAGATGGCCATGAAGTACCACCCCGACCGCGTGGCCGATATGAGCGAGGAGATGCAGCGCAACGCCGCCGAACAGATGAAGGAAATCAACGAAGCCTACGAGGTCATCAAGCAACGCCGCTCCTCGATGAAATGACAAAGTCGAAAAGTTGAAAAGTCGAAGAGTTGAAGAGTTGAAAAGTCGAAAATGTAAACTCCACCACTCTGGCAATCTACATCTCTACCACTCAGCCACTCAGCCACTCAGCCACTCTACCACTCTGGTACTCAGTCACTCGACACTCTTCCACTCATCCTCTCCACCACGGTGCCAACAAGCTCGCGCATCTCGGCATGGTAGTCGTTGAGGAAGGTGCCGCGCGGACGGTTGGCGATGATGAGGCAGACCGTGAGGGCCTCGTGACCGAGCAGATGACTGAAACCATAGATGGCCGAAGTCTCCATCTCCAGATTGGTCACCTTCAGACCGTTCCACGAAAAGGCAGCAAGCTTCTCGTTGAGGCCATCCACCGCCGGATGCAGCCTTATGGTGCGCCCCTGCGGACCATAGAATCCTGGCGCCGTGGCTGTGATGCCGTGATGCATACCTTCGCCTACCTTGGCCAGCAACGCGCTGCTTCCCTTGACGCAATACGGACGCGCCAGGCTCGCATCGAGAGCCATGTGTTCTATGAATGCCGACTCCATGTCGCCCTCGGCAGCTTTCTGCTTCCACTCGCGGTAGTAGTTCATCAGGCCGTCGAGTCCGACAGCGTATGCCGAAGCCACATGGCTGCCACAGTCGACGTCGGCCTGCAGCGAGCCGCTGGTGCCTATCCTGACCAGTTGCAGATGTCGGTCACTTTCCTCTTTCCACTCTCCATTTTCCACTCGCAGGGCGGAATCGAGCTCGGTCATCACGATGTCTATGTTGTCGCACCCCATGCCGGTCGAAAGGGCCGTCATGCGCGTGCCGTGATAGCTACCCGTTAGGGCATGCATCTCGCGGTTGTGCGACTCGTATTCCACCGTGTCGAAAATCTGCTTGAACATATCGACACGACCGGGGTCACCAACAAGCAGCACCCTGTCGGCCAGGGTGCTGCTCTTCATGTGTATGTGGTACAGGCTGCCGTCGCCGGCCAGCACAAGTTCACTTGCTTTCATCGTTCTATGATTGTGTTATTGCTTTATTGTTTAATTGCCTGATTGTTTGATTGCGTCAGCCACTCAGGCATCCTCACATTCAAACAATCAGGCAATCAAGCATTCACGCATTATTTATCTGCTGTTGTTGCTGCGGCTCGAGCTGCTGCGGCTCGTGGAAGTGCCGCTGTTGTTGCTGCGGCTCGAACTGCTGCGGCTCGTGGAAGTGCCGCTGTTGTTGCTGCGGCTCGAGCTGCTACGGCTCGTGGTCGTGCCGCTGTTGTTGCTGCGGCTCGAGCTGCTGCGACTCGTGGTCGTGCCGCTGTCGTTGTCATCCGATGCCGCGCGGCTGGTAGTGCTGCGACTCTTCGATGCGGCGGCACTGGTGTTGCTGCGGGTCGGAGTGGTGCCTGCAGCCGTGCCGGTGCTGCGACTCGTGGTGCCTGTGGCCGTGCCGGTGCTGCGGCTCGTGGTGCCTGTGGCCGTGCCGGTGCTGCGGCTCGTAGTGCCGGTGGCCGTGCCGGTGCTGCGGCTCGTGGTGCCGGTGGCGGTGCCGCTGTTGCGGCTCGTAGTGCCGGTGGCCGTGCCGATGCTGCGGCTCGTAGTGCCGGTGGCGGTGCCGGTGCTGTTGCTACGGCTCGTGGAGGAACCTGTGCGAGCGGTGCCGCTGGGCTGAGCCGACGGACGCGTGGTGACGGTGGTGGCGCCGCTGCGCGGAGCGTCGGTGCGGCCTGCTGCGTCGGGCACAGTCACATGCGGACGGTCGACACCGGGAGTCCATACCGCAACCGGACGCGGAGCCGGAGCGTGCGGATGACGCATATAGTAGGGGTGCATCGGCGGCGGCGTGCCAGGACCGTAGCCACCTCTCGGAGGTGCCGGAGGCATCCAGCCGTAGCAGTGGACGTCATAGTGGTAGGTGCGCACATAGCCTGCGCGGTGCACCACGCGCGTATATGGATGATAGGCAGGCACATACCATGTCAGCTGCGGCACCCGCGCCGTGGTGTAGAACCGCAGGTATTGTGCCGCGCTGTACATGCGACCGGCGCTGTAGAGCCACACGCACTGCAGGTCGAGCGGCATGTATATCTCCTCTCCGGTGTAGGCGTCGTAGCCGAAGACCCACAGCTCGTAGTACGACGAGTTGACACGCTCGGCCCACACTTCGTTCAGCAGCACGTAGGTCTCAATCTCGTAGTCGTAGCCGCAGTATATCATCAGCTCCTTCTGCGCGTTGAGGTACTTGACCGTGCGGGTAGCCTGACTTTTGGTGAAGTAGCGAATCGGCGCTGCCGCCGCCGCAAGACTCAAAAGAGCCGTAAACATCAAAATTGCAATGCGTTTCATAAGGCGTTGGTTTTTATTGCTTCATTTGTTTAGTGCTGCAAAATTACGAAAACTTTCGCAATTGGCCGCATGTTTTTTCCTCGACCATGCTTTTTTCCAACCGATCCCAACCACTTCATTCTCCTATTCACATGAGATCTGGTAGTGCATATCAACGATACTTCAACGATATATCAACGATATTTCAACGATTACGATC
>JAZNSV010000175.1:0-6408 GCA_045591485.1 Bacteroidales bacterium | reverse complement strand
TTATTTGTCTTCCTAAGCCCGCTTGGCCTCCGACTTTGTTTTGCAGGCGGGACGCCTGCGGTCCCAGCGGGGATTATTTCTGCATGGTTTTCAGGCGCTCGGTGAGCATGGGGACAATCTTGTGGAGGTCGCCCACGATGCCGAGGTCGGCCACCTGGAAGATGGGGGCGAACTTGTCCTTGTTGATGGCGATGATAAGTTCGCTCTCCTCCATGCCGGCGAGGTGCTGGATGGCGCCGCTGATGCCGCAGGCCATGTAGAGGGCGGGACGCACGGTCTTGCCGGTCTGGCCCACCTGGCGGCTGGCGTCCATGACGCCGGCGTCGACCATGGCACGGCTGCTGCTGACCTCACCGCCGAGTTCGGCGGCCAGGGCCTGGAGCTTGGCGAAGCCGTCTTTGGTGCCTACGCCGCGGCCACCGCTGACGAGGACCTTGGCCTCGCTGATGTCGGTGACGGTCTTCTCTTCCTTGACGGTCTTGACGAGCTTCACGCGGGCAATCTTCTTCTCATCGAAGTTCACCTTGAAGTCGACGACCTCGCCCTTGCGGCTCTTGTCGGCGGCCATTTTCTGCATGACGCCGGGGCGGACGGTGCTCATCTGCGGGCGGTTGTTCTTGCAGAGGATGGTGGCCATGAGGTTGCCGCCGAAGGCGGGACGGGTCATGCGGAACTCGTGGGCTTCGTCGTCGCTGATTTCCAGCTTGGTGGCATCGGCGGTGAGACCGGTGCGGTTGCGGGCGCTGACGCGGGGACCGAGGTCGCGGCCGATGGTGGTGGCGCCGATTAGCATGATGCTCGGCTTCTCGCTCTCGATGATGGCGGTGATGGCCTCGGTGTAAGGCTCGGTCATGTAGTCTTTCAGCAGGTCGTGGTCGACAACCATGACCTTGTCTGCACCGTGCTCGATGAGGGTGGGGGCGAGACCTTTGATGTCCTTGCCGAGGAGCATGGCGACGACCTTCTCCTGGTTGGCGTCGGCCAGTTCGCGGGCTTTGCCCAGCAGCTCGAGGGCCACATTCTGCAGTTTGCCGTTGCGCTGTTCGGCAAACACGTATACGTCTTTATAATCTGCTAAGTTCATACTTTTCGAGTTTTAAGTTTTAAGCTTTAAGTTTTAAGTTTTAAGTGGGAGCGGTAGCCGTCGTGGCGCGTTAGCCACTTAAAACTCACAGCTCACAGCTTACATTTATTTTTAGGTCTTAAGTTTTAAGCTTTAGGTTTTAAGTGGGAGCGGTAGCCGTCGTGGCGCGTCAGCCACTTAAAACTCACAGCTCACAGCTTACAGCTAATTAAATGATGTGCTTTTCTTTCAGTTTATTCACAATCAGTTCCACGGCCTCTTCGGGGCTGACCTCGAAGGTCTGGCCGGCGGGCTTGAGCTGCTTGGGGAACGACTTGAAGACGCTCGTGGGCGAACCGGCCTTGCCGATGTGGTCCTCGGGCACGTTGATGCGGTCGGCACCCCACACCTCGACTTCCTTGTCGAAGGCGGTGACGATGCCGCGCACGCTCATGTAGCGGGGCTGCACGCTGGAAGCCAGTGCGGTGACCACGCAGGGAGCCTGCATCTCAAGGATCTGGTAGCCGTCCTCGAGCTGCTTCTTGATGGTGAAGGTCTTGGTGGCCTCGTCGTACTGGAGGTCTTCCATGTAGGAGACCTGCGGCAGGTCGAGGTGCTCGGCAATCTGGGGACCCACCTGGGCGGTGTCGCCGTCGATGGCCTGACGGCCGGTGATGACGAGGTCGAAGTCCAGGGTGCGCAGCGCGCCGGCAATGGCGCTGCTGGTGGCCAGCGTATCGGCGCCGCCGAGCTTGCGGTCGGTGAGCAGGATGGCGCGGTCGACGCCCATGGCGAGGGCTTCGCGCAGGATGGCCTCGGCCTGGGGCAGACCCATGGTGATGACGGTCACGTGGGCGCCGAATTTGTCCTTCAGCTGCAGGGCGTACTCGAGGCCGCCTTTGTCGTCGGGGTTCATAATCGAGGGCACGCCCTCGCGGATAAGCGTACCGGTCTGCGGGTTGATCTTCACCTCGGTGGTGTCCGGCACTTGTTTTATGCAAACTACGATGTTCATTCTTTTTTGAGTTTTAAGTTTTGAGCTTTAAGTTTTAAGTGGCTGCGCAGGCCGCGTCAGCCCACTTGCAGCTTACAGCTCACAGCTTACAGCTATTTATTATTTGAAAAGTTTTCCGGCGATAACCATGCGCTGGACTTCGCTCGTGCCCTCGTAGATCTCGGTGATCTTGGCGTCGCGCATCATGCGCTCCACCGGGTACTCGCGGGTGTAGCCGTAGCCGCCGTGGAACTGGACGGCCTTGGTGGTGACCTCCATGGCGGTCTCGGCGCTGAAGAGCTTGGCCATGGCGGCGTCGGCGCTGTAGGGGATGCCGTGGTCTTTCTTGTAGTGGGCGCTGCGGCAGAGCAGGCGGGCGGCCTGCACCTTGGTCTCGAGGTCGGCCATCTGGAACTGGGTGTTCTGGAACTGGCTGATCGAGCGGCCGAACTGCTTGCGCTCCTTGGTGTATTTGACGGTCTCGTCCATGGCGCCCTGGGCGATGCCGAGGGCCTGGCAGGCGATGCCGATGCGGCCGCCGTCGAGGGTCTTCATGGCCAGGCCGAAGCCCTTGCCCAGCTGACCCAGCTGGCGATCCTTCGGTATGCGGCAGTCTTCGAAGATAAGCTCGGTGGTGGCGCTGCCGCGGATACCCATCTTCTTCTCCTTCTTGCCGATGCTGAAGCCCGGGTCGGTCTTCTCGACGATGAAGGCGCTGATGCCCTTGGTGCCGAGGCTCTTGTCGGTCATGGCGATGATGATGAACACGTTGGCGTAGGAACCGTTGGTGATGAAGATCTTGCTGCCGTTGAGCACCCAGCTGTCGCCGTCCTCGACGGCGGTGGTCTGCTGGCCGGCGGCGTCGGTACCGGCGTGGGGCTCGGTCAGACCGGAGGCGCCGATCCACTCGCCGCTGGCAAGCTTGGGCAGGTATTTCATCTTCTGCTCCTCGGTGCCGGCCTCAAGGATGGGGGCCACGCAGAGGCTGGTGTGGGCCGAGAGGATGACGCCCGTGGTGGCGCACACGCGGCTCAGCTCCTCGACGGCCATGCCGTACATGATGTTGGTGCCGCCGGCTCCGCCGTACTGCGTCGGCACCGGAATGCCCATCAGGCCGAGTTTGGCCATCTTCTGCACGGTCTCCATCGGAAAACGCTCCTCCTCGTCGACCTCGGCGGCGAGGGGCTTCACTTCCTTCTCTGCAAACTCGCGAATCATCTGCAGGAAGAGTTCTTCTTGTTTGGTGTAGCTAAAATCCATTCTGTTTATTTTTGGGGGGAGTTCAAGGAGTCCAGGGAGTTCAGGGAGTTCAGGACAAATGCTGCGTCTGGTGCTCTTGTCTTGAACTCCTTGAACTCCTTGAACTCCCTGAACTACTTGATTAAATTCATTTCACTGCAATCGTTTCAATCTCGACCAGCACGCCCATCGGCAGACCCTTGACGGCGAAAGCGGCGCGGGCGGGGCAGTCGTGGCTGTAGTACTTGGCGTAGACATCGTTCATGGGTTTGAAATACTCCATGTCGGCCAGCAGGCAGGTGCTCTTCACCACGTCGTCGAAGGTGAAACCGGCCTCGTCGAGGATGGCCTTGATGTTCTTGAAGACCTGCTCGGTCTGGGCTGTGATGCCTTCGGGCACCGTCTTGGTGGCGGGGTCGATGGGAATCTGGCCCGAAATGTAGAGCGTGTTGCCGGCCTGCACCGCCTGGCTGTAGGGACCGATGGCGGCAGGGGCGTTGGGGGTGTTGATGATTTTCTTCATGTTGTATGATTTTTATTATTTTTGTTATCAAAAAATGCGAGTGCAAAGTTACGAATTTTTTTTCAATTATTGTACTTTGTTGAAAAAAAAACATTGCCTATGCTGAATGTCAGTGTGTTCCGTGCGGCCTACGGTCCCTTTCGCGCGCCGGTGTGTGCCGCCTGCCGCCACGGTTTGCCGCCAATCGGCTCTGCCACCCATCCGGCAGCGGTCTGGCAGGGGGCCGGTAGTGCCGTTGTACGATACATGTACGATATATGTACGATACTTGTACGATTGCCAATCGTACAAATATCGTACATATATCGTACATGTATCGTACAACGGCAGAAGGGGTGCAGTCAAAGTGCTGGTTTTCATGCTGCTGCAAACAGGCGCTTTTTTAGTGTGTCGAAAAGGTGTTGCGGTTTGGATATTTTTCGTATCTTTGCGGCATTGTTTCAAAACCTAAAACAATGGCTAACATGATGATATTGGGGCTGATGTCGGGCACCTCGCTCGACGGGGTCGACCTGGCGCTCTGCCGCGTGGGCGACAGCCGGGCCGAAATAGTGGCCGCCACCACCGTGCCCTATGCCGACCAGTGGCGCTCGCGCCTCGCTTCGCTCGAGAATACCACGGCATTCGAGTATGCTAAAGCAAATGTTGAACTCGGTCATTATTTTGGCCGTATAATCAATGATTTCCTTGCCGACAAAAATGTGCATGTCGATGCCGTTGCGTCGCATGGCCACACCATCTTCCACCAACCCCAAAACGGCGCCGCAGCCGATGGGGGCGGCCTCGGTTTTGGGCTGACAACCCAGATCGGCGACCTCGACGCCATTGCCGCCGAATGCGGCCTGCCGGTGGTGGGCAATTTCCGCACCCTCGACGTGGCCCTCGGCGGCCAGGGCGCACCACTTGTGCCCATAGGCGACGAGCTGTTGTTCAGCCAGTTCGATGCCTGCCTCAACCTCGGCGGCATCGCCAATGTGAGTTTCAAGAGTAAGGCGGAAAGTGGAAAGTGGAAAGTCGGAGAGAGGGTGGCCTTCGACATCTGTCCGTGCAATATGGCCCTCAACCGGCTGGCCGCACAGCTCGGTCTGCCTTTCGACCGCGGGGGCGAAAATGCACGTCGCGGCCTATTGGACTATTACTTGAATGAAACGCTTAATCGGCTTGATTATTACCGATTTGACGCACCGAAATCGCTTGGAAAAGAGTGGTTTGCCTCAACCTTCTGGCCGGTGGTCGAAGCGTCGTCGCTCTCCACGGTCGATCTTCTGCGCACAGTGACCGAACACATTGCTTTCCAGATTGCTGCGGTTGTCCGTCGGCAGGGTGTCCGCACCATGCTTGTCACCGGCGGCGGAGCCTTCAACAGCTTTCTTCTTGATTGCGTGAAGCAGTATGAACCGCAGGTTGAGATAACAGTGCCCGACGATTTGATTGTCAATTATAAAGAAGCGATGATTTTTGCCCTTCTGGGCTATCTCCGCCTCAAGGGGCAGGTCAATACGCTTAGCTCGGTCACCGGTGCCCGCTGCAATTCGGTCGGTGGCAATATCAGCGGCTTGCTGCCTCAAAACTGATATATATCATTAAATCTTTAATGATTATCTGCTATTGCCATAACCATGCCTCGGAGAGGCATAATCTTAGTAACCCCACACAAGCGAAGCGTAGTGTGGGGCATGAAAGCCAGTCATATAACAGCGTCTCGGAGAGACACACTCTCGAATGTGTATTTATAGAGGTCCCCATAAATCATTTATAGCGAATACGAGATGCGATTTCAAACCTGTGCCTTTGTCGGATAATTTTTTTGTTGCCGGTGTAAGATTCTGCCCTTTCGAAGCATCTAAATGAGGTAGAAAAAAAACTGTACATGCCACACCCACAGCACTCCATAGAAGACTACGCCCGCTACGAGGCCCTGCTGCACCGCTTCGGTCGCCACATACAGGCCTATTGTGCGCGCAAGGCCAATTCGACCGAGGAGTGCAAGGAACTGGTGCAGTGTGTGTTGGTGGCTCTGTGGGACGGTATCGGGACACTGGGCGACGACAGTCGCCCCCGGCAGCAGAACCGATGGCTGCAGCGCGTCATGCGTTCGGCCGTGGGCATGCATTTCAGGCGCAGGCGGTCGATGGTGCCCATCGAAGAAATTGCCGACATGCCTGAATCTCATGACGAAGGGACCGAATTGCTCGATGCCCTGATGCAGCACCTCGACCCCGACGAGCGGGCGCTGCTGCAGGAGCGTTTCGACGGCTACAGCGTGGTCGAGATGGCCGAGCGCCGCCACGTGGAAGCCAATGCCCTCTATCAGCGCATATATCGGATAACGAACAAGTTGAAACAGATATACCATGAAGAATACGAGCGCAATTGACGGCGGTGCGGCTATAGACCGTATGCTGGCCGAGCGCATGCGCCGCGGCGCCGAGCAGCGCATCCATGATCGCATGTACGATCACGTCCGCGTCCGAATGGCCCAGAAGTCCCAGCAGATAGGGGATATGCACGCCTCCCAGGATGAGCTTGCGGTCAGCGGTAAGCCTATGTACATCGTATCCGATCCCAACTCTCATATTATCACATCCT
>JAZNSV010000174.1:0-11214 GCA_045591485.1 Bacteroidales bacterium | reverse complement strand
GGCCGGACACGCAAGTGTCCGGCCCCCTCTCTATGTTTTGGTCATGTTCAGACCATCTGTTCGATATTCCAGACGAAGGCTCGTATACCGACCTCTTCGTTGCGCTTGTCCAGTTTGCGGACAGCGGTGAGGATGGGTTCCACCTTCTCGTCGGGAACCACGGTGAGTACGGCATTGTTCATCTCGGGCCACGTGTGCGTGCCGCGATGCGGGTCGCCGTTGATGTGGCCACGTCCCTGTACGTTTTCCCAGAAGGTGAAGCCGCGCACCTCGAGGGTGTCGAGCAGATACTCGACACGCTCGGTGCTGGCCTGGTTGAATACTATCATTATGCTTTTCATTTCTCTTCCAGATTGATATTCATGAATACGAATTTCTTGCGCTCTTTTTCCAGCTTCTCTTGGTCGCCCTTGCGGTAGAAGGCGCCGTAGAGTACCGGCACGATGATGAGGGTGACGAAGGTGGAGACTGCCAGACCGCCGATGACGATGGTGCCCATGGTGGTCCAAATCTCGGAGCCTTCGCTGGTCG
Organism: Bacteroidales bacterium; assembly: GCA_045591485.1. Classification (GTDB taxonomy): domain Bacteria; phylum Bacteroidota; class Bacteroidia; order Bacteroidales; family P3; genus Colimorpha. The sequence goes on along the minus strand of JAZNSV010000174.1, from coordinate 10,683 downwards.
AGGTGGCCATGGGTATCATGCCGAGGATGGTGGTGAAGGCAGTCATGAGCACAGGACGCAGGCGGCTCTGTCCGCTGACGGCGATGGCTTCGTTGAGCGGCAGGCCGCGTTCGCGCATGAGGTTGATGTAGTCGACCAGCACGATACCGTTCTTGACCACGATACCGATGAGGAGTATGAGGCCGAGCATGCCGATCATGTCGAGGTTGGTGCCTGCGATGAGCAGAGCAAAGATGGCGCCGCTGAGTGCGAACGGGATGGAAAGCATGATGATGGCCGGTTTGCCGAAGCTCTCGAACTGCGAGGCCATGACGATGTAGACGAGCATGAGGATGAGCAGTGCGAGCAGACCCATGTCGCGTGTGGAATCCTGCTGGTCTTTGTAGTTGCCGGCGAGGGCCACGTGTACGCCTTGCGGAATCTCCATTTGGTCGAGTTCGGCCTGCACATTCTGTGCCAGTTGCTGCAGCGAGGTGTGGTAGGGCATGACGGTCAGCGTCAGGTAGCGTTGGCGGTTCTTGCGCTCGATGGTGGGCGGGCACCAGTATTCCTCTACCTTGGCCAGCTCTTCAAGCTTGATGATGCTGCCGGTGGCGGTGGGTATGGAAAGCTGCTCGATGTCGCTTATGGCGTCGCGGTACTCTTCGCGCAGGCGAACAACTATATTGTATTCTTCGCCGTCTTCTTTGAGGTAGCCGGCGGTCATGCCGTTGACGCGGTTGCGGACGTAGAGGGCCACGGTGCTCTCGTTGAGGCCGTGGAGAGCGAGCTTCTGCTTGTCGAGGGTGATTTTCAGTTCGGCGCGGTCTTCGTCGCGGCTCACCTTGGTGTCGCGGGCACCGGGCACGTTGTCCATCACGCGCTGACGCAGCTGCTGTGTGAAGTTGGTGGTCTGGTCGAAGTCGTAGCCGTAGACCTCGACGGAGAGCGAGTTGTTGCTTCCGCCGCCCATGCCGCCGCTGTTGACCTGGTAGGTGACCAGCTCGGGATATTCGGCAAAGCATTGGCGGAGCATTTCCTGCATCTCGAAGATGGTTCGTTCGCGCTCGTACTTCTTGGTGCAGCGGATGGCCATGGAAATCTTGTTGTTGGTGGTGCTGTTGAAGAGGGCCGCGAAGCCGGCATCGTCGTTGGAACCTGCCGATGTGGAGATGACCTTCACGTCGTCGCCGAGCAGGCGATAGATGTCTTTCTCCATCTGGCGTGCGGTCTTGAGGGTTTCTTCGATGCGGGTGCCGCGTTGCAGCTCGGCGCTGATGTTCATGCTGCCGTTGTCCTGCTCTTTCATGAAGTCGATGCCGATACGGCCGGTGGCCAGAGGCACGATGGAGATGACGAAGAAGGCCACGGCGATGAGGTAGGTGACCAGCTTGTGGCGCAGGGCCCAGCGCAGGATGTTGGCGTACCATTTGTCGACGGCGTCGAAGGCGCGGCCGACGGTGCGGCGCCACAGGTTGCGTTCCTGCTTGCGCTGGTAGGCTTCCTCGTCTTCTTTCTTCAGGAAGAAGGGGCGCTCTTTGAGCATCTTGCTGCTGAGCATTGGAATAAGGGTGATGGCGGCGGTGGTCGACACGCAGACCACGATGGTGATAATCCAGCCGAGCTCTTTCATGAAGATACCCATCATGCCAGGCAGCATGGTGAGGGGGACGAACACAGCCACAAGCACCAAGGTGGTGGCTATGACCGATGTCCACACCTCGTTGGTGGCGCAGATGGCAGCCTCGCGCGGGTTCTCGCCGCGTTCTATGTGCTTGGTGATGTTCTCCAGGACCACGATGGCGTCGTCGACCACCATACCGATGGCCACGGTGAGCGAAGCCAACGAGATGATGTTCAGCGAGCTGTCGGCCAAAAGCAGGTAGACGAACGAAGTGACGAGCGAGATGGGGATGGTGAGGGCGATGATGACTGTGGAACGCCAGTTGCCGAGGAATACGAGCACCACGAGCACCACGAAGAGCAGTGCATAGAAGATACTCTCTGTGAGTCCGTTGATGGCGTTGACAATTTCTTCCGAGCCGTCGCGGATGAGGGTGGCCTCGATGTCGGGCGGCATGGTCTTCATTATCTGTTCCATTTCAGCTTTCACTTCGCGGGCAATCTGCACGGTGTTGGCGCCTGTCTGCTTGGTGATGATGAGGCGGCCGCCGTCGAGTCCGTTGATTTTCTCGTCGAGCGAGAGGTCCTTGATGGTGTCGCGCACTGTGGCCAGGTCGCGCACGAAGACCTGCTTGCCGGTGTAGGTGGTGGTGACCACGATGTCGGCTATTTCCGAGCTCTCGACGTATTCGCCTTTGACACGCATCTGGTACTGCTCTTTGCCCATCTTTACGGTGCCGCTGGCAAGGTCGAGGTTGTTGGCCGAGATGGCCTGGCCTACCATTTCGAGGGGTATGCCGTAGGCGTCGAGCTGTTTGGGGTCGAGGTCGATGTACACGTAGCGTTCGGGGGCGCCGCTGACGGTGATGTTGCCGATGCCGTCGATGCGGTTGAGCACATTGACAACGTTGTCTTCCAGTATGCGGTCCAGACCCGAATAGCTCTCCTTGGCGGTGAAGCCGTACTGCATGATGGGCATGGCCGAGGAGTTGAGCTTCAGGATCATGGGGCGGCTGACGCCGTCGGGCAGGTTGTCGTAGAGCAGGTCGACGTAGGAGCGTATGTCGTTGAGCGCTTCGTCGATGTTGGAACCCCACTCGAACTCGAGGCTTACAACCGAAATGTTGTCGCGGCTGTTGGAGGTGATGTTTTTCAGTCCGTCGACCGAGTTGAGGGAGTTTTCGACCAGCTTGGTGATGTTGGTTTCTATTTCGCTGGCGTTGGCGCCGGCGTAGGTGGTCATGACGGTGACGTAGGGCGGGTCCATCTCGGGCATCTGGTCGATGGGCAGCCGCGTCAGCGAGAAGAGGCCGAGCACGATGACGGCCACGAAGATGAGGCCTGTCGTGATGGGCTTGTTGATTGCTGTCTTGTATATTGCCATTATTCAACGATTTCGAGGGTTACACCATCAACTAATCTTGCCTGGCCTGTGACCACAAGGCGGTCGCCGTTCTTGATGGCGCCGGCCTCGACGGGTATTATCTCGATGCGGTCGTCGAAGCGCTGGCCGAGGGTGACGGCCACGCGGCGGGCGGTGTTGCCGTCGGCCACGAACACATAGCGGTCATTGCTTCCGGTGAGCTTCAGCACGCTCTGGTAGGGCACCACGATGGCGTCCACCTCGCCAACGGCCAGTCGGCTGCGCACATACATGCCGGGACGTATCTTCTCGCCCGCGTTGGGTATGTTGAGCTTGGCCTGGAAGGTGTGGCTCTGCGGGTCGATGGTGGGGTAGACAATCTCGATGGTGGCGGGGAAGGCCTCGCCGGGGTAGATGTCGCTTTCGATGTCGACCTTCATGCCCTGACGCACCACGGGGAAGTAGGTCTCGGGTATGTTGACGATGGCCTTCAGACGGCTTATCTGCGTGAGGGTCAGGATGGGGGCACCGGTGTACATCTCGCCGTCCTCGTAGTTCTTGGCGCTGATGACGCCGGCAAACTGTGCCTTGACGAAGGTGTTCTGGTTCAGGAATTTCTCGTTCTCGACCAGCTGGTCGTATCCGGCCTTGGTCTGGTCGTAGACCTGCTCGCTGATGGAGCCGCTCTGTTTCAGTGCGCTGACGCGCTCAAACTCGGTCTTGGCCGAAGCAAGGTTGATGCGTGTGGTGTTGAGCTGCGTCTGGTCCATGCGCACGAGCATGGCGCCTCTCTGCACGCGGCTGCCCACCTCGACGTAGATGTGCTCTATGTGGCCGGTGACCGAGGGCGAGATGTTCATCGTCTCGTAGCCTTCGAGGGTGGCGCTGAGTTCGAGGCTTTTGGCTATGCGCTCGCTTTCGAGGGTCTGCACCTTCACTTTCTCGGCTTCTTTCTTGGTGGTGGTGGCGGTCTTGTCGCTGCCGCCCTTGCCGCCGCAGGCCACAAGGCTCAGGGCGGCCAGCACGATGGTTGCTGTTCTGATTGCTTTGTTCATATTTCTCTGTGTCGTTTTTATTCTGCGTTGATCAGGTTTTCGAGCGACAGCTGTGCGCTGATGACGCTCATCACGGCCTGTATGTAGCTGCTCTGGGCCTGGATGATGTCGCTGCTGGCGGTGGTCACCTCAAGGCTGCTGGCGCGGCCGAATTTGTATTTCTCGGTCACGTTGTCGAAGACGCGCTTCGTGACGTCGAGGTTCTTGGTCTGTATGTCGTAGGTCTCCAGGGCGCTGGCCAGGTCGTAGCTCAGCTGGTTGTACTGCACGCGCAGTCCGTCCTCGGCCTGGCGGCGTGTGTTGACGGCCTCTTGCAGGTCTATCTTCGAGCTCTTGATTTTGGCTGTGCGGGTGCCGCTGGTGAAGAGGGGCAGCGTGACCGAGGCACCGACCATGTTGGGCGGCGTCATGTTGAAGCCCTCGTCCTTGCCGAAGTAGGTCTTGGCGCTGTACTGGTAGTAGGCCGAGAGGGTGGGGGTGCAGTCCATCCACGCCATGGTGACGTTCTGGCGCGCCACTTTCTCGCTCTGCTCCAGCAGCTTGTAGTTGTAGTTGCGGGTGATGTCGAATCCTTTGCCGAGCAGCTGCACAGCGTTGTCCACGCTCAGTATGTCGTCTACCGAGGTGGTCAGTTCGAGCTGTGCGTCGACGTCGGCGCCCAGCTGCAGCAGCATCGAGTTGCGCAGGGCCTGCAGCGAGCGGCGGGTGCTGTTGATGCTGCTCTTCATGGTGGCCACCTGCACCTGCAGCTTGTCGGCGTCCACCTGTTCGGCGGCGCCCACATCGACGCTGGCCTGGGTAGTGGCCGAAAGGCGCTCAAGGTTGGCCAGGCTCGAGTCGAGCAGGTCGACGGTCTGCTCCATGACGAGGATGCTGACGTAGATGTTCTTGACGTTCGATCGGGTGGTCTGCTCGGTCTGCTGGCGTGTGATGTCGGTCATCTGCATGGCCACATTCTGCAGCATCGTGCCCACGATCTGTGCGCCGGTCAGCGCCACCGAAGCCGTCACGCTGAAGGTGCCGTTGGGGTTCATCTTGATGCCGCTGCTGCTCTCGGTGGTCTCGGCGCTGCTGCCGGGGATGGAGATGGGCACGGTCATGCCGCCGATGTTGATGCTGTCGGGCATCATGGACATCATGCTGCCGCCGCCGCCGAAGTTCATCGTGTAGCCGCACATGTTCTGGTAGTCGAAGCCTGCGCGCACCTGCGGCAGCATGCTGGCCAGCGTCTGCCAGCGGCTCAGCTCGGCTTTCTTCATGTCGAGGTCGGCGTTCTGCATCGTGGCGTTGTGCTCCAGGGCATACTGCTCGGCTTCCTGCAGCGAGAGCCGCAGCACCTTGCCCTCCTGGGCGGTGGCCACGAGGCTGCAGGCCGTAGCCACGACAGTCAAGGCTAATCTGTTCAGTTTTTTTATATTCATCTTGTATTTTATTTTTTGCATTATCTGTTTGTCGCTCAACGCAAAACCACACGTGGGCGCGGGGCGTCAAAGCATGCAAAGTTACGCAAAAAAATGCAGCCCCTGACGGCGCTGCGTGTTAAATAATCATAAATGGGGTTTGAAGTGGCCAAAACCAGCAATGAACCGCCTTCGCGGTCCCTCTCTGGCCACTCATTTGCGTTTGCGCTCGGGCACGGGTCCGAGGGTGCCTATCTGCACCTTCATCTTCACGCCCTGCGCTGCCTCGACCACGGCGTAGGCACCATCGCGGCTCACGAAACGCACGTGTATGCCGCCGGCCGTCACCAGCTCGTCGCCGGGCTTCAGGCTGTTGCGGTAGGCTTCTTCTTTCTTGGCCTTGTCGGTCTGCGGCTTTATCATGAAGAAGTAGAACACGGCTATCATAGCCACAATCATGATGGCTGTCTTCCAGCCGTTTGCAATGTCGAGTAGTATCATGTTTTCAGTCTTTTTTGCCACTATTAACGCATCAGGCACCGCTTTATTGTGCAGCGTTCCAAAAAAAAAATATTTCCGCCTCGCTGAATTGTAAATCTGCCGTCGTTTTTTCACCTCAAAAGCACCTTTTCTTCGCTACCGGTAGTGCATATCAACGATACATCAACGATATATCAACGATATTTCGACGATTACAATCGTTGATATATCGTTGATATATCGTTGATGTATCGTTGATATGCACTACCGGATTAGTGCAAAATCGGAAAATGGTGTCTCCGAAACCAAGAGTTTTTGCATTTCGAATACAATAAAATCCGCTCGGTGTGCGTTAAGGTGGTCGATTATGAATAACACGGCAAAGTACAACGAGATGCGGCGGTGCTATCCGCTGTTCGAATATGTTGATTATCATCACCAATGGACTGCCGACGGGTTTCGTCTGTGGTTCGATTTCCGCATGGACGGGGTCGAGTTTCATCCCGAGGCTTTGTTCGAGGCCAGGCCTTTCCTCGACAGCGGGGTGCCGGTCGAAGTGCTCGACCGCCTGGTGTTCGACATCGGCATGGCAGAGTTGGTGAGTTATTGGAAATGTGCCTGTCCGCCAACGGTCAAGGTGCTCTGCGGCGCGCTTGCCGACGGGCAGACGGCCTTCTGGCGCAAGCTCTACTGGAACGGCCTCGGCGAGTTTTTCTACACCAACGGCATCACGGAAAGCCAGGACGGGTTTATGCAAGTGGAAAGTGGAAAGCGGAAAGTGGAAAGTGTGGGTGCGGCAGCCAATCTTTCCACTTTCCACTTTTCACTTTCCACTCAGTACCTCGTGCCCATCGGAGGGGGCAAGGACTCGGTGGTCACCCTCGAGTTGCTGCGCCGTGCGGGCAAGCTTGTCAGACCGCTGATTATGAACCCTCGCGGTGCCACCGTCGAGTGCGCCCGTGTGGGTGGCTTCGCCATGGACGAGGTGCTCGTCATCCGCCGCACGATCGACCCTGCGTTGTTGGAACTGAACAAGCTGGGGTACCTGAACGGACATACGCCGTTTAGCGCGATGCTGGCATTCTACACGCGTCTGGCCTCCGCCCTCTGCGGCATCCCCAATGTGGCGCTGAGCAACGAGAGTTCGGCCAACGAGAGCACCGTGAAGGGCAGCTATGTCAACCATCAATACAGCAAGAGCCTCGAGTTCGAGGACGACTTCCGGGATTATTGCGCTAATGCGTTAGTGCGTGATTGCGTTAGTGCCGATGCCACTGACACATTAGCACATTCACATGATAACACATTAACGCATTCACACATTAACGCATTCAACTACTTTTCCTTCCTGCGTCCGCTCTCGGAGCTGCAGATTGCCATGCTCTTCAGCCGCTTCACGGCCTATCACGACGTCTTCCGCTCGTGCAATGTGGGCAGCAAACAGGATATCTGGTGCGGACACTGCGCCAAATGTCTTTTTGCATATATCATTCTGTCTCCGTTTGTTGAGCCCAGTAGGTTAAACCAAATCTTCGGCAAGTCGATGCTCGACGACACGACGCTCGAACAAGAGTTTCGCCAGCTGCTCGGCCTCGAGGACACCAAGCCCTTCGAGTGTGTAGGCACCGTGGGCGAAGTGCGTCAAGCACTGGCCATGACCATCCACCGCTGGTACACCTCCACACCAATCCCCGCCCTCCTTAAAGACCTTAAGGACATTCCGGACATTAACGCCCCTGACGACCTTCAAGACATCCTCCCCCTAGGCAACCTCACCGACGAAGAGCGCCAAATACTACAAGCAGCATGTACAGAGAAGAACAACTGAAAGCCCTGCTTGCGGGGCACCGCATACTCATAGCCGGCTACGGCCGCGAAGGCAAGAGCGCCGAGCACCTGATTGCGAGGCTTCTGCCCGAGGCACCCGTCACCATTGCCACCCAGGTGGAAAACGGGAAGTGGAAAGACACAGACGACCTGTGGCACGACGACTGGCCCTTCGACCTCGTCATCAAAAGCCCCGGCATCCCCACTTTCCACTTTCCACTATCCACTTTCCACTTGTCCAGCCTCACCGACCTCTTCCTTCAGGTCTACGGCGACCGCACCATAGGCGTCACCGGCACCAAGGGCAAGAGCACCACCGCCAGCCTGATACACCATCTGCTGCCGGGCTCGATATTGGCTGGCAATATCGGCATACCGCTCTTCGACATTCTCGACGGGCTCGACGAGCACTCGCTTGTGGTGGCCGAGCTGAGCTGCCATCAGCTCGAGAATATCCATCGCGGTCCGCACGTGGCGGTGCTGCTCAACCTATTCCAGGAGCACCTTGACCACTACGCTGACTATATGGGCTACAAGATGGCCAAGATGCAGATAGGGCTCCGCCAGCAGGCGGGCGACCATTTCTTTTATTGCACCGACAACGAGGAGCTGCGTGACCTCGTCTGTAGAGACGCAGCGTGCTGCGTCTCCACACTCCACCCCTACAGCCTCCACGACATCTCCGACGAGGAGAGCGCGTTGCTGGAAGCCTGCCACCTGGCAGGCGAGCACAATCGTAGTAACGCCCTCGTGGCCTGCCGCGTGGCGCAATTGGTGACGCGCCAGCCGCTTTCCTCTTTCCGCTTGCCCCTTTCCACTTTCAAGGGGCTGCGCCACCGCATGGAGTTCATAGGCGAGGTGCATGGCATCAGATGGTACGACGACAGCATCAGCACCATTCCGGCGGCCGCCATTGCGGCGGTGCAGGCCCTGAAACACGTGGATACGCTGATTCTCGGAGGCTTCGACCGCGGCATCGACTATAGCCCCTTGGTGGCCTTCCTGCAAGAGCACCCCATCGCGAACCTTGTCTTCGTTGGCAAAGCTGGTCGCAGGATACACTCAGCCACTCAGTCGCTCAGCCACTCAGCCACTCTCATCGAGGACGACTACACCAAAATCGTCCCCTGGTGTGCCGCGCACACGCCGCAGGGGGGGGTGGTGCTCCTCTCGCCGGCCGCGGCCAGCTACGACGCTTTCCGCAACTTCGAACACCGCGGCGACTTCTTCCGCGAACAGATTTTGAAACTATGATTGATTACAAGGAAATACGCCATCAGCTCCACGAGCATCCGCAGACCGCCGGCAACGAGCAGTTTGCACACGATATGATTGTCCGTCACCTGCAAGGCCTGCATCCCGACAAGGTGTATACCAATGTTGGCGGCTGGGGCGTGATAGCTGTGTGGGGCAGCGACCCGCAGGCGCCCACGGTGGCGCTGCGCGCCGACACCGACGCACTGCCCATCGGCCACCGCTGCGGCCACGACGGCCACACCACCATAATGCTCCGCGTGGCCGAGCTGATTGACAGTCAGGTATGTTGCAACACTGTTGCAACACACAAAGGCACTGTTGCAACACACATAAGCTCCGATGCAACACACAAAGGCAACCGCAATATTCTCCTTCTTTGGCAGCCCGCCGAGGAGACCGGCACCGGCTCGCAGGCCGTGCTCGAGAGCGGCATCCTGCAGCAGTACAACATCGTGCGCTTCTTCGGCATGCACAACCTTCCGGGCTATCCGCTGGGCACCGTAGTACTCTGTCCGAGGACTTTCGCCGCCGCCTCCACGGGTGTGGTCTACCACCTCGACGGTCGCGAGACACATGCTTCGACACCCGAATTGGGCATCAATCCGGGGATGGCTATCGCTGAGATTATCAATAGGTTCAACGGATTTAATGGACGGGATGGAGAATTCCGTCAGAGTACCTTGATATGTGTCCACATCGGGCAGCCGGCCTTCGGCACTTCGGCGGGGCATGGCGAAGTGATGTTCACCCTCCGTGCTTTCACCAACGACGAGATGGAAAAAATGCTCTCAGAAGCCAACCAAGTAGTAGACGAGGTGTCTGCTCGTTATGGTTTGAAAGTCAGTCGTTCTCTCGTTGAACCTTTCCGCGCCACCGAGAACAACGGCGATTGCGTGGAAGCAATAGAAAAAGCGGCAGAGGATGTGCCGCTTCGTGTCCGTTATCAGATGGAGCCTAACCGCTGGAGCGAGGACTTCGCCGAGTATCTCCTCCGTTACAAGGGCGCCATGTTCGGCATCGGCAGCGGCGAGCACCAGCCCGAACTCCACCATCCCGACTACGACTTCCCCGACGCCCTCGTCGAACCCGCCGCCCAGCTATTCTTCCGCCTGGCGGCCCTCTCAGAATAATTTTGCAGATTGAAAAATAAAGTGTAATTTTGCAACGATTAAATAATGATATAAAAATGAGATAAAGACATAATAGACAACATAATAATTATTAACATAGCGTTTGCTATTTGTTCCGACCTGACTGAAACGTGGAAATTTCATCAAAGGCTCAAAGGAAGACAAAGGCAAGTGCTCGCAAATAGGCGAGTATTTGGTCTTTCCTTTGAGAGGTATTCCACGACCGCAGTCAGGAGACGAGATTACTCGCCTTCTTTTTTGTCTGTGGTCGTCGGAGTAAAGCAAGGAATCGGTAGCCAAGCGCACAAACAGCAACCACTATGCAGATACACATAGGCAACCTCATCAGGGAGGAACTCCGCCGGCAGGGCCGCACCAACGAATGGTTTGCAGAGCGAATAGGTGTCAATATACGTACTGTAAACAAGGTATTCCTTATGCCAACCATTGACACTCAACGACTATATCAAATATCAAAAGTACTTGATAAAGACTTCTTTAGCATTTATTCGAAAATGTTGTAACCTTGCCCGATATGGGGAGTCTGCCCATATCGGGCAACGTTACAA